>NZ_CP159534.1:603667-905500 GCF_040529335.1 Streptomyces sp. HUAS MG91 | reverse complement strand
CGACGACGGCGAGCGCCGGGACGACCAGCGTGTCCGAGGTCAGCCACGACTCGTCGGACATGCCGAACCAGCTGACGAACGTCGCCCACGGGCCGCCCGTCGAGAAGATCCACACGAAGACGGTGGCGGCCAGCACCAGCGAGGTGACGACCGGCAGGAAGAACACCGAGCGGAACACCTTCGAACCGCGGAACGCGCGCCGCGTCAGCAGCGCCAGCGCCACCGACGCGATCAGCGT
Source organism: Streptomyces sp. HUAS MG91 (assembly GCF_040529335.1). Taxonomy (GTDB): domain Bacteria; phylum Actinomycetota; class Actinomycetes; order Streptomycetales; family Streptomycetaceae; genus Streptomyces; species Streptomyces tabacisoli. Next base: position 905,262 of record NZ_CP159534.1, on the reverse strand, counting down.
GCCCGGCACGGCGAGCACCGTGTACAGGACGGTGACCTTGAGGGACTTCCAGAACAGCGGATCGGCCCACAGGCGGGTGAAGTTGTCGACGCCGATGAACTTGCCGCCGCCGGTCAGGGTGTAGTCGGTGAAGCTCATCAGCACACCGGCGACACCCGGACCGAACCGGAAGGCGAGGAAGAGGAGGAAACAGGGAAGGACGAACAGCAGGCCGATCCGGGCTTCGCGGCGCGCCTGAGGGCCGCGCCGCTCGGTTCGGCGGGTGTGGTCCGCGACGACGGTCACGGGAGACTCCTTCGGATGGGGGACTACCCAGCCCGGCCGGCGTGTCAGGCCAAGGGACGCGGGGGTCCGGGGGGCAGAGCCCCCGGACGCGACGGGCGGTGCGAGAGGACCGGTCAGCCGCGGGACGCCAGCGCGTCGGCCGCCTTGGCCGCCGTGTCCAGCGCGTCCTTCGGGGACTTCTTGCCGAGCAGCGCCGCCTGGATCTCCGGCGCGAGGACGCCCATGACCTCACGGGCCTTGTCCTGGAGGGGGCCGGCCGTCATGGTCGGCAGGGTGTCGCCGACGGCCTTCTGGAGCGCGTCGCCCGGGTAGAGGTCACCGGCCGACTCGCGCGCCGGGAAGTAGCCCGCGCCCTTCTCCAGACCGGCCGCGTTCTTCGGCTCGGCGACGAAGCTGATCCAGTCACCGGCCAGCTTCGTGTTGGCGCCCTTGAGCATCGACAGCGCGCCGACCGTCCCGTACCCGACCGGCTTCACGTCCTTCAGCGGCGGCTGGACGACGATGTTTTCCTTGCCCCAGAACGGCTCGACGTCCGCCGGGGTGTTCTGCCACGTACAGGCGACCTTGCCCTTGGCGACCGGCGTCTGCTCCAGCTTCGGCGTCGTCGTCACCAGGTCCTTGTCGGTGTAGCCGCCGTCGACGAGCTTCTTCAGGTACGTCAGGGCCTTCACGCCCGCCGCGCTGTTGAACGTCGTCGTCTTCCCGTCCTGCGCGAACACGTCGCCGCCCGCCTGCCACAGCAGCGGGTAGAACGTCATGTTGAGGGTCTGCTGCGTGTCACCGCTGTAGCTGGTCGCGTAGAAGCCCTTCTTCTTCAACTTCGGCGCGAGGGACTCCAGATCGGCCCACGTCGTCGGGTACGACGTCTCGCCGATCGCCTTGAAGACCCGCTTGTCGCAGATCAGCGGGTTGGCGCTGGTGAGCACGGGGGTGCCGAGGGCCTTGCCGTCGACGGTGACCGACTCCAGGGCGAAGTCGGTGTAGTCCTTCTTCGCGTCGGCCGGCATGTAGTCGTCGGCGGGCACGATGTTCTTGGCGTACTTGGGCAGCTGGTCCGGGATCAGGTACACGACGTCGGGCCCCTTGCCGGAGGCGATGGCCGTGGCCAGCTGGGTGTCGCGGTTGGCCCAGGGGAAGGTCTCCACCTTGACGGTGACGCCCTCGTGCTTCTTCTCGAACGCGGAGACCAGACCGTCCCAGTACGCCTTGTTCTTCGCCTCGTCGAAGATCACGGGGTAGGTCCACATGGTGACGGACTTGCTGTCGGAACCGCTGCCCGAGCCGCCGCACCCGGCGAGGGCGCTCACGGCGAGGACGGTGGCGAGGGCGGGCGCGGCGGCCGCGCGCAGTCTGGAACTCCGGTGCGTGGTACGGGACATGAGGGTTGCCTCCAGGGACGTGGAAAGGAAGGGGGAAGTCAGTGGACGGGGACGGTCTGCACCGTCCCGGTGTGCCGGGCCCGCTCCGCGGCGAACGCCGCGAGGTGGCTGCCGAGGGACGCCGTCGTGCCCGAGCGCACGGCGCCCGGGTCGCCGGTCGCGACGGCCCGCACGAACGCCTCGACCAGGGCGGTGTCGCCGCCGCCGTGCCCGTCGGCCGCGTTCGACCCGCTGGCGCCGAGCTCGTGCACGACCGTCTCGCCGGTGCGGAAGTCCTGCACGGTGACCCGCTCGCCGTCGCCGCGCAGCCAGCCGTGCGAGCCGAAGATCCGGGTCTGCCGGTGCGTCTGCTCGGTGAACGCCACCATCTGGAACGTGGCGGTCACCCCGCCGGACAGCCGCATGGCGAGGACCTGGTGGTCGACCACGTCGTTGTCGGAGCGGTAGACGCAGACCCCGTACGGGCCCTCGCGCAGTGCGGTGAGCAGCCCGGCCTCGTCGGTGGCCTCGGTGACATGGGTGACCGGCCACACCGGACCCTGCTCGCGCAGCGTCGGCAGGTACAACTTCTGTGCGCTGTACGGGCATTGTGCCTCGACCGCACAGTCGAGGCAGCGCTCGGCGGAGCCCTCCGGCGCGTTCTCGGGCGTGAAGTGCCGCAGCCCGCCGAAGCTCGCGACCTGCTCGATGCGCGCGCCGCCCATCACGTACGAGATCCAGTCCAGGTCGTGACAGGACTTGGCCAGCAGCATCGGCGAGGAGTCCTTCTCGCTGCTCCACGGCCCGCGGACGTAGCTGTGCGCGTAGTGCCACCAGCCGACCGGCTCCAGGTGGTCGATCGACACCAGCTGTCCGAGGACGCCCGAGTCGACGACCTCCTTCACCAGATCCGTGTACGGCGTGTACCGCATGACGTGGCACACGGCGAACAGCACGCCGGCCTCCCGGACCCCCTCGACGAGGGTGCGGGTCTCGTCCTCGGTCGGCGCGAGCGGCTTCTCGGCGAGGATCGCGTACCCGGCGCGGGCCAGCGCCAGGACCGGCTCCACGTGGTCGCGGTCCTGGGTGGCGACGATCACCGCGTCCGCGATCCGCTCCTCGGCGAGCGGCCGCCAGTCCTCGTACTGGACGGGCGCGCCGGACGCGGCTCGCGCGGCGGGGCGCGGGTCGGCGACGGCGACCAGTTCGGCCCGCTCGGGGTGCTGCTTGATCCACTCGGCGTAGGTGAGACCGCGGTTGCCCGCGCCGACGAGGGCGACGCGGACGGGGCGGCCGGTGATCGGGGTGTGCGTGGACACAGGGGTTCCCTGGAGGTGTCGGTGGGCCGGGATGTCAGTAGCGGACGGTGCCCGCGGTGTGGGCGACGCGCGCGCCCTCGTCGGGCAGGGCGGCGCGCTCGACGCCGTCCTCGACGCAGCCGGTGTGCAGCAGGTGGCTGCCTGAGCCGGCGAACGCGGCGGCGCGCAGGTCGAGCCGCCCGCCGGTGAAGGTGCAGCCGGTGGCGCGGTAGCGGTTGCCGCCCTCGGTGACGAGGAGGTGCGCGGTCTTCGCGCCGGCGGCCTCGGAGGTGACGCCGGTCAGCTCCCAGGTGACGGTGCGGTCGGCGCCGCCGGCCCGGGTGAGCAGGGCGTCGTCCTTGGTGCCGCCGCCGAGGCGCAGCCCGTCGGCCCGCAGCCGCTGGTCTTTGGCGCCGGTCAACTTCACACCGGTGTCGCTGAGTTCACCACCCTGGAAGGTCAGCTCGCGGTGGGCGTACGAGGCGGGGGCCGCGTCCGCCGCGCCGGTGAGCGTGCAGCCGTCCAGGGTGAGCGGGCCGGTGCCGTTGAAGACGGCGCTGCCGATGCCGGTGAGGGTGACGCCGCGCAGGGTGAGCGGCGCGGTGACGTCCGCCTTGGTGATCTCGGCGCCGGAGGCGAACGAGAAGCTGGAGTCGGCGATCACATTGGGCCGCTTCGACCGCGACGACGCCTGCGACACGATCAGCGGTCCGCTCGCGGTGCAGCCGCGTATCTGGATGCCGTCGGCGTTCACCCACAGCATGCCCGAGCCGTCGAGGGACGGCTTGCCGATGACGGTGACGTCCTCCAGGGTGAGGTCGGTGACCTTGACGCGGGCCACGAACCACGAGCAGGCGTGCCGCCGCACCGTGATCCGCTTGGCCGCGCCGCCCCAGGCCGCACCGGAGTTGGCGAACGTCATCAGCCCCGAGTTGCCCGTGTACACGAGGTCGTGCTCGAACTGGCCGTGGGTGACGAACGGGCCCTGGTCGTCACCGTCGCCGTGACAGTTCGTCACATAGCAGTAGGCGGAGGCCGTGAAGTCGTTCAGGTGCCGGGCGTTGGAGGTGTGACAGTCCTCCACGTGCCCGTACAGACAGTAGATCTGCTGGGTCAGATAGCCGGCGCCGCCGTACGTCACGGACTTCGGGTTGGCCAGCGAACACTGCTCGGTGCGGAAGAAGGTGCACCAGCGGCGCATGACCACGGGCCAGAAGGTGCCGGTCGCCTCGATGCCGGAGACGTCGCAGTCCACCGCGTACTCGTACGACACCGGGTGCGAGCCGGTGAGTTCGTCGTCGCCCGCGCCTTCGAAGACCAGGTTGCGGACGTGGGCGCCGTCGACCGGCTCGACCCGCGTCCAGGTGAGCGTCCGGCCCGCCGCGAGGTCCCAGCCGATCTGGTAGTTGACGCGGATGCGGGTGCCGTCGACGACATCGGTGACCTGGACGAGCCGCTGGATCTCCTTCTCGTACTTCCCCGAGAGGGCGTCCACCTCGACGGCCCACCACTGCCCGACCTCGAACTCGCCGGAGTCGCCGACCTCGAACAGGTCGGAGAGGTCGGGCATCGCCGCGCCCAGCTTGTGGGTGTGGGTGGTGTCGGTGGGGGTGCCGCGGAAGGCGAGGACGGCGCCGAAGGGGTTGTCGTGGGTGTTGGCCTCGATGCCTTTGGTGAGCATGCGGTGGCCGTGGAAGTCGAGTTCGATGCGGGAGCGGTGCCACAGGTGGCGTTTGGTGAAGAGCAGGTCGGTGTGGGCCTCGACGCGGTGGACGTCCGGGTCGCCGACCATGGCGTCCAGGGCCGCGTCGGCGGGGGTTTCGGCGTCGAAGTGGCCGAAGGTGCGGAAGTCGACGACTCCGGTGTGGAGTTGGTGCCAGCGGCCCCGGGTGGTGGTCTTGGCGGGGGCGATGACGGTGCCGCCGTTGTGGGCGGCCTTGGAGGCGGCGTCCCAGCGCACGGCCATCCCGCCGCCGTCACCGGCCTCGTGGTATCCGGCGACGATGACGACCGCCCCGTCCCGGACCCCCTTCGACGTACGCAGGGCGGCGACGGTGTCGACGTACGCGGTGTCTTCCTGCGACGCGGCCTGCGCGGTGCCGGTGGCCGCGACGGTGCCGACGACCGCGAGGCCGGCGAGGCCGGAGGCGCGCAACAGGGCGCGGCGGTCGGTTCTCGTGGTCGTGCTCGGGTGCTGCGGAACGCTCATGACGGACTTCGCCTTCCGAGAAGTGCCGATGGGAGGGGAGCGTTCCTGCGGGGGTGGTGCCGTGCGGGCGGATGGCTGGAAAGGGACCGTGCGTGGGCGAGCCAGTCGCGGTTCCCGGCTATGGGGGCAGATAGCGGGAGTCGGGTCCGTGCAGGTGAACCGCCGATGACCGGAGTGCGTCCCGGCGATTGGCACGGACCGTACGTGGAAGGTTCCGGCCAGTCAAGCCCCGTAAGGCGCGCGGGGCTGTGCCGATATGCGGCTCCGCCGCGTGGAGCCCCGTAAGGGGCGCGGGGAACTGCGCGACCAGCCACACTCGACCTGCGGCCGCACAGCACGAGAACCCCGCCGACGCCTAGGCGGGCTCCTCGAGAACCCAGCCCAACGCGACACTGACCCGCCGCGCGGCGTCCCGCACCTGACCGCCCAACTCCTGGTACTTCCAGGCGGGCAGCCCCAACTTCAGCCCGGTGATACTGATCGCCCCGACACACACCCCGTGATCGTCGCGCACGGGCGCCCCGATGCAGATGATCCCCTCGGCGTCCTCCTCGTCGTCGAGCGCGTACCCGACCCGGTCGATGTCCTTGAGGTGGGCGAGGAACGTGGCGGGGTCGGTGATCGTACGAGGCGTGCGCCGGGGCAGCCCGAAGCGCTCCACGACCCGCGCCGCCTCGGCCTCCGGCACCGCCGACAGCAGCGCCTTGCCGAGCCCGGTGCAGTGCGGCAGCTCGCGCTGGCCCATGCGCAGGTCGAGCCGGACCCGCTGGTCCAGCTCGACCTGGTCCACGACGACCGCGTGGCCGTCCTCCGGGACGGCGAGCCGCGAGGCCATCCCCGTCTCGCCGGTCAGCTCGCGCAGCACCGGCTGGGCGACCGCACGCAGGGACACCTGCGAGCGCGCCCGGTCGCCGAGCCGGGCGAGACCCATGCCCAGGCGGTAGCGCCGGCTCATGCCCTCGCCGTCGTCGGACACGAGACCGTACGCGCGCAAGGTCTGCAGGGTGCCGAACGCGGCGCTCTTGGAGATCCCGCAGGTCTGCGCGACCTCCGTGACGCTCAAGCCGTTTCCGGGGGCCGGAGCGGCGAGGACTTCGAGGATGTCAGCGGCTCTGGCGACGCTCTTGACCCAGTACTTCGGCTCGGCCGGTGGGGAGTCTGGGCCCTCACTGTTCGTCATGGCCGAACAGTGTAGTCGCATCCTGTTCTGGATGAGGCGCGAAGGGGGTTGACCGGCCCGGAAACCGGTCGTAGTCTCCAGGCGTGTTCTGCACCACAGAACGCTGTTCTGAAAAGACGGCGACTGTGAGAACACTTCCTGCGGAGACTGCCGGGCGGATGGCGCCAGGGTGCTCGGGCCGGGCAGGGCCCCTGACACCGACGACTCTCGACGCAAGGAGCAAGCCCCATGAGTTCAGGCCCGGACGCCCCCTCCGGAGCCCGGATCGCCGAGCGCGCCCGCACGGTCGTGCCCGGCGGTGTGAACAGCGGCCAGCGCAGCATCCCCGGTCTCACCGACCTCGTCGTCACCGGAACCGGCGGCGCCCGCTTCCGGACCGCCGACGGCCGCGAGTTCACCGACTTCCACGCCGCGTTCGGCCCGCCGCTGCTCGGCCACAACGACCCCGAGGTGGCCCGCGCCGCCGCCGAGGCCGGCGCCCGCATCGGTCACATGGGCGTCGGCGTCACCGAGGGCGAGGTCCAGCTCGCCGAGCAGCTCGTCGAGCTGATCCCGTCCGTCGAGAAGGTGCTGCTCACCTCTACCGGCAGCGAGGCCACGTTCCACGCGCTGCGCGTCTCCCGCGCCGCCACCGGCCGCCGCCTCGTCGTCAAGTTCCAGGGCTGCTACCACGGCTGGCACGACTCCGTGAGCCTCAACGTCATCTCCGCGCCGGAGAAGGTCGGCTCCCACGACCCGATCTCCACGGGCATCCTGCCCGAGGTCCTCGACGCCACCCTCGTCCTGCCGTTCAACGACAGCGAGGCCGTGCGCCGCGCCTTCGCCGAGCACGGCCACGACATCGCCGCCGTCATCGTCGAGCCGGTCCCGCACAACGTCGGTGCGCTCCTGCCGCACCAGGAGTTCCTCACCACCCTGCGCGAGGAGACCACCAGGGCGGGCAGCGTGCTCGTCTTCGACGAGGTCATCACCGGCTTCCGGCACGACCTCGGCGGCTGGCAGTCCATCTGCGGCGTCACCCCCGACCTGACCACCCTCGGCAAGGCCATCGCCAACGGCGCGCCCGTCGGCGCCATCGGCGGCCGCGCCGACCTGATGGACCTCTTCTCCACCCGGCCCGGCGCCCCCGCCTTCTTCGCCGGCACCTACAACGGCCACCCGTCCGTGGTCGCCGCCGCCCTCGCCACCCTGCGCAAGCTGCGCGAGGAGCCGGTCCACGCCCACGTGTACCGGCTCGGCAACCGGGTCCGCGCCGAACTCACCGCGCTGTACGCCCGGTTGGGCGTCCCCGCCGTCGTCACCGGGCACGGCTCCGTCTTCGTCTCGTACTTCATGCCGGGCCCCGAGACCCCGCGCACCTACGACGACCTGCTCGCCAACGACGCGTCGCTGTTCGTCGGCTACCGCCGCAAGCTCCTCGACCACGGTCTGTTCGAGCTGCCCCTCAACCTCAAGCGCAGCCACATCAGCTACGCCCACACGGACGCCGACGTGGACCGGCTTCTCGAAGGCACCGAGGCCGCCGTCAAGGCCGTCCTCGCCGAGGGCGGCGCACGCGACCTGGAGAACGCCTCCACGATGGGCGGGGCGGTCAACTGATGCTCACCGTGAACACCACCCGCCCCGCGGGCCCCGCAGGACGCATCACCCGCGTCGAGACCCTGATGCTCGGCACCGCCTGGCGCGACTTCGGCTACGTCCGCGTGCACACCGACGAGGGCCTGTCCGGCATCGGCGAGATCACCCACCCCTACCGGGGCCAAGAGGTCTGCGCCCTCACCGAGTCCCTCGCCCGCCGCCACCTCATCGGCGCCGACCCCTTCGACATCGAGGAGATCTGGCTCCGCCTCTACCAGGGCGACTTCCTGCGCGGCGGCGACATGGGCGGCGTCGCCCTGTCCGGCCTCGACCAGGCCATGTACGACCTGATGGGCAAGGCCCTCGGCGTGCCCGCCTACCGCCTCACCGGCGGCGCCTGCCGCGACCGCGTCCGCGTCTACGCCAACGGCTGGTACAACGGCGAGCGCGACCCGGAGGTCTTCGCCGCGAAGGCCCGCGCCATCCTCGAAAAGGGCTTCACCGCCCTGAAGTTCGACCCCTTCGGCCCCGGCCTGCACGAGCTGGAGCGCGCCGAACTGCGCCGCTCCGTCGACCTCGTCGCCGCCGTCCGCGAGGCCGTCGGACCCGACGTCGACCTCTTCATCGAGGGGCACGCCCGGTTCGCCATGCCGACCGCGTCCCGGCTGCTGCGCGAGCTGGAGCCGTACGACATCGGCTGGTTCGAGGAGCCGCTGCCCTGGACGCACATCGAGCGCTACGCCGAGCTGCGGCAGCGGGCCCCGTTCCCGATCTCCGGCGGCGAGCACTTCCACAACCGCTACGAGTACAAGCAGCTCTTCGCGACCGAGGCCGTCGACATCATCCAGCCCGACCTGTCGATGGCCGGCGGCTTCACCGAGGTCCGCAAGCTCGCCGCGATCGCCGACACGCACGGCATGCTCGTCGCCCCGCACAACTCCAATTCGCCGCTGTGCACCACCGTCTCGGTGCACGCCGCGCTCGGCATCCCCAACTTCAAGATCCTGGAGACCTTCGACGGCCTCCTGGAGGACTACGTCTTCCAGGCCCTCAAGGGCACCCTGCCGCTCGCCGCCGACGGACACGTCGACCTGCCCACCGCGCCGGGCCTCGGTGTCGAACTCGTCGACGAGGTCTTCGAGGAGCACCCGCCGACCCACCGGTTCTGGAACATGTTCGCCGAGGGCTGGGAGAAGAGGAACCGGACATGATCGTCGACGTCCACTCCCATCTGTTCCGGCACAGCCACGACTTCACCGACCCGTTCGCCTCCGACTCCGCACGCGCCCACGAGGGCGAGGTCGACCTCACCGTCAAGTGGGAGGAATACGCGGCCAGTTCACCGGCCGACACGCGCACGATCGTCGTCGGCGGCAAGGCCCGCCGCAGCGGCCTGTGGGTCGACGACAAGGCCGTCGCCGCCTACGTTGCCGAGCGCCCCGACCGCCTCATCGGCTACCTCGCCCTCGACCCCACCCAGCCCGGCTGGCAGGACGAACTGCGCTACGGCCACCAGGAGCTGGGCCTGCGCGGCATCAAGCTCATGCCGATGTACGCGGGCTTCGACCCGGCCGCCGAGGAGTACGACGAGCTGTACGCGTACGCCGAGCGGCACGGCCTGCCGCTCCTGGTGCACACCGGCACCACCTTCGTGTCGGCGGCGCCCCTGGAGTACGCGATGCCGCGCCACCTCGACGCGGTCGCCATCCGCCACCCCGAACTCCGCATGGTCCTGGCCCACTTGGGCCACCCCTTCGAGGGCGAGTGCATCGCCGTCATCCGCAAGCACCCGCACGTCTACGCGGACGTCAGCGCCCTGCACTACCGGCCGTTCCAGCTCTGGCACAGCCTCCGGCTCGCCCAGGACTACGGCGTCCTGCACAAGCTGCTGTTCGGCAGCGACTACCCGTTCACCACCGTCGACGACTCGGTGAAGGGGCTGCGGGAGATCGCCGCGATCCCCGGCATCCCCGGCCTCCCGCCGCTCGACGCCGACGCGGTGGAGGCCATCATCGAGCGCCCCTCGCTCGACCTCCTGGGGCTGTCGTGAGCACCGGGGCGCGCGGCGTCGACCGCTTCGACCTGACGGGCCGCACCGCGCTGGTGACCGGTGCGGCCCGGGGCCTCGGCCGCGCCTTCGCCGTCGGCCTGGCCGAGGCGGGCGCGGACCTCGTCCTCGTCGACCTGCCGGACGCCGAGGGCATCGCCACCACGGCCGCCGCCGTCGAGAAGCTCGGCCGCCGCGCGTGGACGTACGGCCAGGACCTGTCCCGCACCGAGGAGCTGGCCGGCTTCACCGACACCGTCCGCGCCGAGTGCGGCCCGCTGCACATCCTCGTCAACAACGCGGGCACGGCCGCCCTCGAGCGGGTCGGCGAGATCACCCCGGCGAGCTGGGCGGCGGTGATGCGGGTGAACGTGGACGCCGTCTTCTTCCTCACCCAGCGCGTCACCGAGCACATGGTCGCGGACGGCGTCCGGGGCCGCGTCATCACCATCACCTCGAAGAACGCCCTGGTCGCCGAGGCGGGCCTGGCCCACTACAACGCATCCAAGGCGGCGGCGCAGCTGCTCACCGAGACGTACGCGGTGGAGCTCGCCCCGCACGGCATCACCGCGAACACCCTCGCGCCCGGCATGGTCGAGACGCCGATCGACGGGGAGTTCCCCTTCGACCGCGAGGCGTTCGAGGCCGCCTACCGCGAGCGCATCCCGCTCGGCCACTACGCCCAGCCGGACGACTGCGTCGGCGCGCTGCTGCTGCTCGCCTCCGACGCGGGCGCGTACATCACCGGCGCCCGGATCGTCGTCGACGGCGGGGTCCTCGCCGACCAGATGCCCCGGATGCGGTTCATGCCGCCGTACCGCAACTCCCTCACCTCCCACGACATGTCACACGACACCTGAGGAGCGACGTCCCGATGGACGAGTCACGCAGACGGGCCCTGCTGCTGTCCGGACTGACCGGGGTGGGCGTCCTGACCGCCACCTCCGGCACGGCGCACGCGGCGGCCCGCGAGGATGCCCTGTACGTCGACACCGTCGCCGCCCTGCGGACGTCGAAGGGGGTCCGGGACGGGGCGGTCGTCATCGTCGCCGGATACCACGAGGCCGGTGACGGCGGCGGGATGGCCGTGCGCTGGGACGCCGCCTCCAAGGCCGCCCACAACGGCGGCACCGTCATCGCCCCCGCCAAGACCACCACCCGGGGCCGCTGGCACCAACTCCACACCGGAATCGTCGACTTCCGCACCTTCGGCCACTTCGACGCCGAAACCCCCGCCGACGCGGCGCTGGACGCGATGGTCGGCGACCCGGACGTCCACCGCGTCGAGGCCCACACCGACCTGCTGTTCACCAAGCGTCACCTGTGGCACCGCTCCCGCATCGAACTCGACTTCCACGGCCACCGCATGCTCACCAAAGGCATCGAGGCCAACACCCACGACAACCCCTTCGGCGCCGTCCTCGCCTTCCGCGGCACCCCCACCGACACCACCCACACCTACGCGCTGCCCGCCGAGGTCATCGAGCTGACCGACACCTTCCCCGTGCCGGACCCGTCCGCCTTCGCGGTCGGCCAGTGGTGGACGGTGCAGGTCGACCCGGTGGCGGGCGGCGGCCGCGACGAGCGGGAGCTGCAGAAGCTCGTCGAGATCACCGAGATCGTCGACGGCACCCACATCCGCGTCAACTACCTCAACGGCTGGCCGCTCGCCAAGGGCCGCACCCTGACCTGGACCCGTGTCGAGCCCGTCCGCGACACCCATGTGCGCAACCTCGTCTTCGAGGGCGCGGGCGACGACGAGTACACCGGCTCGCACCCCGTCTCGTACGAGTACGCGGTGGACTGCGACGTCTCCGGCATCCACGCCACCGGCTCCTTCTGGCCGGTGATCATGCGGCGCTGGTGCACCCGGTTCCGTACCGAGCAGTGCTCCCTGAAGAACCCGCCGACCGTCGAGTACGGCGGCGCCGGCTATCTCACCCAGCAGATCTACTGCCTCTACGGCCGCGTCGCCGACTGCACCACCAGCAACGTGCGCCACCTCAACGACCTGACGGCGTCCGCCTACTGCACCGTCGTCAACTGCCACGGCGACGGCGACGACGCGGGCGGCAACCCCTTCACCACCCACGGCCAGTACGAGCACGACCTGCTCTTCGACGGCAACTCCGGGCTGATGGACATCGCCAACTCCGGTGCCCAGTGGGGGATCTCGGCCAAGCGCATCACCGTGCGCCGGCACACCTGTTCCTGGTTCACCGCCAACACGAAGATCACCGACCTGACCCTGGAGGACGTCACCGTCATCGCCCGCCCCACCTTCGACCAGGCGGGCACCCTGACGGTGAACGCCGACGGCGCGCAACTGCGCGGCTGCACCGCGAAGACCTTCGCCGTCGCCCAGCGCTCGGCCCGCTCCACACGGCCCACCGTGATCAGCGACTGCGACTTCGCCCCGCCCGCGGGCACCGTCCTCGTCCAGACCCCGGTGACCGCCCCCGTCCACTTCGTACGCTGCGTGATCAAGGGCGCCGACGGGCTCGTCCTGCGCGGCGCGGGCCCCGTCCACCTCACCGACTGCACCGTCGAGGGCGCCGAGGACGCCGCCCCGCTGTCCGTGGGAGCGGCCCAACTGGTCGTCGAAGGCGGCACGTTCACCGACACGGGCATCGAGCTGAGCGCCGTCCGCGACCAGCACCTCCAGATCACCGGCGGCACCCGCATCACCGGCACCAACAAGGCCAAGGCGCTCCTCGGCCGGGCCGCCGGCGGCTCCGGCACCGTCACCTGGCAGCTGACCGGCGCCGACTCCCGTACGGACGACGCGGCCACCGCCCATGTCCGGATCGCCGACGGCACCAACCACTACGCCGCCACCGGCTGCCGCTTCACCGGCGGCCGCCTGCGCCTGGAGGCCGCCGCCTGCGCCGACGTCCTGCACACCGCCTGCGTCGAACAAGGCACCACGCGCGACGCCATGCCGAAGGACGGCGACCGCGTGCGCACCGACGGAAACCTCCTCCTGTGATCCGCACCGCCACCGCCGCCGACGAACCCGCCCTGTACGCGCTGTGGTCCCGGTGCTTCGGCGACGCACCCCACCTGCCCGCCCTGTACGCCCTCGACGCGGACCGGCACCGGCGCACGTTCGTCGCCGCCGCGGACGACGGCAGCCTCGACGCCGTCGTCGTCCACGTACCGCGCACGGTGCGCGACGCCCACGGCGCCCCGCACCGGATCGGCGGCATCGGCAGTGTCGCCACCCGGCCCGAGGCGCGCGGCAGGGGGCTGGTCCGCGCCCTGCTCGCCGAGGCCACGGCGAGCATGATCAGCGAAGGCTGCGGCTGGTCCCTGCTGTTCACGGGCACACCCGGTGTCTACGAGGGCTCCGGCTGGCGGACGTTCGCGCGGCCGTACGCCGAGGGGCCGCTCGCCGACGCGCCGGACGCCCCCGTCGGCGTACGCGAGGCACGCCCCGGCGACCGCGCACCGCTGGCCCGCCTCCAGGAACGGCACAACGCCCGCCGCCCGCTCAGCTCGGTGCGCTCGGCCGACGACTGGCGGGTGCGGGTACCGGCCTGGTACGGCCACGACACGCTCCACCTGGTGGCCGAGGACAGGGCGGGCGGACCGCGCGGCTGGCTGGTCGCCCGGATCGCCGACGGCACGGCGGAGGTGCTGGAGGCGGCCGTCGCCGACGACGACTGCCTGGGCACCCTGTACGCGGGACTGGCCGTCCGGGCCCGTGCCGCCGGAGCCGTCCGGGCCCGCACCCGGCTCCCCGACGCGCCCGGCGCCGAGCGCGCCCTGCCCCGGCTGCTGCGGGCCGGCGCCGTGGCACGGGGAACCGACACGACGGGCATGTACCGCCCGCTGCTCACACCGGCCGGCACCGTGGAACAGACCCTTACGGCACCCGGCGCCGCCTACTGGTACGGCGACTCCTTCTGAGAGCCCGCCGCCCGGCGGCACCACCCGCGGCGCGGACGTGTCAGGCGGGGTCGCCGATCGACGTCTGAAGCCGCTCGCTCGCCATCCGCATGTGCTCGGCCATCGCCCGGTCCGCGGCCTCGGGATCGCGCGAGCGGATGGCCTCCAGGACGGCGTCGTGCTCGCAGAGGGTGCCGGTGACGGTGCCCTCGATGTCGTTGACCCGCTCCATCCAGACCTGGAGCAGCGCCCGGATGCTGTGCAGGATGTCGCTCAGCACCGTGTTGCGCGCGATGTTCGCGCACTCCAGATGAAAGGCGATGTCGGCGTCGACGAACGCCTTGACGTCCCCGCCCGCCTCGCGCATGTCCCGCAGGTGCTCCTCCAGGCGCGCCACGTCCTCGTCGGTGGCCCGCTCGGCGGCGAGCCGCGCCGAGACCATCGCCTGCATGGTCGGCGCGCTGCTCACCGAGGCCCTGCACGAGACCGTGCACACCGTCGGCGTGCCCGAGAAGGCGGCCCGTGCGATGCTGCTCGGCCACACCCAGGTCGCGCTCGCCAACACCCTCAAGGGCTCCAACCCGTTCTCGGACGCCTGCCTCATCGCCATGGACTACGGCCGCGAGTCGATCGTCCGCGACGACTGGAAGAAGGTCTTCGACGACGCCGAGCTCGACAAGGTCATCACGCGGATGCTGAAGATCAAGGAGATCAAGCGCTGGGGCGCGTGTCCTCCGGCGCGCTCAGCTCGTCGTAGAGGAGGGCGCAGTCGCCCGTCTGGCCGGTGCGGTACGCCGCCCGCGCGACCAGATGGGCGGCGACGGCGCTGGTCAGGAGCTGGAAGAAGGCGACCAGGGCGAGCGTGCCGAGGTCGACCCCGGAGCGCAGCCGCAGCGCGAGACCGGCGACGAGCAGCAGCATGCCGAACGTCTGCGGGTTGGTCGCGGTGGCGCTGCGCGTGAGGACGTCGGGCAGCGTGAGCATCCCGATGACCCCGGCCAGACAGACGGCGGCGCCCAGGAAGAGAAGGATCGATCCGGCCAGATCGGCCGTCTGCTGCCAGGCGTTCACGGGCGCTCCTTGGTTCCGGCGCGGTCGCGCGAGGCGATGAACCGGGCGATGCCGACCGAGCTGGTGAAGCCGAGGAAGGCGAGCACCAGCATGATCGACAGGTAGTAGCGGGTCCGGGTCATCGCCGCGTCCACCCCGATCCCGGCGATGATCAGCACCGCGGCCACATCGACGGCGACTGCCCGGTCCAGCATCGAGGGGCCGCGCCAGATGCGGATGAGCAGCAGCACGCCCGCGAGGATGATCAGCGTCAGGGCGGCGTTGAGCAGGATGTCGTTGGCCAGTCTCACGAGCCGCTCTCCTTTCCGGTGGGGGAGGACGGATCGGGGTCCGCCGCGATCCGCGCGATCTCCTCACGGGTCCCGAAGGCCCGCACGACCAGGGCCTCAAGCCGCCAGACGTCCCGGCGCGAGCGGGGCGCCGTCGCGGGGTCGTCGGCGTCGCTCACGTGCAGGTACAAGGTGGCCGTCGCGGCGTTGACCTCGACCAGGGCGCCGCCCGGCACGCTGGAGACCGCGACGGCGGTCGCCGCGATCATCAGGTCCGTGCGGCAGCGCAGCGGCACCCGCAGCACGGCGGCCGGACGGCGGCGCCCCGTCAGCGCGTGCCGGGTCACGACGACGCTCGACGTCACCATGTCGACCAGCAGGTATCCGGCGAGCCGCAGGATGCCGCGCGGGCGCAGCCGCAGGGCGAGATCGACGGACGGCAGCGGGAACGCCAGGCACAGGATGACCGCGACGACGACGCCACTGATGAGGTTGCCCCAGGTCAGGCCCGACCACAGCAGCATCCAGATGACGGTCAGCCAGGCGATGAGCGGCCAGTCGAGACGGCGCCTGCGCGCCGCGAGGGAGGGGGAGTTCACGGTCCGAGCACCGCCTTGACGTAGGGGGTACGGGCGAGGAGTTCGGCCGCCGAGCGGTCGGCCAGGCCGGTCAGCGGGGTGGCAAGCACGGTGTAGGCGAGACCGAGGGCGACGGCCGCCGCGGTCGCCACCGTCATCACGCGGGGGATCCGGGCGGTGGTGCGCACGACGGTCTTCGTCGCGGGTCCCGAGCCGTCCTCGGGCGCCGAGTCGGGATCGTCGCTCTCCTCCAGGACATCGCCCTCCAGCGGGAGTTCGGTCACCGCGGGCCCCCGCCAGAACGCCAGGTTCCAGACCTTCACCATCACGTACAGCGTCAGCAGGCTCGTCACCGCCGCCCCGGCGAGCAGGACGTACGCCCAGGCGCCGCCGTCCGCCGCGCCCGCCCGCATCAGCCCCAGCTTGCCGATGAAGCCGGACAGCGGCGGGATCCCGGCGAGGTTCATCGCGGGCACGAACCACAGGGCGGCCAGCAGCGGGGCCGTTCTGGCGGTGCCGCCGAGCCGGGTCAGTTCCGTCGTCCCGTACCGCTTCTCCAGCAGACCGGCCGCCAGGAACAGCGTCGTCTGCACGGTGATGTGGTGGGCCGTGTACACGACGGCGCCGCCGATGCCGCCCCGGCTGCCGAGCGCGAGCCCGAACAGCATGAAGCCGATGTGGCTGACCAGCGTGAAGGACAGCAGCCGCTTCAGGTCGGTCTGGGCGACCGCGCCGATGATGCCGATGACCATCGACGCGAACGCCACCGCCATCAGCACGGCCGAGAGCCGGTTCCCGGGGAACAGCAGGGTCTCCGCGCGGATCATCGAGTACACGCCGACCTTGGTGAGCAGGCCCGCGAAGACCGCCGTCACCGGCGCGGGCGCCGTCGGGTACGAGTCCGGCAGCCAGGCCGCGACGGGGAACGCGGCGGCCTTCACCCCGAACACGGTGAGCAGCAGCACCTCGGCCATGGTCCGCACGCCGAGCGGGAGTTCGGGCATCCGTACGGCGAGCTGCGCGAAGTTCACGGTGCCCGCCGCCGCGTACGTCACGGCCACCCCGGCGAGGAACACCAGGGAGGAGACGAGCGAGACGACGACATAGGTCGAACCGGCGCGGATGCGCGGCTCGGTGGCGCCCACCGTCAGCAGCACGAAGCTCGCCATCAGCATGATCTCGAAGCCGACGTAGAGATTGACGAGGTCGCCCGCGAGGAAGGTCAGCGACACCCCGGAGACCAGCACCAGGTACGCCGGGTGGAAGACGGCCAGCGGCGCGTTCTCCTCGCGGTCGGCCATGTCCTGGCCCATCGCGTACACGAGCACGATGAGGGTGACGGCGCCCGACACGGTCAGCATCAGCGCGGCCAGCCGGTCGGCGACCAGGGTCACGCCCAGCGGCGGCCCGAAGTCGCCGAGGTGGACGACGAGCGGGCCCGTGCGGTCGGACTCCACGAGCAGCACCAGGTCGACGGCCAGGACCCCGGCGAGCACCCCGACGGTGATCACGCGGTGCAGCCAGCGCAGCCGGGGCCCGATGAACAGGCTCAGGCCGCACACCGTGAGCGGCATGACGACGGGCAGCGGAACGAGAGCGTTCACCGGGTCTCCTCCGGATCGGTGCCGAGCACGTCGTCCCACAGGTCACCCGAGGAGTCCCGGGCCCGCGCCTGGAAGGCACGGTCCTCGCGGATCCGGTGGCGCTGCTCGCGCCGCTCCTCGCGCCAGGCCCGCTTGCCCTCCCCGCGGTACTGCTCCCGCAGTTCGTGGCGCTCCTCGGCGATCTGGGCGCGCAGCACCACGCGCCGGTCGGCGATGTCGTCCGGCACGAAGTCCGAACCGGTCAACTGGCTGCTGCGGTACGCCATCGCGAGCACGAACGCCGTGGTGGCGAGCGTGATCACGACGGCGGTCAGACAGATGGCCTGCGGCAGCGGGTCGGTCACCCGGGCGTGCGGCACACCCGGGTACAGGAGCGGGGGCAGCCCGGCCCGCCCGGCCGAGGCGAGCACGAAGAGATTGACGCCGTTGCCGCACACGATGATGCCGATCAGCACCCGCGTCAGGCTGCGGGTCAGGATCAGCATCCCGCCGGCGGCGACCAGCACGATGCCGCAGACCAGCAGGGTCGCACTGATGGTCACCCGCGCTCCTCACCGGCGAGCGCGAGGCCCGCCCTGTACTCGGTCTGCTGGTCGATCTTGGCCCCGAGGGCGCGGACGACGTCGAGCACCACGCCGAGCACCAGCAGATACACGCCGAGGTCGAACAGGACCGCGGTGCTCGCGTGCCAGTCGCCGATCAGCGGCAAATGCCCGTGCCAGGTCCAGCCGTGCAGCACGGTCCCGTCGGCGAGCCCCACCAGGGCGACGGCCGTGGACAGGGCGAGACCGAGACCGGTGAAGAAGCCCGGGTGCACCGGGGCCGCCGCCGCCAGCTCGTGCCGCCCGCCCGCGAGGTAACGGATGGTCAGCGCGACCCCGGCGACCAGCCCGCCGACGAAGCCGCCGCCCGGCAGGTTCTCCGCGCACAGCAGCAGGTACACGGACAGCATCAGGATCGGGTGGAAGACGAGCCGGGCCACCACCTCGAACACCACCGACCGGTGCTCGGGCGCGAGCGTGTCCCCGGCCACCAGCCAGCTGCGCTCCGGCGCCCCCTGCCGGTACTTGGCGGGCACCCGGAGCTTGGACGTGGCCAGCGACCACGCCGTCACGCCGCCCGGCAGCCGCGCCGGGGGCGCGGCCGACCGGCCCTGCCTGCGGTGCACGTAGAGCAGGCTGGTCACGCCGAGCACCGCCACCGCGAGGACGGCGGACTCGCCCATCGTGTCCCAGGCCCGGTAGTCCACGAGGATCGTCGCGACGACGTCCTTCAGGCCGTGGTGCGCGGTCTCCTCGGTCATCGCGGCCCCGGCCGGTTCGTCCGTACGCGCGCCCGCCGCGAGCCACACCGCGCAGGCCACCACGGCGCCGCTGCCCAGGGCGAGCAGGACGCCGGTGAGCCGGCGGCGGATCTTCCGGCTGTCGCCGAAGAAGACCGGCAGTCGGCGCAGGACGAGCACGAGCACGACCGTCGACACGGTCTCCACGCCGAACTGGGTGAGCGCGAGATCGGGGGCGCCCTGCACGATGTACAGCGCCGCGGTGCCGTATCCGGTGAGGCCCGCGAGGACGGCGGCCTTCATGCGCCGCTGCACCAGGAGGCACATCAGGGCGCAGGCGCAGGTCAGCGCGCCGACCCCGGCCTGCCACGGGGAGTCCCAGACGCGGGGCGCCGGGGCGCCGTCCCAGGGCCGGTCGGTGGCGAGGACCGCGACGAGCCCGGCGAGCATGACCGCGAGGACCGTGGCCACGTAGGCGGGCAGCGAGCCCTTCTGCACGGAGCCCGTCACCTGGAGGGCGGAGCGTTCCAGGCCGAGCACGATCCGGCCGAACACCTCGTCGGCCTTGGGCCAGGCGAGCCGCCGCCCGAGCCGCACGACCGGCTCCCGCGCCACGAAGAGCGCGGCACCGCCCGCCCAGGCGAGCGCCGACAGCCCGAGCGCGAGCCCGAAGCCGTGCCACAGGGCGAGGTGGTAGGGGTGCTCGGGCACCGGGTAGGAGTGCGCGTACTCCTCGAAGAGCGTCGCAAGGAGGCCGATGCCGGGGCCGAACACGAGCGAGCCGAGCGCGAGCAGCGCGGGCGGGGCGAGCAGCCCGGCGCCGACCCGGTGCACCGGGGTGTCGGCGACGCCCGGTTTGCGGGCGAAGGCACCCCACAGGAAGCGCAGGGTGTACGCGGTGGTGAGCGCGGAGCCGACGACGATCAGCGCAAGGGACCACCGCTCGCCGGTACCGCCGTGCGCCAGCGCGTCGAACGCGGCTTCCTTCGCGGCGAAGCCGAGCAGCGGCGGCAGCGCGGCCATCGACGCGCCGGCCACGACGGCGACCGCGCACACCCACGGCAGCGACCGCCCCACTCCCGAGAGCCGCCGCAGATCGCGGGTGCCCGCCGCGTGGTCGACGATCCCGGTCACGAGGAACAGCGGGGCCTTGAACAGTGCGTGGCCCAGGATCATCGCGACGGCCGCCAGCGCGGTGTCGTACGACCCGGCGCCCGCGAGCACGACGAGGAACCCCAGCTGGCTGACCGTGCCGTAGGCCAGCACGATCTTGATGTCGTTGAGCCGCAGCGCCCGCCAGCCCGCGAGCAGCATCGTCGCCGTGCCGAGCGTCAGCAGCACCGGCCGCCACGGCGTGACGTCCGAGAGGGCCGGGGCGAGCCGTGCGATCAGGTAGACGCCCGCCTTGACCATCGCCGCCGCGTGCAGATAGGCGCTGACCGGGGTGGGCGCGGCCATCGCGTTGGGCAGCCACAGACTCAGCGGCCACACCGCGGACTTGGCCAGTGCCCCGCACAGGATCAGCAGGACGGCCACGGTGAGCGCGGCGCTCGGCGCGGGCGGCGCGTCGACGATCCGCGAGATCCGGTACGTCCCCGCGAGCTGCCCGAGCATCAGGAACCCGACGAACATCGCGAGCCCGCCCGCCGCGGTGACGGTCAGCGCCTGGAGCGCGGAGCGGCGGCTGCCGCGCTTCTCGCTGTCGTACCCGATGAGGAGGAACGACAGGACGGTCGTCAACTCCCAGAACAGATAGAGGATCATCAGATCGTCGGCCAGGACCAGTCCGAGCATCGCGCCCGCGAACGCGAGGAGATTGCCGCCGAACTGGCCCAACTGGCGGGTGCCGGGCCGGAAGTAGCCGGCGCAGTACACCAGCACCAGGGCCCCGATCCCGGCGGCGAGCAGCACCATCACGAGCGAGAGCGCGTCGAGCCGGAACGCGGCCTCGACGTCGTACGCCCCGATCCAGGACCAGGTTTCGGTGCTCGGCCGGCCCGACGCCACCTCGTCCCACCGGGACAGCGCCCAGCAGAGCGCCGCCAGGGGCGGGAGGGCGAGCACGAGGAAGGCACGCGGGCCCGCCCTGCGGACCAGCGGTGCGGCGCAGAGCGCGACGGCGAAGTGTGCGAGGACCAACAAGGTCATGAACCATGCATATCTGGACTTATGGTTCATAGCGGGTGAGACGCGCCGGGCGGCATGCAGGGATCGTTGCGCCGTTCATCTGCCTTCCGCACGGCAACGGGGATAGCCTGGCCTGCTACAACTCCAGGGACGGGGGAGGGAGTTGGGTTACATGCGTGTCCGGGGTGGTTCGGCGGAGGACGTGGACGAGGGGCGGCGGCTGTCCGTTCTCGATCTGGTGGGACTCGCGGCCGGTGGTGTCGTCGGCTCCGGCTGGCTGCTCGCCGCCGGGCAGGCCCACTGGGCTGCGGGCGGGGACGCCGTGTGGGCCTGGGTGATCGGCGGCGCCGTGATGCTGCTGATCGCCGCCGTCATGGTCGAACTGGGCATCGCCGCGCCCAAGACCGGCGGCCTGATATTCCTGCCGCTCCAGGCCGCGGGACCGCTCGTGGCCACCGTCGTCGCCGCGGCCCTGTGGATCGTCTACGCCGTGAACCCGGCCAGCGAGGCCGCGGCCATGGTGCGCGGCCTCGCCCACTGGTTCCCGTCCCTGCTGCGCAGCGGCCACACCGGCGGGCTGCCCACCGGCCTCGACCGGGCCAACGACCTGTCGTTCACAGGCGCCCTGTGCGCCGTCGTGCTGATGATGGCCGTCGTCGGCTTCAACCTGCTGCCCGCCCGGCGGCTGATACGGCTGAACCTCTTCATCACCGTGATCAAGGTGCTCGTCCCGCTGCTCATCGTCGTCTGCCTCACCTTCGCCGCGACCGACGCCGCCGGCTCCTGCACACCGGGCGACGCCTGGTACCTGAGCGGCCAGTCGGGCGGCGCCGACCGGCTGCGCGGCCAGGCCGACCACTTCTCCGCCCTGTACGTGGTGCTCGGCGGCGGCATCATCTACGCGTACATCGGCTTCCAGGCGCCCCTGGACTTCGCGGGCAACATCAAGCGCCGCGGCATGGGAGAGGCGGCCCGCCTGCGCTGGGCCGTCTACGGCACCCTGGTCGGCGCCGTCGCCCTCTACACCGCGCTGCAGTACGTGTTCTCGCAGAACTGCGGCTCCCTCGCCGCGGACATGCTCCAGTCGCCCTACGCCCAGTTCGCCACCGCCGCCTCGATGACCTGGCTGGCCTGGCTGATCCGGCTCAACGCCGTCCTGTCCCCGATGGGCTCCGGCATCGTCTTCACCCACGCCCTGACCCGCGAGGTCGCCGCCCTCAGCCGCGCCCACCTCACCCACCGCGGCCTCCAGACCGCGCGTCGCGCCTCGTTCAAGTTCCGCGGGGCGGAGATCGACGCGTACTGGATGATCCTCATCGTCAACCTCGTCATCGGCCTGACCACCCTCGCCCTCGTGCGCGGCAACTGGGAGCAGCTGGTCGCCCTCAACAGCGTCCCGATCATGGTCGTCTACGCCATGCCGGGCGTCGTCCTCGTGGCGCTGCCCGGCACCGATGCGACCTGGCTGCGCACGACGGTCCGCTGGGCCCTGGCCTACACCGCGTTCGTCGCGATCGCCCTGGTGATCCACGAGGCGGGCTGGGCCGACGTCTGGCGGGGCATGGCGGGCGTGGGCACCGGGGCGGCGCTGCTCCTCGCGCTGCCCTGGCTCGCCGGGCGCGACCTGCCGTACATCGGGCGGGTGCTGCGCCACTACGACGCCCGTGAGCACCTGTCCCGGTTCACCCGGCGCGGCGATCCCGCGGTACGGCCGCTGCTGCTGCTCGTCGGCTACATCGCCGTGCTCGTGGGCTGCACGGGCCTGCGCGAACTGTTCGGCGAGAGCGCGGCGCCGGTCACGCGCACCGTCTCCGTGCTGGCGGCCCTGGTGGTCTTCCCGCTGCTCGTGCGGGCCGCCCGCCGCTACATGGACCGGGTCAAGCCCACCCTGCCGCACCAGGGCGCGGCGCCCCGCCCCCGGGTCAGCGCAGAGACTTGACGATCCAGTCGGCCTGCGGGCCGAGGCCCTCCGCGCGCAGCGTGCCGACCGCCTCGTCACGGTGACGCACGTCCGACCAGCGGCCCACCGTGGCGCGCAGCAGCAGCTCCGCGTCGGGCAGCGGGATCGCCAGCACGCCCCGCACCACGCACAGCACGTCGGAGGCCTGCACCAACTGCTCGTTCTCCAGGAACCGTTCGAGCAGGGTCCAGGCCGCGTTCTCCAGTCCGGCGGCGTGCAGCAGCCGCGCGACGTCGGCGACGAGCAGGGCGTCCGCCGGCTGCGACGTCGACGGGTCGGACAGTTCACGGCAGGCGGCCTCCACCGCCTCCGCGTGCCGGCTCTCCCGCAGGACGACCAGACAGTCCACGAACCAGTGCCGGTCGCCGCCCGGTTCCATCACGGCGACGGCGAGCTGCCGGCCCACCTCGTGCGCGGCCCGGGTCCGCTCGCGGTTGCGCGTGATGCGGTTCAGCAGCTCGGTCAGTTCCGCTCCGGAGCGCCCGCGCACCTGCACCGCGGCGATGTGGCACAGCAGCGCCACGCAGGTCTGGTCGCCGCCCTCCTCCTCGTTCAGCCAGTCGCACAGCTGCGCGAGGACATCGAGGGAGCGCGGCACGTCGTCCGGACCGGCGGGCACGGTCACGATGTCGGCCAGCAGCTCACGCGTACCGGCCGTGAGCAGCGGATCCCGGTGCCACAGCGACACCAGCTTCGCCAGCCCCTGGACGTTCGGCTGCCCGGCCGCGTGCCGGCGCAGCAGCTCGCACTTGGCCGGCGAATCCTCCTCACGCGTCAGCAGCGCGCAGAGCTTGACCACGTCGCGCGGTTGCGCGGTGCGGCCGATGTGGGCGGCCAGCGCGTCGTGGCCCGCGCCGCGCCGCGCGATCAGCCGGGCGATGAGCTTGCGTGCCTGGTCCACCTGCCGGGCGTCGGGCGCGCTCAACTGCGTCTGCGCCCAGGTCTCCAGGATCTGCCCGTGCGGACTCAGGTGCAGGAACGCGCCCGCGAGGTCGGCGATCTCCTCGCCCTGGCCCTCCGGACCGCCGGGCGTGTGGGTGGCCACGACGTTCAGCGTCAGCTCCAGCAGGCGGTCGGCCTGGACCGGGCACTTCTCGTCGAGCAACGCGGTGTGCAGCAGCGCCTTGTCGAGGTTGGTGCGGCCCGAGTCGGGGCCGCCGAACACCGCCACCGTCCGGTCCGCGAGCTGCGGGTACTGATCACGCACGACCCGTACGAAGACCGCCACGTCGAACGCGGTGCGCTGGCAGGCGACGTCGTGCACGATGCTCGCGGTGATCGGCGCGCTGGGCCGGCCCGCCTCCATCTCGTGCTGGAGCATCGCCAGTTCGGCGGCCTCGCCGACCGGCCGGGCCAGCGCCGCCGTCGCCATGATCATGACCGCGTCGCGGGCGTCGAACCCGTCCGCCAGCTCCACCAGGTCCTGGACACCGCGGCGCAGCGCGAAGGCGTGCAGCGCGCGCATCGCCATGGCCTCGCTGCGCGTGGACCGCATCTGCTCGAGGATCCGGGCGAACTGCGGCCCGTCGACCTGTGTCACCCACGCGTAGTCCTCGGTGAGCAGCGCGGCCACGTCCGGCTGGAACAGCAGATGCGTGCGGCGGGCGCCGACGGCGCCGTTGTGCTCGCTCACGCGCCGCCCAGGAGCGCCGGTTCGATCTCACGCCAGTAGCGGACGAAGTCCACCGGATTCGCGAGCAGCGTCGCGGCGCGGCGCTCGACCCGGCTCGCCAGGTCACGGCTCTGCTCGTCGCCGGACTTCAGCCGGACCACGACCCGGCCCGCCAGGTCGGGCTTCAGCATCAGGCTGCGCAGCTTGCGCTCGCCGTACAGCCGCAGTTCGCGCACCCAGTCGTCCTCGGTCTGCGGCTCGCGGCCGGGCGGGCGGCGGCCCTTGGCGTGGTTGGTGAACAGCGCCGCCGCCTCGGAGGCGTCGTTGAGCAGCATCCGGGGCGCGTCGTGCACCCCGCAGGACTGCATGTCCTCGTCGATGCCCGCGCGCAGGGCGCCGAGCGTGAGGTCGTCGTCGTGCTCGGACATGCCCTGCCCCAGCACGTTCAGCAGATGGCCGCTGAACGGGGTGCAGCCGTCGAGCGGGCTCGGCAGATTGGCGCAGGCGTCGGCCGACGCGTTGTGCACGTTCCCGCTGACGGCGCTGAAGACACAGGTGCCGTCGGAGCGGGTGCCCAGGATGCCCGGCAGCGGCGACTCCGGGCCGAGGTGCGGCAGCAGGTTCGAGTAGCAGCAGTCGGTGATGAGGACCTTGAGGCCGGCCCGGCTCTGCCGGATGGCCCGGTACACGTACCAGGACGACAGCCACGTCCACGGCTCGTTCTGGTACGAGGAGCCGACGGCGAAGTGGACCTGGCCGCCGGGGACGTCCTTCCAGTACGCGCCGTGCCCGACGTACACGACGAGGAGGATGTCCTCGGGCCCCTCGCCCGCCGCCGCGGCGTCGTGCAGGGCGCGCATCACGCCGTCCGCGGAGTACGCGGCGTCGCCGGAGAGGATCACCGAGCGGCCGGCGTCGCCCCAGCGCGGGTCCCGGGCGAGCGCGTCCCCGTAGGCGCGGGCGCTGGTCTCGATCGTGGGATAACCACTCATCCCCGAGTTCGCCTCGTAGGTGCCGACGCCGATCACCAGGGCCCGGAGAGCCATCTCCTCAGCTCCCCTCGGGAAGAGCGGGCGGCCGGTCGCCATCGCCATTGCCGTCGTCGCCGTCCGTCTCGTCCGGCGACTGCGGCTGCTCGCTCGCCTGGAGCACGACGATGGTGACGGGCGGCGGGTCGAGCCGGCGCCCGCGCCACGCGTCGACGGCACGCTGCGCCGCGGCCTGCACCACGGCACCGGTGGCGCTGGTGAGGACCGCCATCAGCAGGGCCGCGGCCGTCCCGCCGTCGAGCGTGCCCCGCTCCTCGGCCGGCGCCTCCACCTGCCACTGGAGTGCGGTCTCCCGCGCCAGCTCGGCGCGGAGTTCCTCGGGTTCGTCCAGGCCGACGGGCCCCTCGACCCGCACCGAGATCGTCGCTGTCATGCCGTCCGGTTCCTCCCCCGAGGCGGTCAGAGCATCCTTGTCAGTCTGCCAGGCGGCGGGGCGGGGCGCGAGAGCGGACCGATCACCGTTACAGGCTCATGACACGGCCAACGTGCCGCCGATGCAGGCGACTTGACGGTGCGCCCGGCACCTTCCGCACGGCGGCCGGGGCAGCCGCGCCGGTCCTGCCGCGCGGGCGTCACCGCTGGTGGACCGCCCGGGGGAGAGGCGGCGTGCGGTCGGCTTCGTCGTGCGTGACACCGTGTGGGGGCGCGTTCATCGGTACCACGGACGGGCCCGGCCGTGTTGCCACGCCGCCGGGCGCGGGCGGCTGTGTACGTTCGCGACGACAAGGACGACGTACGGGAAGGACCTTCGACGTGACCGACGGCAGTACGGGCCCGGACACCGGTGCGCACGAGCGGGCGGAGGTGTGGGGAGAACGGCTCAAGGAGCGCATCTACGCCTCGCTCACCCTGCTCGCCGTCCTGGTGGGCCTCGCCATGAGCGGTCACCCCAGCCACTCGGGCGCTGTGGTCGCCGTCGCCGTGACAGCGCTCGGTCTGTGGCTGGCGACCCTCGTCGCGGACCTGCAAGCACACCCGGTCGCCCACCGCAGCAGGCCCGGAGCCCACGAGATCCGGCACGTGCTCTTCGTCAGCAGCCCCTTGCTGACCAGTGCCGTGGGACCGCTGCTCCTGATCGGTCTGTCCGCGGCGGGCGCGCTGCACCTCGACACCGCCCTGTGGATCTCGGTCTACAGCGAGGTCGCGGCGCTCGCCCTGTGGGGCTTCGCCGGTGGCCGCAGCGTCGGGGCGGGTGTCCTGCGCGCCACGGTCACCGGCGTCCTCAACGCCGTGATCGGCCTGGGCGTGGTCGGCGTGAAACTCCTCGCCGGCCACTGACCGCCGTGGCGGGCCTCAGGAGCCGGTGGTGCCGTCGAGCATCTCCCGCAGAATGTCCAGATGCCCGTTGTGCCGGGCGGTCTCCTCGGTCAGGTGGAGCAGGATCCACCGCAGATCGACGTGGAGCCCGTCCCGAAGCGGCCGCTCGGCCCGCGTGTCCAGCTCCGCCCCGGCGGCCAGCTCCCGGTTCCGGGCACACTGCGCGCCGTACTCGTCGAGTACCTGCCCCACCGGGAACTCCACGGCGATCCGCATCTCCCGGTCGGGATCCTCGTCCGTCCAGGGCCCCCGGTCCTCCTCGCCGAGGAACACCACCTGGAACCAGTAGTACTCGACCCACCGCAGATGGTTGATCAGCCCACTGACCGTCATCAGCGGCGAGCCGGGCAGCAGCGCCCTGCGGGCATCCTCCTCGGAGATGCCCTCGCACTTGGCGCGTGCCGTGTCACGTGTGTAGTCGAGAAACGTGGTGAGCTGCGTCCGCTCGTCCCACGCCTTGGGCGTGTCATCGATTCTGGTCATCGGGGGCAGGGTGTCGTGTCCGTGCGGCCGGTGTCGAGCCAATTGTCGACGGGCGTCGCCGCGTCGCCCCGCCTCCGGCACCCGGCTTGCCGCACAGCGCGGCGCGCTCCTGGACGGCTCAGCCCGGGAGTTCGTCCAGCGCCACGTGCATCGACGACGTGCGGGCCAGGTCGGCCAGCGCCTGCTCCATCACCGACAGCGGGGTACGGGGCGGCAGCAGCAGCCCGATGCCCGCGCTGCGCCGGGGCCGCAGCAGCGGCACGGCCCGCATCCCGGCGGGGATGCCGAAGACGTGCAGCCAGGTGTGCGGGACGACCGTCGACCAGTGCCCCGTGCGGACGTGCGCGATGAGCGAGGCGATGGAGTCGGTCTCCACGCGCGGCGCGACCGCGACCCGCAGCTCGGTGAAGACGGCGTCGAGCACCTGACGGCCCACCATGTGCGGGTGCAGCAGACACAGCGGCAGGGACGCCGCCTCGGCCCAGCCGACGCCCTCCGCGTCGACGTCGGCCGCCTCCTGCGTGAGCAGGACGTACCGCTCCCGGTACAGCGGCACGAACGGCAGACCGGGCTCACGGGTCGGATAGGTCACCGCGCCGTGCAGCTCGAACGCGCGCAGCCGCCGGACGATCTCGTCGCCCTGAAGATCCGCGTGCACCCGTACGGTGGTGTGCGAATTCGCCGCGCAGAACGGCTGCGTCAGCAACGCGACGGCCGCGACCGCCGTCGGCACGGCACCGATCCGCAACTCACCTTCCAGACCGGAGCGCAGCGCGGCCAGACCGGCCGTCATGGCGTCCCGGTCGGCGAGCATCCGCCGCGCCCACACCACGACCTCCTCGCCCTCCGCCGTCAGCCCCTCGAACCGGTGGCCGCGCCGCACCAGCGGCACGCCCAGTTCGCTCTCCAGCTTGCGGATGCCCTCGGACAGGGTCGGCTGGGAGACGTAGCAGTTCTGGGCCGCCCGGGCGAAGTGCCCGGTGCGGGCCAGCGCCACCAGGTATTCGAGCTGTCTCAGGAGCACGGGCCGGGGCCACCGCCTGTTCGGTTCGGAGGGGACGTACATCGAGCGAGGTACGGCGGGCTGTGCGTGATCGTAACCGCCTATCGACCATCGGATCTTCCGCTTTGACCGTGCGGGCGGCCCGGGCGAATGCTGCTGTCCGCGGGCCGCCGGAACTCCCCGGCCCACGGACGAGACGCCGAGGTGATGGGCATGCGTGACACGGGCGAGCCCGCGGAGGAACTGACCCTGCACAAGCCCAGGACGTGGGCCACGGGAGCGCCGGCCGTCGCCCACGCCCTGAAGTACGCCCTCGGCCAGACCTCGCCCCGCCGCACGGCCCTCACCCTGCTGAACATCAACCAGGCCGGCGGCATCGACTGCCCCGGCTGCGCCTGGCCCGAGGAGGCACCGGGCAAGCGGCACCGCAACGAGTACTGCGAGAACGGCGCCAAGCACATCAGCGACGAGGCCACCACGCGCCGCGTCACCAGGGAGTTCTTCGCCGAGCACCCCGTCAGCGAACTGGCGGGACGGTCCGACTACTGGCTCAACCAGCAGGGCCGGCTCACCGAACCCATGGTGAAGCGGCCGGACAGCGACCACTACGAGCCCATCGGCTGGGACGAGGCCCTGAAGCTGCTGGCCGACGAACTGACCGGCCTCGACGACCCCGACGAGGCGCTGTTCTACACCTCCGGCCGCCTCGCCAACGAACCCGCCTTCCTGCTCCAGCTGTTCGCCCGCGCCTTCGGCACGAACAACCTCCCCGACTGCTCCAACATGTGCCACGAGTCCAGCGGCTCCGCGCTCAACGAGACGCTCGGCATCGGCAAGGGCAGCGTCGGCCTGGAGGACCTGCACAGCAGCGACCTGGTGTTCGTCGTCGGCCAGAACCCGGGCACGAACCACCCCCGCATGCTGTCGGCCCTTGAGGAGACCAAACGGCGCGGCGGACGGATCGTCGCGGTCAACCCGCTGCCCGAGGCCGGACTCCTGCGCTTCAAGCACCCGCAGAAGGCGCGCGGCGTCATCGGCCGGGGCACCCAGATCGCCGACCAGTTCCTCCAGATCCGCCCCGGCGGCGACCTCGCCCTGTTCCAGGCCCTGAACCTGCTGCTCCTCCAGGCCGAGGACAAGGCCCCCGGCACCGTCCTCGACCAGGACTTCATCGCCCGCCACACGACCGGCTTCGGCCTCTTCAGCGACAACGTCCGCGCCCTCGACTGGGACGACGTGCTCGCCGCCACCGGACTGCGCCGCGAGGAGATCGAGGAGGTCCACGAGCGGGTGCTGAAGGCCCGCAGCGTCATCGTCTGCTGGGCCATGGGCCTCACCCAGCACAAGCACGGCGTCCCCACCATCAGGGAGGTCGTCAACTTCCTGCTGCTGCGCGGCAACATCGGCCGGCCCGGCGCCGGCGTCTGCCCGGTGCGCGGCCACAGCAACGTCCAGGGCGACCGGACCATGGGCATCTGGGAACGGATGCCGCAGACGTTCCTCGACGCCCTGGAGAAGGAGTTCGGATTCGCGCCGCCGACCCGCCACGGCCTGGACTCCGTCGACGCGATCCGGGCGATGCGCGACGGCCGGGCCCGGTTCTTCCTCGGCGTGGCGGGCAACTTCGTCCGGGCCACGCCCGACAGCGACGTGACCGAACGCGCCCTGCGCAACTGCCGGATCACGGCCCACATCTCCACCAAGCTCAACCGCTCGCACACCGTCTGCGGCCGGACCGCGCTGATCCTGCCCACCCTGGGCCGCAGCGACCGGGACGTGCAGGCCACCGGTGAGCAGTTCATGACGGTGGAGGACTCCATGAGCGACGTCCACACCACCCGCGGCCGGCTGGCGCCCGCCTCGCCCGCGCTGCTCAGCGAAGTCGCGATCATCAGCCGGCTGGCCCACGCGGTCCTCGGCGACCGGCACGGCATCGCCTGGCGGACGTTCGAGGACGACTACGACCTCGTGCGCGAGCACATCGCGCACGTCGTCCCGGGCTTCGAGGACTTCAACCGCCGGGTGCGCGAGCCCGGCGGCTTCACCCTCCCCAACCCGGTCAACGAACTGCGCTTCCCGACCGCCTGCGGCAGCGCCGTCTTCACCGCGAACACCTTCACCGGGCTCACGGCGCCGCCCGGGCACCTCATCCTCCAGACGCTGCGCTCGCACGACCAGTGGAACACGATCCCGTACGCGATGGACGACCGCTACCGGGGCATCAAGGGTGCCCGCCGCGTCGTCCTGGCCCACGCCGACGACCTGGCCGAACTGGGCTTCGCGGAGGGCGAGCTCGTCGACCTCGTGAGCGTGTGGGAGGACGGCGTCGAGCGGCGGGCACCCGGCTTCCGGACCGTCGCCTATCCGACGCCCCGGGGCTCCGCCGCCGCGTACTACCCGGAGACCAATGTGCTGGTGCCGCTGGACAGCGTCGCCGAGCGCAGCAACACCCCGACCTCGAAGGCCGTGGTCGTCCGCCTGGAGCGGCGCTGAACCCGCCGGGGGCGAGGGTCAGCCGCGGGCCAGCGCCCGCTCCTCGGCGTCCGCGTCGAAGCCCACCGGCTCCCACCGCTTGACCAGCAGCGCCACCAGACCGAGGACGGGCGCACCGAGGATCACCCAGTACACGTGCGTCCCGAGCCCGGTGCTGAGGATCGGGAAGAAGAACAGCGTCAGCGTCGAACCGAGCCGCAGCACCGCCTGGTTGAAGCCGATGCTGACGCCGCGCATCGAGGTCGGGAAACCCAGCGAGGCGTAACTCATGATGTGCGCGCCGGGCCCGAAGCCCTGGGCGAACATGAAGGTCCCGAGCATGAGGATGCCCGCCGTGACGACGGCCGTGCCGGACGGCTGCCCTATCACGGCGAGCACGGTGATGGCGACGAACTGGATCGCGAAGCCCAGCGTCATCATCGGCCACGCGCCGCGCGTCGACGCCCAGCGGATGCCGAGCAGACCGCCGGTCAGGGCGAAGACCAGGTTCAGGGTGAACGAGGAGGCGATCGTGGTCAGCGGCCCCTGCGTCATCAGCGTGGCGATGATGATCGGCAGGCCGAAGGCGACCGCGTTGTAGCCGAAGGTCTCCGCGAGCCCGACCGCCACCGACTGGACGGTGCGGGCGCGGTACGGGCCCGTGAACAGGCGCGCGTACGCGGCGAGCCCGGGCCGCGGCGGGCGGGGCGCCCGCGCCGGGACGTCGTCGGCGACGCGTGCGTCCACCCCGTACGACTCCCGCAGGATGCGCGCGGCCGACTCCAGGTCGCCCTGCTCGGCGGCCCAGGTCGGCGACTCGTTCATGTAGCGGCGGCGCAGCAGCATCACGATCAGCGCGGGTACCGCGCCGAAACCGACGGTGAACCGCCACAGCCAGCCCAGATGGGCCTGCGGCAGCACGAAGTACAGGAACATGATCACCAGGTAGCAGCCGCTGGTCGCGGTGTACCAGGCGGGCGACCAGGCCGCCGTGCGCGAGCCCTTGCTGCCCTTGCCGCGCAGCCGGGAGAACTCGGCGAGGAAGGCGATCGCGACCGGGATGTCCATGCCGACGCCGATGCCCATGACGAACCGCGCCGCGATCAGCGTCCACACGTCCTGCGCGACCGCGCACACCAGCGCGGTGACGACGAAGAAGACCATGTTGGCCATGAAGACGCGGTAGCGGCCTATTCGGTCGACCAGCCAGCCGCCGAGCAGCGCGCCGAGCAGCGAACCGACACTGATCGAGGCGGTGACCGTACCGGCCATCGCCGAGCTGAGCCCGAACTGCCGGGTGATGTCGGGCAAACCGTACGCGAGCGAACTCAGGTCGTACGCGTCGAGGAAGATGCCGCCGAGCGCGATGACCACGATCATCTTGGCGTGCCGGCCACGGGCCGTACCCGAGTTGACCAGGTCGGAGACGTCGGCGGCGGAGCGGATCGCCACCGAGGAGGGGCCTGTGGGTGCTGCGACGGACGGGGCGTGTGGGGGAGGGGTGGAGCTCACGAGCGCCTTCCGGGGTGGTGCGGAACGGTTCGTGGAATCGTATGCACCAAACGGAATGCTGCCGTCCGCCTGTCCGTATGGCGGTCACACGTGCGATCAGAGCGGGGCCAGATCCGCGTAGTACATGTGGTGGTCCGAGTGCTCGCTCGGCCGTACCCGGTGCGCCCGGGGCTCGATGCCGCGCAGAAACACGTAGTCGAACCTGCTCTGCCAGTCGGTCGTCGGCTCGCAGACACCGCCCGCCGAGGGGCCGCACCGGGGATCCGCGTCCGTCGCCAGCGGCCACATCGGGCGGAGCTCGGGCGAGTCCGGCACGGCGTTGAAGTCGCCGAGCACGATCGCCCGGTCGTGGCGGGCGACCTCCTTGGCGAGCACGGGCACCTGACGCGCGCGCACCGCCTCCTGACGCCGTTCGGCGAGATGAGTGTTGAAGACACGGACCGGGCGGCCTGCCACCTCGGTGGTGACCGCCAGGAAACCGCGATCCTCGGAGCCGCCGTCCGGATACTCCACGGTCACGCCGTCCGTCGCCGGCGCCGCGGACAGGATCGCCTGCCCGTAGCCGCCGGCGCGCCAGGGCAGCCCGCCGCAGCGGCTCCAGTTCCGCAGCACCGAGCCGTACGTGACGTGGTAGACGAGCCCGTAGACGTGCTCCAGGTCGTTCTTGATCTGCTCGACGTCCCGGACGCACGCCTCTTGCAGGCCGACGACCTGCGGCGCGTACGTGGCGATGTCGGCGGCGCGGCCGAGGTTCCGCCCCGCGCCGCGGCAGGGGTTGCAGATGTTCCAGGTCATGACCCGGTTCGGCACGATCTCCGTGGCCGCGCCCGCGGGCAGCGGCGCCGCGACGGGGAGGTCGTCGCGCGGCGCGCCGGGACCGATCAGCAACAGACAGACCAGGGCCAGGGCGCCTGCGACCCACCGCGTGTTCCTGCCGAGCACCGCCGCCTCCTCGGACGTGGACGCTCATGCCATCACAGAAGGCGAGCCCCGGTCGAGCCGGTGCGCCTCAGCCCTCGGCGAGGGAGGCCAGGTGTCGCAGCGAGTCGGCCGTCGGGTTCCCGCAGACGAAGACGGCCCGGCGGGGCGGGACTCGTCGGTCGCCGCCCCGCCGGGCCCGCGGAGGACGGGGGCGGCTAACGCACCCCGTAGTAGAGGGAATTGTGTGCTGTGTCCGGAAGGTACAGCACGTCGTTCCCGTCCGAGTCGCGCCGCACCGCCAGCCGGTCCGCGCTCACCCCGGGCGCGACGGACTCCGCCGTCCAGGAGGCGTCCGCCGCCTGCGTCGCGGCGAACACCCGGTCGGTGCCGGACGACTTCACGTAGTAGATCCGCTTGCCGTCCGTCTCGTCCCAGGTGATGCCGACCGCGGCGGTGGTCTGCCCGCCCGCGTACACCGTCTTGCGGAGCCAGCCGGTGCCGCTCGGGTAGGCGTAGAACACGTTGAAGTTGCCGCCGCTGTCGGCCGACCGGTAGCGGTACGCCACCTTGGGGGTGTCACCGTCGAGGGTCAGCTTCGCGCTCTGCACGCTCGCGCCGGTGTACCCGGCGTTGTCGATGCTCCACTCCTCGCCCGTGGTCAGCCCCTGGATGACGTCCGAGGTGTCGGGCGTGGTGGGGAGGGTGACCGCGGCGCCGTCGTGGTCGGCGAACTGGCCGGTCGTCGGGTCGTAGCGCAGGTAGGAGAGCTGGTGGCGCCAGGCCGACGCCGGCGCCTTGGCCCACTCGTACAGCAGGTGCACGCGTCCGGAGGCGTCCACGGTGAGGTCGTCGGGGTAGACGGACCGGTTGAGCGCCGCGCCGAAGGTGGCCACCACGCTCCAGGTGCTCGCGGCGTTGTTCCACCGGTAGAGCTTGCCGTCGCGCTGGGAGCTGCCGCAGCCGACGCGGGCCGCCAGATAGAGGTCGCCGTTGGGTGCCGTGGTCAGCACCGGGTAGGTGATGCCCTGGCCCTGGTCGGGCAGCTCGCTCGCGTGGGCGGTGACGTCCGTGCCGGGCGCCGTGGTGCGGTAGTAGCGCCAGGTGTCGCAGTGCATGGACGTGAAGACGTGCAGCCGTCCGCTGCCGTCGCGCGCCACGGACGGCTGGTTGTGGCCGTTGTCGTCGGCGAACTCGGCCTGCTGCCCGTCGCTGTTCAGCAGCGGCAGCCTGCTCCACACCCCGTCCGGATCGCGGCGGGCGATCGCGGGCCGGTGCGTCGCGGCGGTCGTGCCGGGCTCGTTGAACGCGAAGTACGTGTACTGGCCGCGGCCCTTGTACGTGGCGGCCGGGGTCCACCAGGCGGCCTGGTTCGACGAGTCCATCGCGTACGGGACCTTCTCGACCGTCGCCGCCGTCGTAGTCGCCGCGCTGTCGGCGCTCGCGGCCGATACGGGCATCAGCAGGGCGGCGACGGCGGCCGTGGCGGCCGCGTACGTGCGGACCGTGGGTCGTCTCATGGTGAACTCCTTCGCGGGTGCGGTGAGGTGCCGAACAGGAGTGGCCCGGAGGCCTGGTCGGAGGGGGTGTACGAGGCCCTGCGGACAGCGAAGGGCCCGGTGACGGCCGTGCGACGTTCACCGGGCCCTGGCGCGTGCCGGGTCAGCGCGTGACGGGGTCGGCGCCGGATGAGGGCAGCGCCTGACGAGGTCAGCGCTTGATGAGGTCGGAGACCTCCTCGCCGGCCTGCTTCATCGCGTCCTTCGGCTTCGACTTGCCGACGAGGACGGCCTGGACCTGCTTGGCCACGGCCTCCTCGATCTGGGCGTTCTGCGCGAACTGCCAGAACGGGCTGCCCGTCGCCGTCTTGGTGATCTTCTCGGTCCACTCGGTGGTGAACGTGTCCTTGGCGACCTTCGGGTCGGCCAGGCCCGCCGTGGTCGACGGCGGCAGGGCGCGCTCGACGAAGTACTGGGCGATCGTCTCGGGGTCGGTGGTGGCGTGCAGCGCGAAGTCCGTCGCCGCGTCCTGGCCCTTGCCCTTGACGATCGCGATCACGCCGCCCCACAGCAGCGCCTGCGGGGTGTCGCCGGCCTTCAGGACCGGGCGCGGCACCGGCTGCATCGCGTCGGCGAGCGTCTTGTCCTTCGACTGGGCGGAGGTGACCCCCTTGCCGATGATCGCGTCGTCGTAGAAGGCCGCCTTGCCCTGGCTGAACAGGGCGCGCGCGTCGAAGCGGTCCACGTCGGCGGCGATCAGCTTCGCGTCGTGCAGCTTCTTGTACCAGGTCACCGCGTCGATCGAGGCGTCGTCACCGATGGTCACCTTCTCCCCGTCGAGGAGCTTGCAGCCGAAGGTCTGCATCCACGGGAAGATGTCCTTGAGCTGCGCGACCTTGGTCGCCGCCGCGTAGGGCACGACCCCGCCGCCCAGGCCCTTCAGCTCGCGCAGCGCGTCCTCGAACTCCTCGACGGTGGTGGGCTGCTTGTCGATGCCCGCCTTCTTCAGCAGCTTGCTGTTGGCTATCAGACCGATCGAGCCGGTGTTCCACGGCAGGCCGTACTGCTTGCCGTCGTACTTGCCGCTGTTCAGCGCCACATCGGTGTAGCCGCCCTTGCCCGCGACCGAGCCGAGGTCCGCGAGCTTGCCCATCTGCGCCACCGCGGCGAGCCAGGCGATGTCCAGGTGCACCGCGCCGGTGGTCTCCCCGCCGCCGAGCTTCAGGGTGAGCTGGCTCAGATACTCGTTGTACGGGTACGAGACCGCGCGGATCTTCGACTTCTGCTCCGTCTCCCACGCCTTGATGATCTTCTCGATCGACGGCTTGGCGGCTTCCTCGTTGAGCGACCAGGAGGTGAAGTCGAAGTTCTTCGACTTCGTGTCGCCGCCGTTGGTGGAGGTGCTGGCGCCGGACGGCGCGCAGGCGCCGAGCACGCCCGCGCCGGCCACACCGAGCGCTCCGATGCCGAACATGCGCAGGGCGCCGCGCCGGCTGATGCCATTGGTGGTCATGGTGTCTCCATGGGGGAGTGGAACGGAAGGGAAGTGTGGGGGCGCGTGCGGGCAGGGCCCGCGCGGGTTCAGCTGAGGTTCGGGAGGCCGCGGGCGGTTACTTGACCGAGCCCGCGGTCATGCCGCCGACCAGGTAGCGCTGGAGGAACATGAAGGCGACGACCACCGGGACGGACACGACCAGGGAGGCGGCCATCAGCTCGGGCCACGCCGTCTGGAACTCGCCGATGTAGGTGGAGACCAGGCCGGGCGGCAGCGTCTGCTTCTCCTTGTCGGCGAGGGTCACCGCGAAGATGAAGTCGTTCCAGCCGCGGACGAAGGCGAACAGGCCCGCGGCGATCATGCCGGGCGCGGCCAGCGGCGCCACGATGGAGTGCAGGGTGCGCCAGCGCGAGGCGCCGTCGATGGAGGCCGCTTCGAGCAGGGCGTCCGGGATGGTGTCGAAGATGCCCTTCAGCATCCACACGCACAGCGGCATCGTGAACGTCGTGAACGACAGCACCAGCGCGGTGTACGTGTTGAGCAGGCCGAAGCTGGAGAAGACGGCGTACAGCGTCACCAGCAGGAGCGCCTGCGGGAACATCTGCGAGGCCAGCACCATGTGCATCAGCGAGCGGCGGCCGCGGTAGCGGAACTTCGAGAACGAGTAGCCCATGTACGTGGCGACGACCACGCTCAGGACGGCCGTGATGGTGGCGACGATCATGGAGTTGACCAGGTACTTGATCAACTGGTCGTTCTCGGCGAGGGCGGTGAAGTTGCTCAGCGTCAGATCGGTCGGGATCAGCTTCGGCGGGAACTGGAACGTCGACTCGGGGGTGCTGAGCGCGGTGGCGAGCAGCCAGTACACCGGCAGCAGGCCGAAGCAGCCGATGACGACGACCGCGGTCCAGGCGGCGATCCGCGAGCGCAGCACGTCCTTGCGGATCCGGCGGCGCGAGGTCTGCCCCGTGGTGGCGGAGGGCGTGCGCGCCGCGCCGGACAGCTGGTCGGTGCCGGTCAGCTGGGAGGAGGTCATGGGGGTCGTGGTGGTCATCGGGCGTCGCCCTTCCGCTCGGTGATCCTGAGGTAGACGACGACGAGCACGAGCAGGAGCAGCATCCACAGCCCGCCCAGCGCGGTCGCGCGGCCGATGTCGAAGCCCTTGAAGGCGGTCTGGTACACGGCGGTCGCGAAGGTCTCGGTGGACCCGGCGGGGCCGCCGCCCGTGAGCACGTAGATGGTGTCGAAGTGCTGGAAGTTCCAGATGAACTCCAGGAGCAGCACGATCGAGGCCACCCCGCGCACCTGCGGCCAGGTGACGTTGAAGAAGCGGCGGATCGAGCCGGCGCCGTCCATCGAGGCCGCCTCGTGCAGCTCCTTGGGCACGGTCTGCAGACCGGCGAGCAGCATCACCATCATCCAGGGGAAGCTCGCCCAGGTCTTGGTGATGATCACGGCGAGCATGGCGGTGCCGGGCTGGCCCAGCCAGGAGACCGAGTCCTCGATGAGGCCGGCCTTCATGAGGACGCCGTTCAGGACGCCGTAGTTGGCGTTGAAGATCCACATCCAGAGGAAGGAGACCACGACGCCCGGGATCACCCAGGGGAAGAGGAACAGCCCGCGCATGAAGCCGCTGCCCTTGAGGCCCGTGTTGAGGGCGAGGGCGAGGGCGAAGCCGATCACGAAGGGGACGATCGTCGCGCCGACGGTGAAGATCAGCGTCTGCTTGAGGATGGTGAGGAAGTCGCCGTCCAGCCAGTACGTGAAGTTCTCCAGGCCGACGAACTCACGGCCCGGCAGCCGCAGGTCCTGCTTGAAGAAACCGGTGAAAAGGGCCGATATCAGCGGGTAGATGATGATCGCCGCGAAGAGGGCGAGTCCCGGTGCGGTGAGCAGGAGGGCGAACGCGCCGTTGGAGAGCCGTCCGCCGGTCCGCTCGCGGGGTGGAGCGACCTTCCGGGGAGGTGCGGCCGTACTCATGGGTGTGTCCTCTCGAACGGGGCGGGAGCGCCGGGGCCCTGTGTGAACGCCATCCATGCTCCATTGAACGCAAGTTGCAGCATGCGGGATCGTTCTCCATATGGTGCGACGGCGTCAACCCTTTTGGTCGGTGAATCGCCGGTTCTGTGCAGGACCGGCGAACTCGCCCCACCTGCCATGAACTTACAAAAGCGGCTCGTGCCAGCCGTGTCCGCGGCTGCGTCGGAAACTTACAACGAATCCCACTGGCTGAACAGTGGTTGCACAATATGCATGTGATGTACGTTCGAGGCCGCCCCCGCTCCGGCGGGGAGTGTCTGCGCTTCACATCGCGTCACATCGGCGCACCGTCACACCAGGGAGGCCGCTCCGTGCGGGAAGAAGAGGTCCATTACGACATCGCCGTCATCGGCGGCGGCTTGGCGGGGACCTGCGCGGCCATCGCCGCGGCCCGGCTCGGCCGACGCGTCGCGCTGGTCAACAACCGCCCGGTGCTCGGCGGCAACGCCAGCAGCGAGGTCCGCGTCTGGGTCTGCGGCGCCACCGCACACGGCGTGCACCGGTGGGCGCGCGAGACCGGCATCATGGGCGAGCTGTACACCGAGAACCAGTTCCGCAACCCCGAGGGCAACCCGTACTACTGGGACCAGGTGGTGCTCGACGCCGTCCTCGCCGAGCCCAACATCGACCTGTACCTCAACACCGACGTGCGCGAGGTCGACGCGAGCGGCCCGGACGACGCACGCGAGGTGCACTCCTGCACCGGCTGGATGATGGGCTCCGAACGCCGCATCACCTTCCACGCCCAGCAGTTCCTCGACTGCACCGGCGACGGACTGCTCGGCCACCTCGCCGGTGCCCGCTACCGCATCGGCCGCGAGGCCCGCGCGGAGTTCGACGAGCCGTGGGCCCCCGAGGAGGGCGACGAGGCGCTGCTCGGCTCGACGATCCTGTTCCACACGAAGGACATGGGCCACCCCGTGAAGTTCGTGCCGCCTGCCTACGCCCGGGACCTGACCACCACGCCCATCCTGCGCAACCGCGTCCTGCGCACCGGGGACAACGGCTGCGACTACTGGTGGATCGAGTGGGGCGGCGAGCTGGACACCGTCCACGACAACGAGCGGATCCGGGACGAGCTCCAGGCCGTCATCATGGGCATCTGGGACCACATCAAGAACTCGGGAGAGTTCCCCGACGCCGCGAACCTCACCCTGGAGTGGGTCGGCTCCCTGCCCGGCAAGCGCGAGTACCGCCGCTTCCTCGGCGACTACGTCCTCACCCAGCAGGACATCCTCGAACAGCGGCAGTTCGCCGACCGGATCGCCTTCGGCGGCTGGTCCGTCGACCTCCACCCCGTCCAGGGCATGTACGCCGACGAGCCCGGCGCCCGCCAGCGCTACGCGGACGGCGTCTTCCACATCCCGCTGCGCTCCCTGTACTCGGCGAACGTCACGAACCTGCTGTTCGCCGGGCGGAACATCTCCGCCACCCACATCGCCTTCGGCGCCACCCGGGTCATGGCCACCTGCGCCACGATCGGCGAGGCGGCCGGCACCGCCGCCGCCCTGTGCGTCGCCGAGAGCCTGAGCCCGCGCGACCTGGCCACCAAGCGCCCGGAGCTGGTCCGCCGCGCACTGCTGCGCCAGGACGCCTCCGTCATCGGTCTCGCCGACGACGACCCCGACAACCTGGCCCGCACCGCCCGCGTCAGCGCCGCCGGCCACCTCGCCCGGCTGGCCGCGGAGCCCACCGTCGAAGCGCCCGGCGAGCCGTACCCGCTCACCCGCGACCTGGCGCTGCTGCTGCCCGCCGACCCGGCCCTGGACACCGTCGACCTGCTCGTCCACGGCGCCGCCGACGGCGCCGAGCGCGAGCTGACCGTGGAGCTGTGGGGCACCGGCCGCCCCGAGAACGCCGTCCCCGTCGACCGGCTGCGGACGACCACCGTCACCGTGCCGGCCGACGGCCCGCACTGGGTCACGGCCCGCTTCGACCACCGCCCGCAGACGCCCGAGAACGTCGTCGTCATCGTGCGGGCCGAGCCGGACACGGCGCTCGTCCTCGTGCCCGAGCGCACCGACGGGGTGCTCGCGCTGCGCAGCCGCGTCGAGGGCGACGCCGCCGTCGACCACGACATCCCGGAGGAGGACGGCCAGTTGGTCCTGGAGTGGCAGGCCCGCGGGCTGCGCCGCAGGACCTTCGCGTTCCGGGCGAGCCCGGAGACGGCCGCGTTCCGCCCGGAGCGAGCCGTCGGAGGGTTCCAGCGCGCCTACGGCGGCCCGCAGATGTGGGTCTCCGAGCCGTCGGCCGACGCGGACTGGCTGCGCCTCGAATGGGACCACGAGCAGCGGCTCACCGAGGCGCGGGTGGTCTTCGACGACGACGTCGACGAATACCTCAACAACCTCCACCGGCACCGCACCCCGTTCGAGGTGATGCCCGAACTGGTCCGCGACTACCGCCTCCAGAGCCGCGCCGCCGACGGCACCTGGCACACCCTGCTGACGGTCACCGGCAACCGCCGCCGCCACCGCGTGCACCCGCTCACCGCCGCCGACGGCGGACCCGTGCGCACCGACGCGCTGCGGCTCGTGGTCGACGCGACGCACG
This sequence comes from Streptomyces sp. HUAS MG91, assembly GCF_040529335.1. Classification (GTDB taxonomy): domain Bacteria; phylum Actinomycetota; class Actinomycetes; order Streptomycetales; family Streptomycetaceae; genus Streptomyces; species Streptomyces tabacisoli. The sequence goes on along the minus strand of NZ_CP159534.1, from coordinate 864,572 downwards.
GGGCGCGGCGCGCCCACGTGATCGCGTTCAAGGCGTACGGCGCCTAGGAATCACCGAAGGGGGCCCGGTTCCGGTCGATCGACCGGAACCGGGCCCCCTTCGACGTGGGCGCGTTCCTACGGGCTTCAGAGCGCTCCGAGCGCCTGGCTGATGGCGTCGGCGGCCTCGATGACCTCACGGGTCAGGGTCTGCCGCTGCCCGTCGGCCTCGGTGCCGTGGTCGCCGAGCACCGAGGTGGGGCCCCACAGCGAGATGGCGGCGACGACGTCGCCCGACGCGTCGCGGACCGGAGCGGCCAGCGAGGCCCGGCCCAGAGCGCGCTCCTCGGCCTCGGTCGCGTAGCCGGAGCGGCGCACGGAGTCGATCTCGGTGTCCAGCAGATCGTGGCTGGTCGTCGTGTAGTCGGTGTGCGCGGCGAGCGGCTCCGGCAGCAGCCTGCGGCGCTCCTTGGGCGTGAGACCGGTGAGCAGGCACTTGCCGATGCTGGTGGCGTGCAGCGGCGCGGTGTGCCCGGCCTGGGTGTACGACTTGGGGGCGCGGGTGCCCTCGAAGTTGCACAGGAACATCAGCTCGGTCCCGCGGCGGACGGCCACATTGGCCCCGAGGCCGGTGCGGGCGGCGAGGTCCTGGAGGACCATACGGGCCGCGCGGTGCACGGGATGGCGGTTCGCCGCGGTGGTCGCGAGCGGCAGGGTGCCCAGGCTGAGGCGGTACAGATTGCTGACCGGGTCGCGCTCGACCATGTCCAGGCGTTCGAGGGTGGACAGCAGCCGGGACGTGGTGGAGGAGCCGAGGCCGGTCAGTTCGGCGACATCGGACACGCGCAGCTCGGCACGGCCCGAGTCCAGTGCGCGCAACACCGAGACCGCTCGTTCGACGCTCTGGTTCGTCCCGGCGTCGGTCGCCCGAGTAGCCATGACCCTCCTCATTTTGCAAATGGCTTGCACTATCTGCATCAGCATATCGCGTAAGCCTGGTCCGGCGGCGGTTCTTCCAGCTCAAAGCCTGCATGCTGAGGACGGTGTGCGCGCCCGGCTCACAGGCCGTTCACCTTCGCGCTCGCCGACACCTCGTACACCAGCGTGACCGTGCGCCGGCCGCTCGGCGGAAGGGTGATGTCCCAGCGGGCGATGCCCTCGGCGTCGAGGGTGTCCGGGGCGGGTGAGCAGGAGTCCTTGCGGAGGCGGACCTCGACGTCCGACACCTCGGACACCGGTATCCGCTCGCGCACCGCGATCACCCGGTCGCCGGTCTCGCCGGGCGCGGAGAACCGCGACAGGTGCAGCCGCACCGTACGGGTGACGACGGTGCGCTGGGACAGGCCCGCGGTGTTCCGGGACTCCTCGGCCTCTCTCGTCACCCGGTAGGTGTCCGCGCTGCCGAACGCCAGCTCCTGCGCCGCGCCGGGCGCGGTGAAGTCCAGGGTGGCGCGGCCGGTGAAACCGCTGTCGCGGATCAGCTCCACGGGACCGGCGAGCAGCGGGTGGCCGCCGGTGTTGGTGAACCGCACGACCTCGGTGACCAGCGGGGAGAGTTCCGGGGCGCAGACGTACTCGCTGTGCGCGGGCGACGCGGCGCTGGTCAGCGGCACGCGGTGGGCGCGCCCGTCGCCGGGTACCGAGACGGGGGCGGGGGCGCGCAGGACGCGTACCTCCCCGCCGTCGTCCACGCCCGGCGGACCGGGCACCCGCGCCGGGCCGACGTCGCTGATCTCCTCCTCGCGCAGCTCGATCTCCACCGACCGGCGCTCGGCGGCGGACCGGTCGCGCAGGGTGAGCCGGTCCTCGACGAGCCGCGGCGGGCCGGCGGCGAGGGTCGAGCGGGCCGTCGACAGCGTCAGGCGCACATCGGTCCAGTCCTCGCCGGTGCGCTGCCAGACCATCGCGTCGGTGTGCAGCGTCAGCTCTCCGCCGGACGACGTCGCCCGGTAGGCGGGGCGCCACAGGGCGCACGGCGTGAGGTGGGTCAGGCGCAGTTCGGCCGGGCCCGCCGCCGCAGAGCGCACCGTCAGTTCGACGTGAGCGGTCAGCTCGGGCGGCTCCTCCTCCGCGACGGCCAATGTGTCCAGTACGTAGGCCAGTTCGGCGCGCACCGCACTCAGCTGGGTCTCGACAGCGGCGAGTTCGTCCTCGTACGTCGCGCGCTCGGTATCGACCCGGTCCAACTCGGCCGCCCAGCGCTCCGGTTCGGCCTCGCCGAACCCCGCGCCCTCGCCGATCTCCCGCAGCAGATCGGCGGCGAGCCTGCTCAGCAGGTCGAGGCGGGCCCCGAGCCGGTCGCGGCGCTGCTCCAGGGTGCGCTGCTCCTCGTCCAGGGCGTGCCGACGGCGGCGCAGCGGTGAGTCGTCGGCGGTGGGCGGTTCGGGGCTGCGGGGCGTCCAGGCCCGTACCAGGCGGACGTCGAGGACCGTGGCGCCGTCGGGGCCGGCGGTGAGTTCGGCGTGCAGACTGCGGTCGACGGCCGTCGCGGCGACCGGGCCGAGCCGCAACCGCCGTACACCGGCCTCCAGTTGGAGTGCGGCGGTGCGCTCGACGTGCGCGCGGTCCTCCAGGCAGGTCACCGCGGTGACCGGCAGCGGGACCGCCTCCGGTGCCGGGGGCGGGGCGGACTCGGGAGAGGAAGGTGCGGTGGATGCGTTCATGACGGGTCAGCTCCTCCGGTTGCCGCCGGTGAGGGCCTTGGCGGCCGGAATCCGGATCTCGTAGCCGCCGTCGAGCACGGCGGTGCCGCCCGCGGGCACGTCCACCCGCCACAGCCGGGTGCCGGGGACATGCCGCTCGGCCGCGGCGCGGTCGTCCTCGGGAGCCGTCCAGTCGGCCCGCTCCTCGACCCGCACATCGGCCTGCGAGGTGACGGGCACGCGCTCGCGGACCTCCACGGCGACCGGGCGGGACAGCCGGTTGGCCAGCTCCACGTGGATCCGGTGGTCGAGGACGGTGGTCGTGGACCGCAGCCCGGCCGTGGACTCGCGCAGCTCGGTGCGCCGGCTCACCCGGACCGCCTCGGCGGGCCCGAGCCCGATCCGGCCGGTGCCGCCCGGGGCGACGGTGGGCAGCGCGGCCGTCGGCAGCGGCTCACCGTCGGCCGTGACGTCCACGGGCCCGGCGAGCAGCGCCCGGTCGGTGGCGTTGGCGAGCACCAGCGTGGCGTACACCGTCTCCTCGACGGACGGCACGCACAGATACTCGGTGCGCAGCCCGACCGGGAGTTCCGCGACGGTGACGGTGTGCCAGGTGCCGTCCGAGGGGATGTCGGCGGGGCCCTCGGCGTCGTAGCGGTGGTCGAAGGAACCGGCCGACTCGCGCGGCCGCACCGCGCACGCGGGAAGCGGCAGCGCGCCCACCGACTCCGCACGGCGCCGGTACTCGGCGGCCACCGGGTCCGCCGGGGTCCCCGGCGCGAGGAGCCCGCGGGCGCCGCTCGGCGCGTCGGGACCGGCGAGGACCAGGTCGGCGTAGTCGAGTTCGGCGGCGTCCGGCCGGGGCGGCCCGGGCGGCGGAGGCGGTGGCGGCGGAACGGGCATCGCGCTGAGCGGAGCGGGCATCGCGCCGCCGGGAGCCGCGGGCGCCGGGGGAGCGACGCCCGGGGGAGCCGCGGCCGGCGGCGGCAGGGCGCCGGGCGCCTTCGGCGGGCCGGCCGCGCGGGAGCGGGCGGGCCCGGCCGCCACGGGCGCGGCGCCCGCGTACACCGGCGCCTCCGCCGCCCCGGCGCCGCCCCCGACCCACCCGGCCTCCGGTCGGCCGGCGGGGCGCGGCCCCGCCGCGTCGTACCCGGCGAACAGCCCCGCGAGCCCGGCCGGCGGCTCCCGCCAGCCGGAGGGCGCCGGGGCGGGCTGACGGCGGCCGATCCGCAGCGACCGCAGCACCGGCACCCCGGTCGGCCGGTGCAGATCGGCGGTGGACAGGCCGAGGCGGACGCCGGTCCAGTCCTCGCCGGTGCGCTGCGCGACCGAGGCCCGCAGCACGAGCCGGCCACCGGCCTCGTCCTGACGCCGCGTCAACCGGTAGGAGGGCACCCAGACCGCACCCGGCACCCGGTACTCGATCTCGATCTCCACGGGGTCGGCGCCGTCGGCCCTCTCACCGGTCCCGGTCTCCCGCAGACTGAGGTCCGCGGCGACCGTGGTGTGCACGGGAGTCGCCGGAGCGTCGGTGGAGGAACGCGCCAACCGGTCACGGGCGACGGCGAGTTCGTGATCCGCCTGGAGCAACCGTTCTTCCAGGACGGCGAGTTCGGTGTGCAGGACGGTCAGGCGTTCGTCGACGAACCCGGCGAGCCGCAGCCACGCGTCGACGGGGGTGCGCCGGTGCGGGTCCTCGCGGCGGCGCGGCGGCGGGACCGGGCGCAGCGCCGTGACCTCTTCGATCCGGCGCAGCTGCCGGTCCCGGCGGGCCTCGGCGCGGTGCAGCTCGTCGGTCAGCCGCTCGGTCTCGCGGACCAGGTCACGGGGCGCGTCGGCGGTACGGGGCTCGGCCTCGACGGCGAGCCGGGCCCCGGTGACCGCCAGCCCGCGCCCGGCCACGACCTGCGCGCGCAGCGAGAGCGGGTCGAGGACGCGCGGCAGACCCCGTACCCGTACCCGGCCGTCGGCCGGCACGACGCCCCGGGCGAGCCGCCGGCACACCGCGCCGCGCGCGTGCACCACGACCGATGTGAGCTCCGATTCCCAAGGCGCGCAGGGCTGTGCCGCCGCGTCCGTCATCGCGTGTCCCCTCCCGTGCGCCACCGTGCCGGGCGGCGACTCCGGTCGAAGAGTAGCCCGTGGTCAGCGGGCCGGACACGGGATTGCGGACGTGCGGGGCGTTCACTCCGGGGGCAGCACCGCGGCCAGCGCCGTCATCACGGGCGCCCGCCGCACGTCGATGTGCGCGAAGGTGAGCGCCTCGGCGAGGCGCGGCCGTCCCGCCCCGATCGCGTCGCAGATCTGCCGGTGCTCCGCACAGTGCTGCTCGGCCCCGCGCTCGGTCGCGGTGATGCGGAACAGCCAGTGCATCAGGCCGCGCGAGGGCTGGAACGACGACTGGAGCAGGCGGTTGCCCGTCATGGTGATCAGCTCGGCGTGGAAGGCCGTGTTCGCGGCCGCGATGGCCGCCGCGTCGCCGCGCCCGGTCGCCGCCTCGGCCGCGCTCATCACCGCGCGCAGCCCGGCGTGGTCGCCGCCGCGCTCGACGATCTCGGCCGCCCGGCGCGCCGCGAACACCTCCAGGCTCAGCCGGAGATCGAAGAGTTCGTCGACGTCGCGCAGGGTGAGCCGGCGCACCCGCGCGCCCCGGCGCGGCTCCAGGACGACGAGCCCGTCGCCCGCGAGCCGCATCAGGGCCTCGCGCACCGGGACGCGCGAAACCCCCAGGGCTTCGGCGAGTTCACGTTCGCGCAGCCGGGTGCCGGGCCGGTACGTGCCCGCGTGGATGCCGGCCCGGATCAGCTCCTCGGTGCGCTCCACGTGGGAGGCGCCGGGCGGTTCGGACACCTCGGCGAGCGTCACGCGCCCGCCTTCGGCCCGGCCTCGCGGAACGCGGGAAACGTCGGCGGGAAGAGCGCCGCGGTGTCCCGGCGCTCGGTGTCCCGCTCGCTGTAGGCCGCGCGCATCCGCTCGAACAGGACCTGCGCGTCCTGCCGGAGCGCGTCCAGGTCGAGGCCGGGCAGGCCGCCGTCGACCAGTACCGGGCGGCCCGCGACCACGGAGTCCGTCGCCTGCCGCGCGGTCCCGTTGAGCAGGAAGGTGCGCACCGGGTCGTCGAGCACGCCGTCGCGGATGTCGTCCAGGGAGAAGGCGACCAGGTCCGCCTGGGCGCCGGGCGCGATCCGGCCCAGGTCGTCGCGGCCGAGGGCGCGGGCGCCGCCCAGGGTGGCCGCCTCCACGTAGTGCTCGGCGGGCGCCGCGTCCGAGCGGCCGTCGGCGATCTTCGCCAGGTGCACGCCGACGTCCATCCCGCGGATCAGGTCCGGCGGGAACGAGTCGGTGCCCAGGCTCAGGTTCACGCCCGCCTCGCGGTAGGCGCGGAAGGAGTGCAGCATCTCGCCGTAGCGCAGCGAGGTCTGCGGGCAGTGCACGACCGAGATGCCGCTGCGGGCGAGCCGGTCCAGGTCGCCGCGGTCCGCGCCGTGGACGGCCGGGTGCCGGTCGAGGAGCACCGTGTGCGGGATGAGCAGGTTCGGGGCCAACAGGCCGTGCTTGTCGAGGAGTTCGATCGGGGTCAGGCCGTGCCGCCGCTGGATGATGTCGCGCTCGGCCAGGCCCTGGAGCGCGTGCAGGCGGACCAGGACCCCGCGCTCGCGGCCGATGCGGCCCGTCTCGGCGAGCAGGTCCTCGGTGAGGGTCTCGATGCGGCACGGCAGCAGGACACCGGTGAGCAGCGGGTCGCCCAGCGCGTCGAGGTGGTCCAGGAACCGGACGGCGTCACGCAGCCCGGCGACGCCCTCCGCCTCGTCGAAGGCGACCTCGCGGCTGCCGTCCGGCAGGACCACGTTGACGCCCGAGCGGTAGGCGGGGCCGAGATAGCCGCGCAGCCCGATCCGGCGGGAGACCTCCGCCATCGCGACGAGTTCCTCGTACGGCTCGGCCCAGCGGCTGTGCACCTCGGAGGCGATCGGCATGTAGGTGGTGATGCCGTGCAGCGCGAGCTGGGCGAGGGCGTACGTGCGGATGGTCGCCCGCTCCCGCGGCGTGAACACGTCGTGGCGCCGCTGGGCGAAGTAGTCCAGGGACCACTGCAGGCCCGTGGCCCGCGGCCCCGCCCAGGAGTCCAGGACGAGGTGGTCGACGTCGGTGAGCGCGTCGAGGTCGATGAGGCCGGGCAGCACCAGGGACTCGCCCAGGTCGCGCTCCGCGTCGACCGCGCCCTCGTAGCGCGGGCCGACGTAGACCACGCGGTCGTCCTCCCACACCACTTCGCCGTCGCGCAGCAGCGCGTGGCCGCCGTCCTGGTGGGCGAGGATGTGCCGGGCGCGCCAGCGGGTGCGCATAGTGCCTCCTGTGTTTCACGGGCCGTGCGGGGTGCGTCAGTACGTGCGGATGCCGGCGCTGTGCGGCGGTTCCTGATCGTACGAGTTGGTATACCGGCTGGGAAGGGCAGACTGCCCGTCCATCTTCATCAGTGAGACGGATTGCCGAAATGCCCAGTTAAGGGCCCTTCTTGCGGCTCCCGGTATACCAAAATCCGGTCACCTCTTTCGCGCCATCGCTTTCCTGGTATACCGTCCGGCCAACCTTCCCACGAACGCCGAATGGATCACGCGACGTGACGGATTCCCCCGTGCTGCCCGCCCGGCCGCCTTCCGGCGCCGACGCCGGTGGCGAGCCCAACTCCCCCGCCGACCGGCCCGCTTCGGCCGCGCCCGCGGTCGCCGCCCGCTCCCTGCTCGGCACCGCGTGGCTGCGCATCCGGCGCAGCAAGATCGTGCTCGCCGCGCTCGCCGTGGTGGTCCTCATGATCCTCTTCGCCGCGCTGGCCCCGCTGCTCAGCGCGCTGGAGGGCCAGGACCCGTACACCACGCGCACCAGCCCGGACGTCCTCGACGACTACGGCACCCCGGGGCTGCCGCTGCCCTATTACCGCTATCCGTCCGCCGACCACTGGCTCGGCGTCGAACCGGGCCTGGGCCGCGACATCTTCGCCCGCATGGCACACGGCGCCCAGGTCTCCCTGGTCATCGCGCTGCTCGCGACCGCCGTCTCCGTCGTCCTCGGCACGCTGCTCGGCGCCGCCGCCGGCTACTTCGGCGGCAAGGTCGACATGGTGATCAGCCGCGTCATGGACCTCTTCCTGGCCTTCCCGCACCTGCTGCTCGTGCTGTCCCTGACGCCGATCCTCCAGTCCCGGCTCGGCGACACCGCGCTGGGGGAGGGGAGCCTGCTGCCGATCGCCTCGCTCGTGATCATTCTCGGCTTCTTCGGCTGGGCCTATCTCGCCCGCGTCGTCCGCGGCCAGGTGCTGTCCATCAGGGAGCAGGAGTTCGTCGAGGCGGCCCGCGCCTACGGAGCCTCGCACCGCTCGATCGTCGTCAAGCAGATCGTCCCCAACGTGATGGGCGTCGTCCTCGTCTACGCCACGATGATGATCCCCACGAACATCACCGCCGAGGCCGCGCTGTCCTTCCTCGGCGTCGGCGTCAAGGACCCCACCCCCTCCTGGGGGCAGATGCTCAACGCCGCCCAGGCCGGCAACTGGTACCTGACCGACCCCTGGTTCCTCGCCGTCCCCGCCGGCGCCCTCGTCCTCACGGTGCTGGCCTTCAACCTGCTCGGCGACGCCGTCCGCGACGCCCTCGACCCCAAGTCCTCCCGTGGCTGACCGAAGTCCACGCACGCCACGAATCCCAGGAGCAGCAGTGAATCGACGCACCGTGGCGGCGCTCGCCCTGACGGTGAGCGCCGGGCTGACCCTCACCGCCTGCGGCGGCCCGAAGCCCGCGCCCGGCTCGGGGTCCAACGCCCCCGCCGACGCCTTCGAGGCCGTCAAGGTCGGCGAGGGCGACACGACCAGGGGCGGCAACGTCAACGTCCTGATGTCCACCGACTTCCAGACCCTCGACCCGGGCAACAGCAACTACGTCCAGACGGCCAACGTCGGGCAGCTCTACTACCGCACCCTCACCATGGCCAAGGAGGAGGCGGGCAAGCCCCCGACGATCGTGCCCGACCTCGCCACCGACCTCGGCAAGGTCTCCAAGGACGGCCTGACCTGGACGTACACCCTGAAGAAGGGGCTGAAGTTCGAGGACGGATCGCCGATCACCGCCAAGGACGTCAAGTACGGCGTCGAGCGGACCTACGCCCGCGACGTCTACACCCAGGCGCCGCAGGAACTGAACTCCGCCCTGTCGGACGACGGTTACAAGGGCCCGTACGCCAAGGGCTCCGCCGGCGACTTCAAGGGCATCGAGACCCCCGACGCCCGTACGGTCGTCTTCAAGCTGAAGCAGCCCTTCGCGGAGTTCCCCGCACTGGTCTCGCGCTCCAACACCGCGCCCGTGCCCCGGGCGAAGGACACCAAGCTCGACTACACCAACCACCCGGTGTCCACCGGCCCGTACAAGATCAAGCGCTACGACCGCGGCCGCTCCCTGCAGCTCGTCCGCAACCCGCAGTGGGACGCGGCGACCGACCCGAACCGCACCGCGCTGCCGGACACCTTCACCTTCAGCCTCTCCACCGCCCAGTCGACCATCAGCCAGCAGCTGCTCGCCGACTCCGACCCGACGGCCCTCACGCTCGACAGCGCGGGCGGCCTCCAGGCGTCCGACGCGGCGAAGCTCGACACGGCGGACGTCGCGCGGCGCACCGCGTCGGGGCTCATCGGCTGCACCGACGTCCTCGACTTCAACACCGAGTCCATCAAGGACCCGGTCGTGCGCAAGGCCATCGCCGTCGCCATCGACCGCAAGGCCATCCACCTCCAGTACGGCGGCGCCCGCTTCGGCAAGCTCACGCAGTCGTACATCAACGCCGACCAGCGCGGTTACGTCACCCAGCACACCGACCTCGACCCCGCGGGCCAGCCCAAGGTGGAAGAGGCCAAGAAGCTGCTCAAGGGACGTGACTACCCGAAGAAGCTGGTCTACGGATACGCCGACGCGACGCCCCGCTACAAGAACATGGGCACCTCGCTCCAGCAGAACCTGAAGCAGATCGGCATCGACCTCGAACTGCGCGCCATCCCCGCCGCGAACTACTACACGACGCTCGCCGGGAAGAACATGCCGGACATCGCCCGCAGCGGCTGGTGCGGCGGCGCCGACAGCGGCTCGGTGCGCACCACCGTCGACCCGAACCTCGGCCCGAGCGTCGACGGCAAGAGCTTCGGCTTCTCCAACATCCCCCGCTACCACGACCCGGAGATCGCCCGCGCCATGTACGCCCTGCGCGGCGAGAACGGCACGAGCGAGAAGCTCGGCCGCAAGTGGGCCACGCTCTTCGACCGCGGCATGCAGGACTACCCGCTCGTCCCGCTGATCAGAAGCGTCACCCGCAGCGTCGTCGGATCCCGGATCCGCAACGCGCAAGTCGGTTACTTCTTCGGCTCCATCGACCTGTCGACCGTCTCGGTCACATCCAAGAAGGGGTGACCATGGCCGCCTTTCTGCTCCGGCGCCTCGGCGCCACCGTCGTCCTGCTGATCGTCATCAGCTTCGTCACCTTCACCCTCTTCCAGTTCGGGCCCGCCGATCCGGCCGCCGCGGCCTGCGGGCAGGAGTGCACGCCCGAGCGCGTGGCCGAGGCGCGCGTCGCCCTCGGCATGGACAAGCCGTTCTTCACCCAGTACCTGACCTACATGTCCGGCCTGTTCCACGGGCGGACGGTCGGCGCCGCCGGTGCGCAGTCGCTGTGCGAATGGCCCTGCTTCGGCAAGTCGTTCCAGACGAACGAGGACGTCACCGCCGTCCTCGAACGCGCCCTGCCCTACACGGTGTCCGTCGCCGTCGGCGCGATCGTGCTGTGGACGGTCGTCGGCGTCACCCTCGGCACGCTCGCCGCGCTGCGCAAGAACAAGCTCGTCGACAAGCTGATCGTGGGCGGCGCCTCGATCGGTGTCTCGCTGCCGATCCCCGTCACCGGACTGCTCCTGCTGCTCGTCTTCGTCTCGACGTTCGACCTGCTGCCGTTCACCACCAACGCCATCACCTCGCCCTTCGGACCGGCCGGGTTCGGCGGCTGGTTCCAGAACTACCTGCTGCCGTGGGTCGCGCTCGCCGTGCTGTTCAGCGCCCAGTACATCCGCGTCACCCGCAGCTCCATGCTGGAGACGTTCGGCGAGGACTTCATGCGCACCGCCCGCGCCAAGGGCCTGTCCAGGACGGTGATGGTCGTCCGGCACGGCGCGCGCGCCGGACTCACCCCCGTCGTCACCATGCTGGGCCTCGACATCGGCCTGCTGCTCGGCGGCGCCGTCCTCACCGAGCAGATCTTCTCCGTCCCCGGCGTCGGCTTCACCGCCGTCCGCGCCGCGCAGGCCGGCGATCTGCCCGTGACCATGGCGATCACCCTGCTCGCCGCCTTCTTCATCATCGTCGCCAATGTCGTCGTCGACGCCGTCTACGCCGTCATCGACCCGCGAGTGAGGGCCGCCTGATGACCACCGCCACCGACCAACCCCTGCTGCGCATCCGCGACCTGCACGTCACCTTCCCGACCGACGACGGGCTCGTGCACGCCGTCAACGGCATGGACCTCACCCTGAACCGGGGCGAGACCCTCGGCATCGTCGGCGAGTCCGGCTCCGGCAAGACCGTCACCAGCCAGGCGCTGATGGGCCTGCTCAAGGAGACCCGCGCCCAGGTCACCGGCGAGATCCTGCTCGACGGCACCGACCTCAACACCCTGTCCGAGGACCGGATGCGGGCCTGGCGCGGCAAGAAGATCGCCATGATCTTCCAGGACCCGCTCTCCGCGATGCACCCCTTCCACACCGTCGGCGCCCAGATCGCCGAGGCCTACCGGGTCCACAACCAGGTGTCGAAGAAGGCCGCGTTCGACGTCGCCGTCGACATGCTGGGCCGCGTCGGCATCCCCGACCCCAGGCGGCGCGCCCGCGCCTTCCCGCACGAGTTCTCCGGCGGCATGCGCCAGCGCGCCATGATCGCCATGGCGCTGGTCTGCGAACCCGAACTCCTCATCGCCGACGAGCCGACCACCGCCCTCGACGTCACCGTCCAGGCACAGATCCTCGACCTGCTCGGCGAACTCCAGCAGGAGACCGGCACCGCCGTCGTCCTCGTCACCCACGACCTCGGCGTCGTCGCCGAGGTCTGCCACCACGTCGCCGTGATGTACGGCGGACAGTGCGTGGAGCGGGGCAGCGTGCGCGAACTCTTCCGGGACCCGCGCCACCCCTACACCCAGGGCCTGCTCGCCTCCATGCCCACCCTCGGCGACGACAGCGAACGGCTGCGCCCCATCCCGGGGTTCCCGCCCTCGCTGCTCGCCCTCCCCGGGGGCTGCCTCTTCGCCGAACGCTGCCCGCAGACCCATCGCGTGCCCGACGGCCGGTGCCACGCCGAGCGCCCCGCGTTCCTCGCCGCCGCCACCGCCGACCACCCCTCCCGGTGCCACCTGGAGACCCTCACCGACACCGCGGAGGCCGTGCGATGACCACCACCGAACAGCCGCCGCTCCTGGAGGCGCGGGGACTGACCAAGCACTTCCGCGGGCGCGGCGGCCTGCTGGGCCGGGGCGGCGCCCTGGTCAAAGCCGTCGACGGCGTCAGCTTCTCCGTCGGCGCCGGGCAGACCCTCGGCATCGTCGGCGAGTCGGGCTGCGGCAAGTCCACCACCGGCCGGCTGCTGATGCGCCTGCTGGAGCCGACCTCCGGCACCGTCCTGCTCGACGGCCGCGACGTCGGCTCGCTGAACCGGGCCGAGGCACAGGAGTACCGGCGCCAGGTGCAGATGGTCTTCCAGAACCCGTCCTCGTCCCTCAACCCCCGGCAGACCGTGGGCGCCGCGATCGCCGCGCCGCTGCACGCCCAGGGGATGAATCCGCCCGGCGGCGTCAAGACGCGCGTACGGGAACTGATGGACCGGGTGGGCCTGCGCCCCGACCACTACAACCGGTTCCCGCACGAGTTCTCCGGCGGCCAGAAGCAGCGCGTCGGCATCGCCCGCGCGCTCGCCCTCGAACCCCGCCTGATCATCTGCGACGAGCCGGTCTCGGCCCTCGACGTCTCCGTCCAGGCCCAGGTCGTCAACCTCCTCCAGGACATCCAGGCCGACACGGGCGTCTCGTACCTCTTCATCGCCCACGACCTGTCCGTCGTACGGCACTTCGCCGACCGCGTCGCCGTCATGTACCTCGGAAAGATCATGGAGAGCGGGGACACCCGGGACGTCTTCGACCACCCCCGCCACCCCTACACCCGCGCCCTGCTCTCCGCCGTCCCCCAGCCCGACCCGGACGCCGACCGGGGCCGCAGGATCCGCCTCTCCGGCGACCTGCCCACCCCGGCGAACCCCCCGTCCGGCTGTGTGTTCCGCACGCGGTGCCCGCTGCGCCCCACCCTGGGCGAGGCCGAGCAGGCGCGCTGCGCGGGGGAGACCCCGCCGCTGCCGGACGGCGACGGACCCGCCTGCCACTTCGCGGAGCGGGCCGTCCCGGCCCACTGACCCGATCCCGACCCCGTCAACACATCACCGAAGTAAGGAAGTTGCACCACATGCTCATCCGTGACGTCCGCCCCTGGGGCGGCGAGCGCAGCGACGTGACCGTCGACGGCACCCGCATCACCGCGATCCGCCCGCACGACCCGGCGGCGGTGCCCGCCGGAGAGGTCGTCGAGGGCCGCGGCCGGCTGCTCCTGCCGTCCTTCAGCGACGTCCACGTCCACCTGGACTCCACCCGCATCGGCCTGCCGTTCCGCCCGCACACCGGCGGGCCCGGCGTGTGGACGATGATGATGAACGACCGCGAGAACTGGCGCGACGCCGAGATCGACCTGCCCACGCGGGTCGCCGGCACCCTGGAGCGCATGATCGCCCGCGGTACGACGCGGGTGCGCACCTACGCGCAGGTCGACGTCGACTGCAAGCTGGAGAAGTTCGAGGCGGTCGTCGCCGCCAAGGAGAAGTACGGGCACCTCGCCGACGTCCAGATCATGACGTTCCCGCAGGCCGGCATCCTGCTCGAGCCCGGCACCGCCGACTACCTGGAGGCCTCGCTCAAGGCGGGCGCCGACGTGATGGGCGGCATCGACCCCTGCACCCTGGACCGCGACCCCAAGGGCCACCTCGACGTCGTCTTCGGGCTCGCCGAGAAGTACGGCGTCGAGGTCGACATCCACCTGCACGAGCCCGGCGAACTCGGCGTGTTCTCCACCGACCTGATCCTGGAGCGGGTCCGGGCGCTCGGCATGCAGGGCAAGGTCACCATGTCGCACGCCTACGAGCTGGGCTCCGTCAACGAGGCGACCAGCCGCCGCCTCATCGAGGAGTTCGCGGAGCTGGACATCGCCATGGCCACCGTCGCCCCCGCCGCCCGCAACCAGCTCTCCCTCACCGCGCTCACCGATGCGGGCGTCCGCGTCGGCCTCGGTGAGGACGGGCAGCGCGACTACTGGAGCCCGTACGGCAACTGCGACCTCCTCGACCGCACCTGGCAGCTCGCCTTCACCAACAACTTCCGCCGCGACGAGCACATCGAGATGTGCCTGGCGGTGGCGACCATGGGCGGCGCCGCCATCATGAGCCACGACGTGCCCCGGCTCGCCGGCGTCTCCGACCGCCCCGGCCTCGCCGTGGGCGACCGCGCCGACCTGGTCCTCGTCGACGGCGAGACGCCGAGCAGCGCCGTCATGGACCGCGGCACCGACCGCACGGTCCTGCACGACGGACGGGTCGTCGCCGAGGGCCTCGAACTCGTCGACGCCAGCTGACACCGACGCTCCCGACGCGGGCCGCCGTCACCGGTGGACGGCGGCCCGTCGCGTCCGACGATGTCCGCAATGTGTAACGACGCGTAACTCTTCGGCACGGTGCGTGTGGAGCGGATCGCTCCACGGGCACGCTTCCCCCGGCACCGACCTCACCACCGCGCACGTCGTACCGTGCGCACGACATCGGGGGAACCGATCATGCGTGTGAACCGCCGGAGAGCGCTGCGCAACGGCCTGCGGGCCTGCGCACTGGGAGCGGCCGTCACGGCCGCCCTGACCCTGACCGCCTGCGACCAGAGCAACGCCGACGCCAAGCCCACCCGCGCCGCGAGTCCGTCCGGGAGCGGCCCGTCGAGCCCGTCCGCCGACAGCGCGTCGCCCTCGACGTCCGCCGCCGCCCCGTCGGCCGAGCCCGCCACGAGCACGTCCACGCCCGGCCGCGCGAGGCCGGACGGCTGGAAGTTCGCGCACCGGCAGAAGCCGCCGACCGGCTCGGTCTGCGACCACGACGGCCAGGGCCCGTACGCCAAGATCGAGTCCGTGAGCATGGGCGGCGAGAGCCCCACGCTCGTCGGCCTCGTCCTCGGCCACTACGACTGCGAGGGAGCCTCGCCCCGCTTCGTGCCGTCCAGCGCGACCGGCGCCGCGACGGACGTCCTCGTCGACACGAACCACCTCAAGACGGTCGTCGGCGGCCGGATCGCGACCCGGATGGGCACCAGGACACCGGCCGTCGGCCCGTTCCTCGACGAGCTCGCCCGGATGCAGGACAAGGGCGAGCTCAAGGGAGCGAAGGCCCCCGAGTTCTGGTTCCGCATCGACGCCCCCTCCGACGACGTGAACGCCATGCCGGACGACACCAGCCGGCTCGTCTACCTGTACCAGCTCGTCGACGCCCACTGACCTCGCACACCCGGCGCGGGGGCGGGCCGACCACGGCCGCGAGGCGGTGACCGTGCGCGCCCCGGCCGACCCGAAGCCCGTACGGGACCGGGGAGCGGAGCGCGCCGTTGCCGAGTCTCAGGTGACCAACTGCCCCTCCAGCGCCGCCAGCAGCCAGTCGTGGGCACTGCCCGGCGTCGGCTCCGGGACCCCGCCCGGCGGTGTGATCAGCTCCGCCACGAGGGCCCAGTAGCCGTCCAGCCGGGGGTCGGCCGCCAGCTCACGGGCGAGTCCGCGCCGGAAGTCCGGGGTGTCGCGACAGCCGGCCACGCGCGCGTACGTCGCCACGAAGCAGTCCAGCGCCTCACCCCCGGCGGGCCCGGCGCCCGCGCGCATCCGCCGGGCCGCCAGCTCGTAGGCCTCGGCCAGGCCCGCGTACAGCAGGGCGGACTCCCGGGCGCCCGCCGCGCGATGGGCGGCCGGCTGGGAGCGGACGGTGCCGCCGCAGGGGCGCGACACCAGCGCGCACAGCCGGGCGAACGCCAGCACCTGCGCCGGGGCCGGCGCGTCGGGCGGTTGCGGAACGGCGGCCTCCAGGAAGGCGGTCCGGGACGCGGCCGGCATCCGCGGCGGCAGCCACGCGCGCCAGAACCCGGCCAGCGGGGCCGTGCTGGGCGGCGTGCCCAGCGAGCCGACGAGCCGCAGCCGGTCCGCGCGCTCCTCCGGCGGGCAGGCCTGGACCAGGTGCAGCGCGGCCTCCTGCCAGCGCAGCGCGCTGAGCTGCGAGCCGAGCGTGCGCAGCTGCTCCGCGACGGCGTCCTCCAGCACGCCCCGCGCACCGGTCTGTTCGTCGACGACGCGGCGCACCTCGGGGACGGGCAGGCCGAGCCCCCGCAACGAGCGGATCAGCCGCAGCCGGTCCAGGGCGTCCGGGGCGTAGCGGCGGTGTCCGCCCGCACTGCGCGCACGCTCCGGCAGCAGACCGCTGTCGGAGTAGAAGCGGACCGTCTTCACGGTGGTGCCCGCGTGCTCGGCGAGCTCACCGATGCTCCACAGACCGTCGTAACCCGGACCCGGTGTCACTTGAACCTCCCTCTGGGGGAGTTCCTAACGTACCCGCGAGCGCGGCCCGGTGGTGGACCGGACCGCGACCGCGAGAGGGCTGAGGAGCGTACGCGATGACGGAATTCGTGCTGGTGCCAGGGCTGTTCACCGGACCGCACGTGTGGCGGGAGACGGCCGCCCGGCTGGAGGCCGAGGGCGCGCGGGCGCACCCCGTGGACCTGCCGGGGAAGCGGGCCGGGGACGCGGCCGGCGGCGATCTGGAGGCGGACATCGCCCGCATCGTCGAGATCATCGACGCGATCGACGCGGCGGGCGGCGGCGACGCACCGGAGATCGTGCTCGTCGGCCACGACTACGGCGTGCATCCCGCCGTGGGCGCCGCCGACCGGCGGCCGGGGCGCGTCGCCAGGATCGTCTACGTCGACACGGCCCCGGTGAGCGACGGCGTACCGGCGCTGGCCACCGTGCCCGACCAGGAACTGCGCGAACGGCTGGCCGCCGTCGGGGACACCGACGGGGTGCTCGCGCCGCCCGCGCGCGACGCGTGGCCGCGCTGGGGGAGCACCGCGGGAGTGTCCGAGGCGGCCCTGGACCGCCTCACCGAGCACGCCGCCCCGCAGCCGCTCGGCACCCTGCTGCGCCCGCTGCGCCTGTCCGGCGCGCAACTGCCGCCGACCACCGGCGTGCTGTGCGCAAAGAGCGGCGCGACCCTGGCGACCGTCCGCATGCTGCTGAGCTTCGGCGACCCCATGATCAAGGCCCTGGCCCGGCCCGAGGTCACCTTCTTCGAACTGCCCACCGGACACTGGCCGATGCTGTCGAGCCCCGACCGGCTCGCCGAGGTACTGCTCGCCGCGGCCGCCGGGGGCGGGGAGAGCCTCGCGGACACCGCCGACGGGAGCGATGCCCAGGACGCGGCGACGGTGGGGTACTTCAAGCCCTTCCTCCTCGACGTCACGGAGCGGCCCAGGGAGCGGCACGGCACCGTCGACCTCTACGTCCCCGAGGGCGCCGAGGAGACACCGCGGCCCGCGATCGTGTTCGTGCACGGCGGGCCGGTGCCCGAGGGGGTGGAGCCGACGCCGCGCGACTGGCCGACCCTGGTCGGGTACGCCCGCTGCGCCGCCGACCAGGGCGTGGTCGGCGTGACGCTCGACCACCGGCTGCACGCGGTGACCGCCTACCCGACGGCCGCCGCGGACGTGGAGGCGGCGGTGGCCGCGGTGCGGGCCGATCCCCGGGTGGACGCGGACCGCATCGCCCTGTGGTTCTTCTCCGGGGGCGGGCCGCTGACCGCGCCCTGGCTGAGCGCGAGACCGGCGTGGCTGCGGTGCCTGGCGGCCAACTACCCGATCATGGCGCCGCTGCCCAACTGGGGTGTGAACGACGCCCGGTTCAGGCCGGCCGAGGTGGTGGCCCGGGGCGGCACACCGCCGTTCGTCCTCGTCCGGGTGGGCCGTGAGGCGTCCGCGATCGCCGCGACCGTCGCCGAGTTCCTCGCGGCGGCCGAGGCGGGCGGCGCGCCGGTCGAGGTCGTCGACGTACCGGCCGCGCCGCACGGCTTCGAAGGGCTCGACCACAGCGACGACGCGCGGGACGCGGTGCGGGAGGCGATGCGGCGCGTCCTCGGACGGCTCACCGCGCGGCGTTAGGGTGCGGCCATGGATCAGCAGGAACTGCGCGCGGCCGTCGACGAGGCGTTCGCCGACACCGGGGCGGACACCCCCGCCTGGGCCGACCCGCACCCCGACCGGGAACCGCTCGACGAGGAGTACTCGCGCTGCCTCGACCCGGGCAAGTACCGCATTCTCGCCGCCCGCGCCGACGCCTGGACCCGGGTGCTGTGCGGACTCGGCCTGGCGGCGGCGGAGCCGGTCGGCGACCCGGCGGGACTGTGGCGGCGCACCCCGGACCTGCCGCTGAGCGAGCCCGTCCTGCTGCGGCCGGCCCGCGCGGACGCCGTCCCGCTGGTCTTCGGCTTCGGCGCGATCGACGACGTGCCGCGCACGGTGCTCGTGGTGGGGGCGGGCGAGCCCGCCGTCCCCGTGGAGCGGCTGCCGGACTGCGGCTGCGACGCGTGCGACGACGGCTCGGCAGGCCTGCTGGAACGGCTGGACGACGCGGTCGTCGCCGTGGTCACCGGCGCCCTCGTGCACATCGACGCCGGACCGGACCAGGTGATCGTCGACACCGGGGAGAGCAGCTCGGCGAGCAACTGGCCCCCGTCCGGGGCGTCTCCCGAGGCGGCCGTGGAAGCGGCCCGGTACGGCCGGTCGCCCCACCGGGTGGTGAGCGGACCGGCGTGGGACTGAGGCGCGTCAGGGGACGGCCGGGCCGGCGGGCGGGCCGTCCCCGGGCAGCAGGAGAACGTCCGTCCCGGTGAGCCGCAGGACGCGCAGCACCGGCCGCGTGACGGACACGAGCCGCAGGCTGCCACCGGCGTGCGCGGCCCGCCGGTGGTGCCGGACCAACAGGTTCACCCCGGTCGAGTCGGTGAACGGCACCTCGGTCAGGTCGAGTTCGCAGCGGCGCGCATGGAACGGCGTCAGCGCCCGGTCCAGCCGGGGACCGGTGCGCAGGTCGAGCTCGCCGCGGACGCGGAACAGGACCGTGTCGCCCGTGTCGACGACATCGATGACGAGCGACGGCGGAGTGGTCGCGTTCACTCGGCGCCCCCTGGTGTCCGTGGGAGCAGTGAGGGAACTGCCCCCGGCATGTTCTTCTCCGGCACGTCCCATACAAGCACCGGTGCGCCCACCTGCCGCCCCGCGGGGCGCAGTTCGGGCCCACGACGGCCCAACGACCCGCACGGCCGCTCGGTCACGCTGCTTGTGTTCGACCTCGGTGCGGGTGGCGCCCCGGCCGGGTCAGCCCTCCGTGCCGTAGGCCGCCGCGATCTCCTGCGAGGTGGCCCAACGGCTGTACGTCGGCCCCTGGGGCCACCCGTCGGGAGAGTCCTGCCAGACCTCCTGACGCCCGTACGGCAGGACGTCCACCAGGGGGAACAGATGGCTGAGCTGCTCGGTGCCGCGGCCGTCGGTGTGCCAGGTCCGGTACACCGTTTCGCCGTCGCGCAGGAACACGTTCACCGCGAAGCCGCCGTTCGGCGGGGCGCCCACGTCGGCGCCGAAGGAGCTGTGCGCCGTGGAGTACCAGTCCATCCTGTTCCCCACCTTGCGCCGGTAGGCGAGCGCCTCGTCGATCGGGCCCTGCGTGACGATCACGAAGCGGGCGTCGAACTTCTCCAGTCCGAGGAGCCGGGTGAACTGGGAGGTGAAACCGGTGCAGCCGCCGCACTGCCACGCGGCGCCCTCGTGCCACATGTGGCTGTACACGATGAGCTGCGGATGCCCGCCGAAGATCTCGGCGAGCCGCACCGGACCGTCCGCCCCCTCCAGGACGTAGTCCGGCATCTCGACCATCGGCAGCCTGCGGCGCTGCGCGGCGATCGCGTCGAGTTCACGGGTGGCCGCCTTCTCCCGCACCCGCAGCGCCGCCAGCTCCTTCTCCCAGGTGGCGGCGTCGACGACGGGCGGCAGGGCGTGCTCGGTGCTGGACATGGTGCCTCCGGGCGTTCGCGGAACGGTCTGGGAGTGATGACTCCAGGACACCCCCGAACTCATCGGTGCGCCCGCCGCGGCGGTCTGGACAACCGGCGCGGGTCGGCCGATATTGCGGCCAGGAGGGGCGAAGCGAGCGACACGACGGCCACGGCGGACAGGCGGGGGCGGGGGCATGGGGAACGACGGGCGGGGCGAGGCGTACTTCGGGAGACTGCGCGCCGACGACTTCGGATACCTGGACGAGACACGGCAGATCTATCTGGACCACACCGGCGCCGCACCCGTGCCGCGCCGCCTCGTCGACGCGCACGCGGCCCGGCTGCGCGGCGCCGCGTTCGGCAACCCGCACACCGAGAGCCCGGCGTCCGCCGCCTCGACCGAGCTGATCGAAGCGGCAAGAGAGCGGGTCCTGCGGTTCCTGGACGCGGACCCGGAGCAGTACACGGTGGTGTTCACGGCCAACGCCTCGCAGGCGGTGAAGCTCGTCGGGGAGGCCTATCCGTTCCGCGGCCGGACGGGCCCGGCGCTGCTCCTCACCCAGGACAACCACAACTCCGTCAACGGCGTACGGGAGTTCGCGCGGGCGGCCGGTGCGCGGGTACGCCTCGTGCCGTTCGCCGGTGACGAGCTGAGAGCCGACGGCGCGGCCGTGAGCGACGCGCTGGCGACCCGGCGGCGCGGGCTGTTCTGCTTTCCGGCGCAGAGCAACTTCAGCGGCGTACGGCATCCGCTGGAATGGGTGGAGCGGGCCCGGGAGGCGGGCTGGCACACCCTGCTCGACGCGGCCGCGTACCTGCCGACCGGGACGCTGTCGCTGCGCCGCACGCCCGCCGACTTCACCGTCGCGAGCTGGTACAAGGTGTTCGGCTACCCGTCCGGCGTCGGCAGTCTGGTGGCGCGGCGCGCGGCCCTCGCCGAGCTGCGCAGGCCCTGGTTCGCGGGCGGCACCATCCAGGTGGTCAGCGCGCAGGCCCGCTGGCACCGGATGGCGCAGGCCCCCGCCGCCTTCGAGGACGGGACGCCCGACTTCCACGCGGTGCCGCAGATCGTGCCGGGGCTCGACTGGTACGACGCGATCGGCGCCGACCGGGTCGCCGGCCATGTCGCCGCCCTCACCGCACGCCTGCTGGACGCGCTCGCCGGGCTCCGGCACCCCGACGGAGGGCCGCTGGTGCGCGTCTACGGCCCGCGCGGCACCGAGGCGCGCGGCGGCACGGTCGCGCTCAACGTCCTCGACCGGCACGGCGCGGTCGTCGACGAGCGGATCGTGGCGCGCGAGTGCTCGGCGGCCGGCATCTCCGTGCGCACCGGCTGCTTCTGCAACCCGGGGGCGGGCGAGGAGGCCTTCGCGATCGCCCCGCGGCTGCTGCGCCGCACCGGCAGCGGCCGCGGACGGGCCGAGACCATCGACGGCTACATCGAGCGGCTCGGACTGCCCTCGGGCGGCGCCGTACGGGTCTCGCCCGGCATCGCGAACGTGCCGGCCGACATCGACCGGTTCGTGGACTTCCTGCGGGCCACGTTCGCCGCCGCGACCCCGGTCAGGGGCGCGCTGGCCCCGCGGCTGTCCTGCTGAGCCGGTGCCGCGCCGCCGGACAGCGGTGGCGCAGCACCAGCCAGGCGACGACGAGCAGCCCCACGGCGCACCCCGCCAGCACCGCCCACCCGTACCAGGCCGGCCGCCCGAAGCTGTCCGCGTACGAGGCGAGCAGCGCCCGGCCCTCCGTGCCGCCACCCCGCCACAGCCGCTCCAGGTCCGCGCCGGAGCCCAGCGCCTCGAACGCCCACCGGTTGGTCATTGCCACACTGATCCAGCGACCGCCCGCCGCCATCCCCGGCACCGGCACGAACGCGCCGGAGAACAGCACCTGCGGGAAACAGAGCAGGGGCAGCACCAGCGCCGCCTGGCTGGGTTCGGAGACGAGCGCCGAGCAGCACAGGCCGAGGGCGAGCGCCGCGAACGAGGCCAGCGCGGTCGTCGTGAAGAGCGAGACGTGCACGGACACGGCGGCCTCGGGCAGCCGGTCCAGGGCCCGCAGCACCACCAGCAGCAGCGCGTCGGCGAGCAGCAGCACGGGGCCGAGGACGGTGAGCTTGGCCAGCAGATACGGGCCGAGGCGCAGCACGGTACGGCGCTCACGGCGCAGCACCGCCAACTCCCCGCAGATCTGCGGCAGTCCGTAGGCGAGCCCGAAGAAGAACGCGCCGAACGCGATCCAGAACAGCACCATCGCCGACGCCGCGGGGGACGGGTGGTCCGGGTCGAAGACGCCCGGCCGGAACAGCAGGGCGAACATGGCGATGATGATCAGCGGCGAGCCGACGGTGATGGCGGCGGTGAGCCGGTCGTGCCGCAGGAGCCGCACCTCGCGGCCGGACAGGACCGCCCATTGCCGCAGTGCGCCGGTGGCCGGTGCGGCGGCGGGCGGAGCCGGCTCCTCCGCCGCCCCTTCCTCGTGGGGCTCCGGCGCGGTCTCCGCCGAGTACAGCGCCTCCAGGGTGCCGTCCGGCGAGGCGTCCAGCAGTTCGGCCGGGGTGCCCGACGGTCCCGGCCGGCCGGTCGGCGCGATGAACAGCACCCGGTCGCAGCGGAGCAGATCGGCGGGCGTGTGCGTGGTGAGCACGACGGTGACCCCGGTACCGGCGAGGCGGCGCAGATACTCCGTCAACTGCGCCCCGGCCAGCGGGTCGAGCCCGGAGGTCGGCTCGTCGAGGAACAGCAGCCGCGGCCGCGACAGCAGCTCGATGGCGATGCTGGCCCGCTTGCGCTGCCCGCCGCTCAGCGTCCGCACCGGCTGCTCCGCCACCGCGCCCAGACCCAGCTCCTCCAGCACCAGCGGTACCTCGCCAGGGTCGGTGCCGCGCAGCCGGGCCGCGTACTCCAGGGCGGTGCGCAACGGCAGCGCGCGGTGCACGATGTCGTCCTGCGGCACGAACCCGTACCGCAGCGCGTCCGGCGGCGCCTGCACCGAGACCCGTCCGGTGTCCGGGGTGCGCAGCCCGGCGAGCACTTCCAGGAGCAGCGTCTTGCCCGCGCCGCTGCCGCCCGCGACCCCCAGGACCTGTCCCGGCCCGACCCTCGGCACGGCGATCCCGGACAGCACGGTGGAGCCGCCCAGCCGCAGCCCGATCCCGTGCGCCGACAATTCCACCCCGACGTGTTCCCCGGCCCTCGCCATCCGCCCTCCCCGCCCGCCGCCGGACCGCCCGGCCCCTGGGGGACCTGCCCCGGCGGTGCCCCGGATACGCGCGGGACGGCCGCGCCTCTCCGGGGCGGCCGTTGACCGACTGAGAGGCCCGGGGCAAGACTCGAGAAGCCTCTGCGCCCCTTTGTCCCTGCGGCTTCCAGGAGTTCTCCGTGTCCCTGTCCCTGTCCGAACCGGTCCAGCTGCGTGCCGCGGGCGTCGGCCTCGTCCTCGCCGCACCGCAGGGCGCGCCGGACGCCCTGCCGTCCGTCGTCCACTGGGGCGCGGACCTGGGCGCCCTCGACGCGGCCGCGCTCACCCAGCTGTGCCGGGCGGTCGAACCGGCCCCGGTGCCGAACGACGTCGACCGGGTCGTCGCGCCGTCCCTCGCGCGCGAGCACGCCGCCGGCTGGTGCGGCCGGCCCGGACTGACCGGGCACCGCGACGGCACCGCCTGGTCGCCCTGGTTCCGGTGCACCGGGCTCGACGTCGACGACCGCGGGGCGCCGGGCCGGGGCGGCCGCGTCGTGGTCACCGGCGAGGACCCCGAGGCCGGTCTCGCCCTGCGGCTCGAACTGGAGCTGACCGCCGAGGGACTGCTGCGCCAGCGCGCCGAACTCACCTCCACCGCGCCCGACGGCTTCTTCGTGCTCGACGCGCTCACCCCCACCGTGCCCCTGCCGCCTGTCGCGACCGAGCTGTTCGACCTGGCCGGACGCTGGGGACGCGAACGGGCGCCGCAGCGCATGCCGTTCACCGTCGGGGCGCACAGCAGGGAGAACCGCCGCGGCCGCACCGGCCCGGACGCGCCGCTGATCCTCGCCGCCGGCACCCCCGGCTTCGGCTTCCGGCACGGCGAGGTGTGGGCGCTGCACGTCGCCTGGAGCGGCAACCACCGCACCTACGCCGAACGCCTCTCCACCGGCGCCGCGGTGCTCGGCGGCGGTGAGCTGCTGCTGCCCGGCGAGGTACGCCTCGCGCCCGGCGAGAGCCACACCACGCCCTGGGTGTACGCGGCGTACGGCGCCGACGGCCTCGACGCCGTCGCCGAGCGCTTCCACACCCACCTGCGCGCCCGGAAGCCCGGACCGCCGCCCCGCCCGGTCGTGCTGAACACCTGGGAGGCCGTCTACTTCGACCAGGGCCTGGACCGCCTGACCGCACTCGCCCGCGCCGGGGCGGAGGCGGGCGTCGAGCGGTTCGTGCTGGACGACGGCTGGTTCCGGCACCGCAGGAACGACCGCGCCGGGCTGGGCGACTGGTACGTCGACGAGGACATCTGGCCCGGGGGACTCGGGCCCCTGATCTCCACCGTCCGCGGTCTCGGCATGGAGTTCGGCCTGTGGGTGGAGCCGGAGATGGTCAACCCGGACTCCGACCTGGCCCGCGCCCACCCCGACTGGCTGCTCGCCACCGGCGGCCGGCAGCCCCTTCCCGCACGCCATCAGCAGGTCCTCGACCTCGCGGTCCCCGGCGCGTACACGTACCTCCTCGACCGCCTCGACGCGCTCCTCACCGAGTACGACATCGCGTACCTGAAGTGGGACCACAACCGCGACCTCCTCGACGCCGGGCACGGGCCGCACGGCACCCCCTCGGTCCACGCTCAGACCCTCGCCGTCTACCGCCTCCTCGACGCGCTGCGCGCCCGCCACCCGCACGTCGAGATCGAGTCCTGCTCGTCCGGCGGCCTCCGCGTCGACCTCGGCATCCTCGAACGCACGGACCGGGTGTGGGCCAGCGACTGCATCGACCCCCTGGAGCGGCAGCAGATCCAGCGCTGGACGGCGCAGTTGGTGCCGCCGGAACTCGTCGGCGCCCACGTGGGCGCGCCCCGCTCGCACACCACGGGCCGCACGCACGACCTCTCCTTCCGGGCCGGAACCGCCCTGTTCGGCTCCTTCGGCATCGAGTGGGACCTGACCACCGCCACCCCCGAGGAGCGCGCGGAACTCGCCCGCTGGGTCGCCCTGTACAAGGAGCTGCGGCCCTTGCTGCACGGCGGCACCACCGTCCGCGCCGACCCCCACGACCCCGCGCTCGCCGTCCACGGAGTCGTCGCCCCCGACCGGCGCGACGCCCTGTTCGCCCTGGTGCAGCTGGACGCGCCGCTCACCTCCGTGCCGGGCACGGTCCGGCTCCCCGGCCTCGACGAGAACCTGACGTACCGGGTGAGCGTGCAGCCGCCCGGCGACAGCCCGGCCGTGCGCCAGGGGGAGCCGACCCCGTGGACCACCGCGCCCCTCGTCCTCGGCGGCGCGGCCCTCGCCCGGGTGGGCGTGCGCGCCCCTGCCCTCCATCCCGAACAACTCCTCCTCGTCCGGGCGCGGGCCCGCTGATCTGCCTGCATAACGCAACCATCGGCCCGCCCCGCGCGTCCCTCAGTGACGGCGAACTGGTCTGAACCATGGGGGGTCCGCGCGATGCGAGGGCACGCGGCTGTGTCGGCACGGTGGATACGAAGACGGGCGGCGTTCCTGAGCGTCCTGCTCGGGGCGGCGGTGGCGCTGTCCGTCGGCGGTGCCGCCACCTTCACGTACTGGCGGCACAGCGACGCCCTTACCGCCGCCCACTGCGCCCGGGCGGGACGCGAGGCGGTGCGGGCGGCGGACCCGTCCGGCGCGGTGCGGACGGCCGGCCCCGGCACCTTCGCCACGGCGCACTCCGACGGCCCGCCGGTGGGCACCGGGACCCGGCTGCGGCGCTACCAGGTGCAGGTCGAGGACGGTTCCGGCGTCGCCGCCGACGCGGCCGCGCGGGAGATCTCCGGCGTCCTGGGCGACCCCCGGGGCTGGGGGAGCGACGGCGTCGACGCGTTCCAGCTGGTGAGCGCCGGCCCCCGGGACTTCGTCATAAAGATCGCCACACCCCGGACCGTCGACTGCCTCTGCGGCTCGGCGGGCCTGTACACGCACGGCGAGGTCAACTGCAGCGTCGGCCGGACCGTCGTGGTCAATCTGCGCCGCTGGCTGCTCGGTTCACCCGAGTTCGACGGCCCCATCGAGCAGTACCGGGCCCTCATCGTCAACCACGAGGTCGGCCACCGCATCGGCCACGGCCACGAGACCTGCCCCCGGCCCGGCAGCCCCGCACCCGTGATGATGCAGCAGATCAAGGGCCTGAAGGGGTGCGTCGCGAACGCCTGGCCCTACGACTCCCACGGCCGCTACCTCGGCGGACCGCACGTGCCGTAACGAGCGTCCGGGAACCTCGTGGGCCTCGACCTGGACAGCGGAGCGGTGCGCTGGCGGGGCCGCGTGCAGCTGCCCGAGACGCCGATGAGGGGCGGCATCCAGCCCGAGCTGATCCCGTACGGGCACAGCCTCGTCGGGCAGATCGGCGACCAGTTGTTCAGGATCGAGCCCCGGCCGGCCTCCTGACCGACCGAGGAGGGGCGGGGGATGACCTTGGCACCGGAGAGGCTTTAGCTTAATCTGAACGAAAGTCCTCGCCGCAAAAGGGGCCTTGGCGCCGTAATTTCGAACACGATGAGCGTTTGCCCGCTGCTGAGGCCCCGGAGCGCCCGGTCACCTACCCCCTCCCGCCCTGACTCACGATCGGAAAGACCAGCCATGTCCACACCCCAGTTGTCGCTCCAGCTGTACTCGGTGCGCGACGCCCTCAAGGCCGACGAGGACGGCACCCTCGCCCGTCTCGCGGAGACCGGACTGCGCAACGTCGAGGTGTTCGACTTCGTGAACCGGCCCCGGGAGCTGGCCGACGCGCTCGGCCGGCACGGCCTGAGCGCCCGTACCGGGCACGCCGGCATCGCCGCTCCCGACCAGGGGCGGGACGCGCTGGAGCGGACCTTCGCCGCGGCCCGGACCCTCGGCCTGGAGACCGTGTACGAGCCGATGGTGGCCGCCTCCCGGTGGGCCGACGCCGAGCGGATCGACGAGACCGCCAAGCTGCTCAACGACGCCGCGGCGATCGCCGCCGACCACGGACTGCGCGTCGGCTACCACAACCACTCCCAGGAGTTCACCCCCACCGTCGACGGGCTCAGCGCCTACGAGTGGTTCGTGTCCCGCCTCGACGACACCGTCGAACTGGAAGTGGACGTGTACTGGGCCTCGGCCGGCGGCCACGACGCGGTCGCGCTGCTCGGCCGGCTCGGCGACCGGGTCACCGCCCTGCACATCAAGGACGGCGCGGTCGTCGACGACCCGTTCACCTCCGGCGCCCCCTTCGACATCACGCTGACCCGGCAGGTGCCGGCCGGGCAGGGCGAGATCCCCGTCGACGCCGCCCTGGCCGCCGCCCCGAACGCGGCGTACGCGATCGTGGAGTTCGACAGCTACGCCGGTGACATCTTCCAGGGCATCGCCGGATCCGTCGCCCACCTGCGCGAGCGCGGGGTCGTCCGATGACGCCGTCCACGACCCGGTCGGGCCCGGTCGGCGTCGGCATCATCGGCGCGGGCAACATCAGCGAGCAGTACCTCACCACGCTCACCCGCGTCCCCGACGTCGACGTCGTCGTCATCGGGGACCTGATGGCCGAGCGCGCCGAGGAGCAGGCCCGCAAGCACGGCGTCCCGGCCTGGGGCACGGCGGACGACGTCCTCACGCACGACGGCGTCGAGATCGTCGTCAACCTGACCGTCCCCGCCGTGCACGCCGAGGTCAGCTCCGCGATCGTCGCCGCGGGCAAGCACGTGTGGTCGGAGAAGCCGATCGCCGTCGACCTGGCCTCCTCCCGCGCCCTGCTCGACCAGGCCGCCGCGGCCGGACTCCGGGTCGGCGTCGCCCCGGACACCGCGCTCGGCCCGGGCGTCCAGACGGCCCGGCGGGCCATCGAACGCGGCGACATCGGCTCCGCCCTGTCGGCGTACACGATGTTCCAGACCCCCGGCCCCGACGCCTGGCACCCGAACCCGGAGTTCCTCTTCTCCACCGGGGCCGGGCCGCTGTTCGACATGGGCCCCTACTACTTCACGACCCTGATCACCCTGTTCGGGTCGGTGACGCGGGTCTCCGCGGTGGCCTCCACCGGCCGCGAGGTCCGCACGATCCGGACCGGCCCCCGCACCGGCACCGAGTTCCCGGTCGAGGTCCCGACCCATGTGGCCGCCCTCGCCACCTTCGAGAGCGGAGCCGTCGCCCAGAGCGTCTTCAGCTTCGACTCGGCCCTCGTCCGCGCCGGGATCGTGGAGATCAACGGCACCGAGGGCGCCCTCGTCGCGCCCGACCCCAACAAGTTCACCGGCGACGTGCGGATCACCCGAGCCGCCGACGACGACGGCACGCAGCACTGGGAGACGGTCGAGCCCGTCGGCCTCGGCGAGGGGCGCGGCCTCGGCGTGCTCGACATGGCCCGCGCCATCCGGTCCGGCACGCCGCACATCGCGACCGGCGACCTCGGCCACCACGTCCTGGAGGTCCTCGTCGCCGTCGACCGGGCCGCCGCCACCGGGGAGACCCAGCACATCGAGAGCCGCGCGGGTGAGGTCCGGCCGGTGCCGCTCGACCGGGATCCCTTCGCCGCCACGCTCTGACCCGCCGTACGCCCGGCGTCAGCCGAGCAGCGTGCCGAGGGCGCGCCGGAGCACGGTGCGGTGCGCCCCGGACGCGTACGAGCGTCCGTCGTGGCCGAGCGCGTCGTACACCGTGACACCACCGCCGGGGCGGGTGTGCACCCACATCAACGGGTGCCGCCCGCCCTCGTGCTCGTGCGCGAGCAGCACCCGGACGCCGGGGCCGTGGCGCAGGTGGGTGTAGCGCTCGTCGTCCAGATCGAAGTCGTCGACGCCCGCGGTGACGGGATGCCCCGCGTCGGCGACCAGCACGTGCGCGCGGCCGTACGGCGGGTGCATCGACGTGCCGTGCACCCAGATGCCGCCCAGGCCCGCCTCCCAGACCGCGTCGTCCGGGAAACAGGTCGCCGAGGAGTGCACGGCGAGGACGGGGGTGCGGCTGGCCAGGAGCCGGGCGAGTCCGGCCGCGGCCCGGGCGTCCGCGGGCACCGGCCCGCCGTCCTGGGGCAGGCCGATGTTGACGACGACGAGGGCCGGCAGCGCCCCCACGGCGAAGGAGGCCAGCGCGGCGTCGATGTCCGTGGCCGGCTCCAGCACGACGCCCGCCTCCCGCGCCACGTCCGTCAGGCCCTGATCGGTGTCGGCGAAGGGATGCCACGGGTCGGTGTAGCGGCCCACACCGCCGAGCAGCAGCCCGGAGCGCGGAGCGGCGCGGACGGGGGATGCGGTCATGCCGTGTTCCGTTCCGTCCGGTCGGGGCGGAACCCGTCGATGGCGAGGTCCAGCAGGCGCTGGGCCTGCGCGGTGCCCTCCGGGGTGTCCGGGGTCCGCCACAGACAGCTCAGCAGCATGATGACGTCGACCGGGTCGAGCCCGGGGCGTACCTCGCCGGCCTCCACGCAGGCGTCCAGGAGCCGCCCGACAGCCGCGCTCACCGGGGGCCACGAGGCGCTGATGACCTCCTGCGCCGCCGCCGAGTTCAGCGCCTCGCCGAGGCCGTGCTTGATGCGCACGTAGGCCGTGAGCGTGGTGAACCAGCTGCGCAGGGCCGCCAGCGGCGGCTGCGCGGCCAGCGTCTCGTCCACCGCGTCGACGAGCCGGTCGATGCCCTGCCGGTGGACCTCGAGGATCAGCGCCTCACGCGTCGGGAAGTGCCGGTAAAGGGTCCCGGGGCCGACGCCCGCGCGCTTGGCGATCGAGTTGAGCGAGGCGGCCGGCGACTCGGCGAGCACATCGTGGGCGACCCGGAGGATCACCTCCCGGTTCTTCAGGGCGTCAGCGCGCTGCCGCGCGGCCTCGGGCATGAGTCCTCCTGGTGAAGCAGGCCTCGGATTGCGAACCGGAGACCTCTCCGTTACGGTCGAAGAGTCAATCGGAGACATCTCCGTTTAGTGTTCGTTCCACATTAGGAGCCCTCGTGCGCTACATCAAGCTGGGCCGAACCGGCCTGGACGTCTCCCCGATAGCCATCGGCGCCATGACCTACGGACAGCCCGACCGCGGCCACCCCGTCTGGTCCCTCGACGAGGAGAACAGCCGCCCTCTCGTCAAGCACGCCCTGGAATCGGGCATCAACTTCTTCGACACCGCCAACATGTACTCGTACGGCTCCAGCGAGGAGATCCTGGGCCGCGCCCTGAAGGACTACGCGGACCGCGACGACGTCGTCATCACCACCAAGGTCCGCCACACCATGCGCCCCGGCAGGCCCAACGGCGGCGGGCTGTCCCGCAAGGCGATCATGTCCGAGATCGACGCCAGCCTGCGCCGCCTGGGCACCGACCACGTCGACGTCTACATGATCCACCGCTTCGACGGCGCGACGCCGCTGGAGGAGACCCTGGAGGCCCTGAACGACGTGGTGAAGGCGGGCAAGGCCCGCTACCTCGGTGCCTCCTCCATGCACGCCTGGCAGTTCGCCAAGGCCCTCCATCTCCAGGAGCGGCACGGCTGGGCGCGTTTCGTCACCATGCAGGACCACTACAACCTGCTCGCCCGCGAGGAGGAGCGCGAGATGCTCCCGCTCTGCGCCGACGAGGGCGTCGCCACGATGGTGTGGAGCCCGCTGGCCCGCGGCCGGCTCGCCCGGCCCTTCGAGCAGGCGAGGGCGGGGGAGCGTGCCGCCACCGACGGTGCCTTCGCCGACATGCTCTACCGGGCGACGGCCGACAGCGACCGTCTCATCGTCGACGAGGTCGGCGCCCTCGCCGACGCGCACGGTGTCAGCCGTGCCCAGATCGCCCTGGCCTGGCTGCGCCGCAACCCGGTCGTCGCGGCGCCCCTGGTCGGCGCCCGCACGGTCCAGCAGATCGACGACGCCGTGGCCTCCCTCGACCTCGACCTCACCGACGACGAGGCCCGCCGCCTGGAAGCCCCGTACACGCCCCGGTACGACTTCCAGGGCGTGTCCGACGAGGCGGAGATGGACCGCATCAAGGCGAGCATCGCGGGCTACGCCAACATCTGACCGTGTGATCGACAGGGGCGGTGCCTCCGCCGGCAGCTGTTCCCGGGCCGCTGGACCGTTGGCCTTGTCGTGGCCCACGGTCCGGTGCCTGCGGTGTGCCATTGGCTCAGGACTTTCGCCCTCTGTTGAACCATGAGCCACTGAACTGCTGAGATGTACGTGTCGATGGCGCTGCGGACCTGTGAGAGGTCTCCGCGGCGCCTTTCTCATGTGCGTACAGAACCCGTGCGCGTACAGAACCCGTGCGCGTACGGAAGCGGGCAACGAAAGGGGCGGGGCAACGTGCTGAAGAGGGCGTTCGTGGCGCCGGACCCGGGCCGCATGCGGCTGCGGTTCGCGAGTCGGGCCGTGCTGGGCATCGGGCTCGCCGTGGTGCTGTGCGGGGCGGTCGGGCACTCGCTGCCGGGCGCCGTCACCGGCGGCCTCGCCGCGCTGCTCGCCCTGTTCACGGTGACCGACCCGACCGTGCGCGGACAAGCGGTCACCACGGCGCTGCTGCCGGCCGTCGGACTGCCGGTGCTCGCCCTCGCCGCGCTCCTCCACGACCTCCCCCTCGCCCGGGACCTGGCGTTCCTCGCCGTCGTGGGCGCCGGCGTGTACGCCCGGCGCTGGGGACCCCGGGGGCACTCCCTCGGCGTGTTCGGCTTCATGACGTTCTTCGCGGCCCAGTTCCTGCACATCGAGCCCGGCCGGCTCCCCGAGCTGTACACGGCCGTCCTCCTGTCGCTCGGCGCTGCGGCCGTCGTCCGCTTCGGCGTCTGGTGCTACGAGCGACGGCTGCCCGCCCCGGCGGCCGTCGCCGCGCCGACCGGCGGCACCGGTCTGCGGCGGATCACCACCCGGCAGGCCGTCCAGGCCACCGTGGGCGCGGGCTTCGCGCTCGCCGCCGGACAACTGCTCTCGGACCAGCGCTGGTACTGGGCCGTCGGCGCCACCTGGTGGGTGTTCGTCGCCACGACCTCGCGCGGCGAGACCGTGGTGCGCGGCTTCCGCAGGTTCCTCGGGACGGTCCTCGGCATCGTGCTGGGCTTCGCCGTCGCCGTGCCGCTGCACCACGAACCGGTCGTCGCGGCCACCGTGATCGCCGTCAGCGTCTTCGGCATCTTCTACACCGCGCACGTCTCCTACACGTGGATGATGCTCGCGGTGACCGTGATGGCGAGCATGCTCTACGGGCTGCTCGGCGTCCTCGACCCCGCCCTGCTCGCGCTGCGCGTCGGCGAGACCGCGATCGGCGCCCTGGGCGCCGCCCTCGCCGTCGTGCTGGTGCTGCCCGTGACCACGCACTCCGTCACCGAGGCCTGGGTCGAGCGGGCGCTGCGCTGTGTGCACGCCTGCACCGCCGAGGCCGCCGCCCGGCTCGCGGGCGGCGACGCCGACCCGGCGCCGCGCGTGGCGGAACTGGAGGCCGTCCTCGGCCGCGTCCGCCTCTCCCTCGCCCCGCTCGTGCACCCGCTCAGCCCCCTGCGCCACCGCAAGGGCCGGGCCCGGCAGGTGCTCGCCCTGCTCGACGCGTGCGCCCACGAGGTACGCGGCCTCGCCTCGGTCGCCGCCGACCCCGAGGCCTCGCACGACGCCCGGCTCGCCGCCGCCTGCCGGCGCGTGGAGAGCGCCGTCGAGGCGCTCACCGTCCCCGCGCCCCGCCCCCACGCCGTCCTGGCCGCGCCGCACACCGCCGACATCGAACTGCCCGTCCTCGCCCACCTGCACGCCCTGGAGCGGGCCCTGGTCGAACTCGCGGTGCCCCTGCGCGGAGCCGGGCGCGCGACCCTGGGCGCGTAATCGCGACCGCGCGCTGCTGAACAGTTCCGCACGCTCCCCGCACGTGCGTGACCCGCCGCCCGCCGGGCCCGCGGTGTGGTTGTCTCGCATCGCCGAACCGCTGGGGGTGCGCCATGCCGAACAACCTGCGCAGGAACGAACCGTCGCAGGACGTGGAGGGCTGGCTCGCCGCGGCCCGTGGCGCCCACGACCGGGCGGCCCGCAGCGCCCGCCCGGCTCCGGCGGCCGACACCGGGCGGGCCGCGGCCGCGTTCATCCGGCAGCACCACGCCGAGGAAGGGCTCGGAGATCCGGCCCGCCGCATCGCCGAGGCCGAGGCGGAGCTCGCCGCCACGGGCACGTACACGCACACCCCACGAGAACTCGAACACGGCGCCCGGCTCGCCTGGCGCAACGCCAACCGCTGCATAGGGCGCCTGTACTGGCGCTCCCTGCGCGTCCGCGACCTGCGCCACCTCGGCTCCGCCGCCGAGATCGCCGCCGCCTGCGCCGACCATCTGCGGCAGGCGGCGCCCGGCGGCCGGATCCGCCCTCTCATCACCGTCTTCGCCCCCGACCGGCCGGGCCGCCCCGGGCCGCGCATCTGGAACGAGCAACTGATCCGCTACGCCGGACACGTCCAGCGCGACGGACACGTCATCGGCGACCCGCGCGCCGCGGGCCTCACCGCGTACGCCCGGCACCTGGGCTGGCGCCCCGCGGGCACCGCCTCCGCCTTCGACGTGCTGCCCCTCGTCGTCCAGGAGGCCCCGCACCGCAGACCCCGCCTCTTCGACCTGCCGCCGGACGCCGTCCTCGAAGTCCCGCTGGAGCATCCCGACTTCCCCTGGTGGGCCGAGCTGGGCCTGCGCTGGTACGCCGTCCCCGCGCTCGCCAACATGTGCCTGGAGATCGGCGGCGTCTGCTACGGCGCCGCCCCCTTCAACGGCTGGTACATGGGCACGGAGATCGGCGCCCGCAACCTCGCCGACACCGACCGCTACAACCTGCTGCCCCACCTCGCGCGCCGGCTCGGCCTCGACACCCGCACCGACCGCTCGCTGTGGAAGGACCGCGCGCTCGTCGAACTCAACCGCTCCGTCCTGCACTCCTTCGACCGCGCGGGCGTCACCGTCACCGACCACCACACCGAGTCCGTCCGCTTCCTCACCCACCTCGAACGCGAGGAGTCCCACGGCCGCACCGTCGGCGCCGACTGGTCGTGGATCGTCCCGCCCCTGTCCGGCTCCACGACCCCCGTCTTCCACCGGACGTACGACGACGTGCGGCACACCCCGTCGTTCGTCCACCATCCCGAGGCGCACGCACGCGCCCGCGGCGAGGACGCGGTCCCGGCGCGGCACCGCCCTCCGCGGCGCGACCTGGTCTAGACCGACTGCTACCGTCGGCCGCACGGGCACCGGGCCCGCGGCCGAAAGGGGAAGCAGTGAGCGGCAGTCAGGCAGCACGGGCGTACATCGGGTCGTTCACGGCGGCCGGCGGCCCCGGCATCGTGACGGCGGAACTGAACGCCAGGGACGGCTCCCTGACCGTCCTCGACGCCACGGACGCCCTGCCCGACCCCTCCTACCTCGCCCTCGCCGGCGGGCTCCTGTACGCGGTCAGCGAGACCCGCGACGGATCCGTGGCCGCGTTCCGCACGGACACCACCCCGGTGCGGCTCGCCGCGCCGCCCGCCCCCGTGGACGGCGCGGGCCCCACCCACCTCGCCGTGTGGGGCGACCGCGTCCTGACCGCCAACTACAACTCGGGCAGCGTCACCGCGCTCCCGCTGCGCGCCGACGGCACCCCGGACGCGGCCGGGCGCGACGTGCTGCGCCACACCGGTTCCGGCCCGCACCCGCAGCGCCAGCAGGCCCCGCACGCCCACCAGGTCCTGCCCGACCCGAGCGGCCGCTGGGCCGTCAGCGTCGACCTCGGCACGGACTCGGTCCGCGTCTGCGCGCTCACCGACGGCCGCCTCACCCTCCACCACGAGACGGCCCTGCGCCCCGGCTCGGGCCCCCGCCACCTCGCCTTCCACCCCTCCGGCGGGTACCTGTACGTGCTCAACGAACTCACCCCCACCCTCACCGTCTGCCGCTGGGACGCCGCCGACGGCTCCCTCAAGCCGCTCACCGAACTCCTCGTCCTGCCCGGCGACAGCCCGAAGGGGGACGCCTACCCGTCCGAGGTCGTCGTCGCCCCCGACGGCCGCTTCCTGTGGACCGCGACCCGCGGCGAGGACGTCATCTCCGTCTTCTCCCTGGACCCGACGGGCGAGACCGGCACGCTGCTCGCCACGGTCCCCTGCGGCGGCCACTGGCCCCGCGACCTCGCCATCGACCCCTCGGGCCGCTTCCTCTACGCGGCCAACGAACGCTCCGGCGACGTCACCTGGTTCACCGTGGCCCCCGAGACGGGCGTGCCGGTACGGGGCGGCTCGGTGCGGGTGCCCGCGGCGTCGTGCGTGGTGTTCGGCTAGGGCCTGTCTCTCAGATCCCTCCTGCCCCGCGACGCCTGGCACGCTTCCCCAAGCTCTCGAACTTCGCTCGAGCAGGGGAGACCCCATGCGCCGCACCGGGCGTAAGGCCAAGTACGTCCAGTACGAGGCCTCGCACCCGGCACTCCCCCAATCTCCGGCCGGGGGGACCCCCTGAGAGCACGCACCAGACGCCGCGAGGCCGCCCTTCGGGCGACGACGGGAATTGTCAGACAGGCCCTAGCTCGCCGCCCCCGACGGCACGGCGACGCCGGTGAGGAAGCTGCCGGCGGCCGCGCCGACCTCGACGGACCACCCGAGCGCGGCCAGCTGGTCCGTGAGCTCCCCGGGACCGCGGAACACCTTCACGATGCGGAACGCGCTGCCGTCCCGCACCCGCCGCAGGGCCGTGTGCCCGGACCCGTCGGCCACGAACTCCTCGTTCACCGCCCCGGACGGCCCGTCGTCGACGAAGACGACCCGGCCGCCGGGCGCGAGCGAGGCCCCGACGGCCCGCCAGAACCGAGGAAACCGGTCCGGAAGCACGTGCGACAGCCAGAACCCGAAGAAGACGGTGTCGTAGCGCCGCGGCGGCTCCCACGCGAAGAGATCGGCCTGGACGAACTCCACGGTGGGCCCGCCGGCCCGCTCCCGGGCGATGGCCAGCGTCTCGGCCGACGCGTCGACAGCGGTGACGGACACGGCCCGCTCCGCGAGCAACGCGGTCCACTGCCCGGTCCCGCAGGCGAGCTCCAGCACATCCCCGCGAATGGGCAACTCATCGATCCCGGCCAACAGTTCCCGCAGATCAGCCCGGTCCGCATAGACACTGTCGTACTCGGGCGCCCGCGCCCGGTAATAGGCCAACTGCTCCGCCATGAGTGCCACGTCGTCGCCGCTCATGACACGAAGCTACAGACGAGCCGTATGCCTCATCAAGCCCCCAGGGTGAGGATACGGAAGCCCAATCAAGCCCGTCCGGCGATTGAGGACGAGCCCGAAGGGCGATGACCGAGCCCGCAGGGCGAGGCGAAGAAGAACGGGGCCCGAGCACAGCCCGAGCCCCGCACAAAAACTCCGGTCAGCCGCCGGAGGCAACCGGCTGGGGCGTGATCCCCAGCGCCGCCGTGTACTTGGCCAGCGCCAGCTTCCCCATCGCCGGATACGCCCCCAACGGCTCCGCGGCTGCACACCCGGCATCCTTGGCGGCAGCCTCGAGCACCGACGGATCCAGCTCGGGCCCGATCAGATAGGGCGACAGCGCCAGCTGCTGCGACCCGGACCCGCGCAACTGCTCGGCGATCGCGGTGACCGACCCCTCGGCGTCCAGCGCGGCGGCCATCACCGGCACGGCAAGACGCGCGGCGAGCAGCATGCCGGTGATCCCGGCGGCCTGCACGGCCTCCTCGCCGCCGACCGTCGCGAGGATGATCCCGTCGGCGGCCGTGGCCACGGTGAACAGCCGGGCACGGTCGGCACGGGCGAGCCCGGCCTCCGACAGCCGTACGTGCAGCCCCTCGGCGAGCAGCGGGTGCGGGCCGAGCACATCGGTCAGCTCGGCGGCGACCCGGCTGTCGGCGATGCCCTGGTGGATCTGCCGGACCTGCGCGTTGTCCGGACCGGCGAGCAGCGGTACGACGACGGCGACGGGGCCCTCGGGCTCCTTGATGCCCTCGACACCGGCGGCGACCGCCTGCTCGTAACGGCCGGTGCGCTCCTTCGCGGCGTGCGCGAGCACGGACGCGAGGGAGGGGAACTCGGCGGAGACCGGGAAGTCGGTGGCCTCTCCCTCGACGAAAGCGACCCGCGCGTCCAGGCCGGGCAGCTCGGAGCGGGCGATGCTCACGACCTCGTCGGCGAGCATGCGCGTCGCGGCGCTGGGCGTGCCCGGCACCGCGAGAACGAGGGACGGTGCGCCCTCGGGGGCGGCCACGGGTTCCGGGCGGCGGTGCCGTCCGGGCTGGCGGGGTCGCGGCATTCGTACAGGCAGGCCGGAAGCAGGCCCTTGGGGGGAGCTCATGGCGCCGCATGCTACTGGCTCGACAGGCCCCGATGTTCGGTCAGGGTCCAGCTGAGCGGTATCCGTCCTTGATTGTCCGTTCAGTTACGGATGGGCGGTTGCGGATGGTTCAAGTGCCCTGGTCCACAGGGTTTCCCGTCAACCCCGGCTGCCTTCGGCTCCCCGGCGCCCCCTACGTCACCGCCAGCAGCCGGCCGTCGCGGGGCAGCCGCAGTCCGTCCGCGGCGAGGGCCGCGGCGATCACGAGGGAGCCGTGCAGCGGATCACCGGCGGCGGACGCCATGGTGGCCTTGGGCAGTTGTTCCGTGATCTCGGCGCGCAGCGGGGCGAGCAGCGGCTCACCCATCTTGAACAGGCCCCCGGTGAGCGCGACGTCCCCGCCGTCCGCCGGGCACACCGCGGCCGCCGCCTCGGCGATGTGCCCGGCGGCCCGGCGCAGCACCTCGCCCGCGACCGGGTCGCCGTCCGCCGCGCACCGGGCCACATCGGGCGCGAACGCGGCGAGCGCCGCAGGCCGGTCGGTACGCGGATAGATCCGGCCGGGCAGTTCACCGGCGGGCCCGAACCGTTCCTCGGCGAGCGCGAGCAGCGCGGAGCTGCCGCCGCGCCGGCCGTCGAACGCCCGCAGCGCCGCGTCGAGCCCGGCCCGGCCGATCCAGGCGCCGCCGCCGCTGTCGCCGAGCAGATGCCCCCAGCCGTCGGCCCGTCGCCAGCCGGTGAGATCGCTGCCGAGGGCGATCATGCCGGTGCCCGCGGCGACGACCGCCCCGGGCCGCTGGCCGAGCGCTCCCGCGTACGCGGTCACGGCGTCGCCGGCCAACGCGATCCGGCCGACGCCCAGTTCGCGACGCATCGCGTCCGGCAGACCGGCGCGCAGGTCGTCGCCGAGCGTCGCCATTCCGGCGGCGCCCACGGTCAGCGCGGCCGGCGCGTCCGTCGGCGCGCCGGCGTCGGCGAGCAACGACCGGACCATGGGCAGGAGTTGGCCGATCATGTCGGCGGCGTCGATCCCGGACGCGGAGGTGCGCACCGGAGTGCGGGACACGGTCGTGGTGGCCTCGGCCGGCCGGTCGGCGCGGGCGAGCGCGACCCGCAGTCCCGAACCCCCGGAGTCGACCCCGAGCACCCAGGCGGCGTTCACGGCAGCCTCCGGCAGGGATGGCGGAGTGGCTCGATCGCCGGACGCAAGGGGCTCCCCGCCTTCGTGGTGGCCGTCCGCGTGAGGTGCGGGACCGGCTCGATGACCTCGGACACGAGGAAGAGTAGCGCTGAGGCCCTTCGCCGCTGTGCGGGGGTCGCACGGCCGGGAGCCGTCCGGACCCGTGGACCTCGGCTGTCCGTGTGGACCAGTAGGGTGACGGACTGTGGCACCACGACCGTTGCATGAACTTGTCGAAGCCGGCTGGGCGCAGGCCCTCGAGCCGGTGGCCGGACGCATCACCGCGATGGGGGAGTTCCTCCGGACCGAGATCGCGGCGGGCCGGACGTACCTCCCGTCGGGTCCGAACGTCCTGCGCGCCTTCCAGCAACCCCTGGACGACGTACGGGTCCTGATCGTCGGTCAGGACCCTTATCCCACACCGGGGATGGCCATCGGGCTGAGCTTCGCCGTGGCGCCCGAGGTGCGCAGGCTGCCGGGCAGCCTGGAGAACATCTTCCGCGAGATGCACTCCGATTTGGGCCTGCCCCGCCCCTCCAACGGCGACCTGACGCCGTGGACCCGACAGGGCGTGCTGCTCCTGAACCGTGCGCTGACCACGGCCCCCGGCAAGCCCGCCGCCCACCGCGGCAAGGGCTGGGAAGAGGTCACCGAGCAGGCGATCCGCGCCCTGGTGGCGCGCGACCGGCCGATGGTGTCGATCCTGTGGGGCCGCGACGCCCGCAACCTCCGCCCGCTGCTCGGCGACCTTCCGGCCATCGAGTCGGCCCATCCCTCCCCGATGTCGGCGGACCGCGGCTTCTTCGGCTCCCGCCCCTTCAGCCGCGCCAACGAACTGCTCCAGCGCCAGGGCATGGACCCGGTGGACTGGCGCCTGCCGTGACACAGGTCGCCCGCGGTCGCCATGAGCGCGGGCGCGCCCGTCGGCCGCGGCAGCCGGTCCTCGGACGGGCCGTCAGCAGGGCGTGAACCGGTGCGGTCCCGTGCGGACGGTCGACTGTCCTCAGCCCACCACCGCCGCCCGCACGCACAGCACGTCCGGCAGATGAGAGACCAACTGCCGCCAGGTGTCGCCGTCGTCGGCCGACGCGTACACCTCCCCGTTCCGGTTACCGAAGTACACGCCCGCCGGGTCCGCGTCGTCCGTGCACAGCGCGTCCCGCAGCACCACGCCGTAGTGGTCGCCCGTCGGCAGGCCCCGGCTCAGCGGTTCCCAGCTCTTGCCCGCGTCCTGGGTGCGGAAGACGCGGCAGCGGCGGTCGGCGGGGACCCGGTCGGCGTCGGCGGTGATCGGGAAGGTGTAGGCGGTGTCCGCGCGGTGCGGGTGCGCGGCCATCGCGAACCCGAACGTCGACGGCAGACCGTCGCCGATGTCCGTCCAGTGGCCGCCCGCGTCGTCGCTGCGGTACACACCCCAGTGGTTCTGCAGATAGAGCCGGTCCGGGTCGGCGGCGTCCCGCGCCACCTTGTGCACGCACTGTCCGAACTCCGGGTTCGGGTCCGGCAGGAACACGGCGGACACCCCCGAGTTCGCCGGCTCCCAGCTCGCGCCGCCGTCCGCCGAGCGGAACACCCCGGCCGTGGACACCGCCACCGTCAGCGCCCGCGGATCACGCGCGTCGGTCAGCACGGTGTGCAGCCCCTCGCCGCCCCCGCCCGGCACCCACCGGTCCCGCGTCGGGTGCTCCCACAGCGGGCGGCACAGCTCGAACGTCGCGCCCCGGTCCTCGGACCGGTACAGGGCGGCCGGTTCAGTGCCTGCGTACACCACATCAGGCTCGGC
Source organism: Streptomyces sp. HUAS MG91 (assembly GCF_040529335.1). GTDB lineage: Bacteria > Actinomycetota > Actinomycetes > Streptomycetales > Streptomycetaceae > Streptomyces > Streptomyces tabacisoli. Next base: position 824,363 of record NZ_CP159534.1, on the reverse strand, counting down.
CGCCGCCGGGTGCAGCTGCCACACCCGCTCCAGCGAAGTCCCGGTGTCCTTGGGGAACTTGACGGACGGCGCGGCCGGCTCGGTCCAGGTCCTGCCGAGGTCGTCGGAGTGGAACACGGACGGCCCCCAGTGCGCACTGTCACCGCCCACGAGGAGCCTCGGCGTCGGGCCCCGGGTGTCGATGGCGACGGAGTACACCGCCTGCGCGTTGAAACAGGGGCTCTCGTCGAACGTCCAGGTCTCGCGGGACGCTCCCGCCGCCCCGCCCGTCCGCCCCAGGAAAAGCCCTTTGCGTGTACCCACAGCGAGCAGCACGTCAGTCATGCCGAACACCTCCGAAACGCCGTTGTCTCCAGGTGTCCGCCAGTCTGCACCCAGCCACTGACAATGGCCGCCGCACAGGCCGTCACGCTGCGTGACGCGGCCCTGCGCTCCGGAGCCGTCCCGGTGCCGCCGCCGCGCCCGTACCCGGATAGCGGCGCACGCCCGCCGCTGTGCGGGGTACGTGTCCGACCATGAGTTCTTCCCCCGATGAACGGTCAGCGCCCGAAGAGTCCACGGCGGGCGACGGGCGGCACTGCCTCGTGACCGGCGCGAGCGGCTATGTGGGCGGCCGGCTCGTCCCGGAACTGCTCGCGAAGGGCTTCCGCGTCCGGTGTCTGGCACGGACCCCGGAGAAGCTGCGCGACTTCGAGTGGGCCGGGCAGGTCGAGATCGTCCGCGGTGACGTCCTGGACCCGCCGTCCGTGACCGCCGCCCTGGACGGCATCGACATCGCCTACTACCTGGTGCACGGCATGGGCAGCGGCGACGACTTCGAGGAGACCGACCGGCGGGCGGCGCGGACCTTCGCCGACGCCGCCGCGCAGACCGGCGTGGGCCGGATCGTCTACCTGGGCGGCCTGACGCCGAGCGACGTCCCCGAGCCGGAACTCTCGCCGCACCTGCGCTCCCGCAGCGAGGTCGGCCGCATCCTGCTGCGCTCCGGGGTGCCCACCGCCGTGCTGCGCGCCGCCGTCATCATCGGCTCCGGCTCCGCGTCGTTCGAGATGCTGCGCTATCTCACCGAACGCCTGCCCGTCATGGTCACCCCCCGCTGGGTGCGCACCCGCATCCAGCCCATCGCCGTGGCCGACGTGCTGCGCTATCTCGTCGGCTGCGCGGACCTGCCCGCCACCGTGTCCCGCACGTTCGACATCGGCGGCCCCGAGGTCATGAACTACCGCGACATGATGCAGCGCTACGCGCGCGTCGCCGACCTGCCCCACCGCATGATCCTCTCCGTGCCGATGCTCACGCCCGGCCTGTCGAGCCACTGGATCGGACTGATCACCCCGGTCCCGCGCGGCATCGCGCGGCCGCTCGCCGAGTCACTGCGGCACGAGGTCGTCTGCGCGGAGCACGACATCGCGCGGTACGTGCCCGATCCCCCCGGCACCCCGATCCCGTTCGACGACGCGCTGCGGCTCGCGCTGCGCCAGGTGAAACAGGCCCAGGTCACGACGCACTGGTCCGCCGCCGCCGTCCCCGGAGTGCCGAGCGACCCGCTGCCCACCGACCCCGACTGGGCCGGCGGCAGCCTCTACACCGATCGCCGGGCGCGGCGCACCGACGCGACCCCCGAGGCACTGTGGACGGTGATCGAGGGCATCGGCGGCGAGCACGGCTGGTACTCGTTCGGCCTCGGCTGGTCCGTGCGCGGCTGGATCGACCGGCTGGTGGGCGGCGTGGGACTGCGCCGGGGCCGCCGGGACGCCACCCGGCTGCGCCTGGGCGACGTCGTCGACTTCTGGCGGGTGGAGGAGATCCAGCGCGGCACGAGCCTGCGGCTGCGCGCCGAGATGCTGCTGCCGGGACTGGCCTGGCTGGAGTTCCGCGTCGCCCACGACCGCGAAGGGCGCACGGTGCTGCTCCAGCGGGCGCTGTTCCATCCGCACGGGCTGGGCGGACACGCCTACTGGTGGAGCGTGGCCCCTTTCCACGCCATCGTGTTCGGGGGCATGACGTACAACATCACCAAGGCGGCGGAACGTCTCACGGAGGAGGCGGAGGCCGGACAGCCGGGCGGGGCTCCGCGGTCCGGCTGAGGGTGGTCCGGCCGGGCGGGGACCGGTGCGGACGGCCGCGGCTCAGTCGACGTCGGTGCCGACGAGCCGCAGCCGCAGTCGGTGCAGGCCCCGCTTCGAGTGGCTCTTCACCGTGCCCAGCGGCCAGCCCGTCACCTGTGCGATCTGGGTGTGGGTGAGGTCGGCGAAAAAGGCCAGTTCCAGTACGCGGCGCTGGGTCGCGGGCAGCTGTGCCAGTTCGTGGCTCACCACCACCCGGTCGAGTGTCCGCCGCGGTGCGTCGTCGGCGGCCGGGACCGCCAGGCTCAGCGCCGCCTCCGCGGCGGACGCCAGGTCGGAGCGCCGGGTCCGCGCCCGCAGCGCGTCGGCGATCTTGCGCCGGGTGATGCCGACGATCCAGCCGGCCAGGGCGCCGCGCGCCGGGTCGTAGCCGTCCCGGCCGCGCCAGACGGCCAGGAACACCTGCTGGGTGACGTCCTCGGCCTCCCGCGCGTCGCCCAGCGAGCGATGGGCGAGGGTGTGGACCAGCGTGCCCCAGCGGTGGTACGCGGCCTCCAGGCAGGGCTCCGCGCCGTCGCGCAGCCCGGCCGCGATCTCTTCGTCGGCGAGGGACTCCTCGACGGGGGCCCACAGGTCCTCGCGCGGCGTCCTCGTCCGGGAAATCGTTTGAGCGCGCATGGACCCGTGCCCTTCTCTGGCCGACTGAGTGGGTCCACCCTGACCAGCGAGCCGGGCCCGTTTCGACTCGCAACGAATACGCATCGCTTTTACGCGCCATGATCGTGACCCCTGCACCGCGCGGCGCCGACGCTCCGCGCAAAGGGCGAGGTGAGCGTCATTATCGGACCTCTACCGGGCGTGCACCGGTTACGCATCGATATAGTTGATCCATGGACACCCGCGACGCTCCGTCGAGATCCTCCCGGCGCCCCTCGACCACCGACGGCGCCGGGATCACGTCGGGCTCGCTGGCGCGGCGGCTCGGCATCTCGCCCACGACACTGCGCTCGTGGGACCGGCGCTACAGCCTCGGTCCGGCCCGCCGGGACGAGGGGCGGCACCGCCGCTGGTCCCCCCGGGACGTCGCCATGATCGAGGAGATGTGCCGGCTGACCGCCTCCGGTGTGCCGCCCGCCGAAGCCGCGCGTGTCGTCAAGGAACACAACGCCGACGCCCGCCCGAGCGCGGCGGAACCTTTCGGCGAGGAGAGCACCGACGTCCCGGCTGCCACCGGCTCCCCGGCGGTACCGCCCGGCACGGTCAGAGCCGAGTGCCGCGGGCTCATCCGGGCCGCGCTGCGCCTCGACTCCGGTGCCGTCCAGGAGCGGTTGAACGGCTTCGTACGGACGTACGGGGTGATCGCCGCCTGGGAGGAACTCATGATGCCGACCCTGCACGCGGTCGGCCGGAAGTGGGAGACGTCCGGCGACCGGTACGTCGAGGTCGAGCACCTGCTCTCCTGGCACGTGTCGACGGCGCTGCGCAACGCGCCGTTCCTCCTGGGCCTGCCCGGCACGAACGGGGACGACAGCTCCGTCCTGCTGGCCTGCGTGCCCGGCGAGCAGCACACCCTGCCGCTGGAGGCCGTGCACGCGGCGCTGCTCCAGGCGGGCCGCCCGGCCCGGATGCTGGGCGCGGCCGTCCCCGCCGACGCGCTCGTCTCCACGGTGCGCCGCACCGGCCCCGCCGCCGTCCTGCTCTGGTCGCAGGCCCGCTCACTGGCGAACACGCCGCTGGCCCAGCATCTCCTCCAGTCGACCTGGGGCCCGCAGGGCGCCCGGCAGCAGCCCCGCCTCTACCTGGCCGGCCCGGGCTGGCGAGGCGCTACCGTCGACCGGGCGGTCCAACCCGCCGGCCTGCGCGAGGCGGTCGCCCTGCTGGCGGCGGACTCCCGCTGACGCGCCCGCCCCGGCCGTCGGGCCGTCAGCGCGACAACCACTCCGCCACCACCGACCCCGCCGTGCGATGCCACACCCCCGCATGCCGCAGCATCGCGTGATCACCGCCCGGCACGACCCGGAACCCGGCACGCGCGCCTGCCGCGCCCGCCCGTTCCGCGAAGGACCGTGAAGCCGCCGGGTCCGTCACCCGGTCGCCGTCCCCGTGCAGCACCACGAGATCGCGGTCCCGCAACTGCGCCACCGGTTCACCGTCCGGACACCACGGCGCCAGCGCCAGCACACCCCGTACCGAGGCCGCGCCCGCGACCCGCAGTGCCGCACGGCCGCCCATCGAATGGCCCACCAGGATCACCGGCACCTCACCCACCAGCCGCGCGAGTTCCACGAGGGCACGGTCGGCGTCGTGCAGCGGATCGGACGCCGCCCCGTTCCAGCCGCGCACGCGATAGCGCACCCGCGCGAGCAGCACGCCGTCGTCCGGCAGCGCGCCGGCCACGGCCCCGGCGAACGGCCGCATCCGCAGGGCCGCCGGATGCCAGGGCCGCGACGGGGCGCGGCTGTCGGCCCGGCCGCCGTGCAGGAACAGCACCGCCGCACGCGTCCGGGAAGGAACCCTCCCGGGCACCAGAGCACTCGTCCGCGCCGCCCGTGTCCCGCGTTCGTCCACCGTCATCCGAGTCCGCTCCCTCCGCGCCGGGCGCCGTACCGCGCCCTTTCCCCGTCGATCCCTCATCATCGATCCGTAGCCGATCCGCGGACGGATCGGTCCATGGACCAATCCGCGGACGATCGCTCTCCGAATTACCCGTGGACATGCAGCGATCACGGAGGGCCCAGTGAAAGAAGCCGTGCACATCGGCGGTCGTCCGGCCGACGAGCCGGACCTCGAGGAACTCGTGGGGCGCGTCGCCCTCGGCGACGAGAAGGCCTTCACCTCGGTGTACGACGCCGTGGCGGGACCGGTCTTCGGCACCGTACGCGCCGTACTGCGCGACCGGGCGCAGTCCGAGGAGGTCGCCCAGGAGATCCTGGTGGAGGTCTGGCGCACGGCGCCCCGCTACCGCCCCGACCGGGGGACCGCGATCAACTGGATCCTCACCCTGGCCCACCGGCGGGCCATCGACCGCGTACGGTCCGTGGACGCGGCCGCGGCCCGGGACCGCAGGGCCGCGCTCCTGGACCACACACCCGAGTACGACCAGGTCAGCGAGCAGGTCGAGGCCCGGCTCGAACGGGAGCAGGTACGGCGCTGTCTGCGCACCCTGACCGAGATCCAGCGGCAGGCCGTCACACTGGCGTACTACCGTGGACTGACCTACCGTCAGGTCGCCGAGGCGCTGGCCGTGCCGCTGGGCACGGTCAAGACCCGGCTGCGGGACGGACTCATCCGGCTGCGCGACTGCCTGGGGGTGACCGCATGACCACCGCAGACCTGCACACGCTGACCGGCGCCTACGCCGTGCACGCACTGACCGAGGAGGAGCGGGAGGCGTTCGAACGCCATCTCGCGGACTGCGAGGCCTGCGCGCAGGAGACGGCCGAACTGACCGCGACCGCCGCCCGGCTCGGCCTGGCCGCGTCCGACGCGCCCCGCCCGGAGCTGCGCGAACAGGTGCTGCGGCGGATCACCACGGTGCGCCAGGAGACGCCGGCGCGGCCGTACCCCGCCCAGACGGTCCGCACGGGTGTCGCGCGGCGCCGCCTGCTGTCGCGGTGGGCGCTGGCCGCGTGCCTGGCCGCCGCCGCGTCCCTCGGCGGAGTCGCGGTGTGGCAGCACCAGCGCGCCGACGACGCGGTGCGGCAGGCCCGGCAGGCCGAGCGGAGCAGCGACCGGATCGCCGCCGTCCTCGCGGCGCCCGACGCCAGGACCGGCTCGGCGAAACTGGCGGGCGGCGCCACCGGCACCGTCGTCGTCTCCGCCGCCCAGGACAAGGCCGTCCTGGTCGTCTCCGGGATGGCCGAGCCGCCCCGGGGCAAGGTCTACCAGCTGTGGTTCGACGACGGAGGCACCATGCGGGCGGCCGGTCTCATGGACGCCGCACGCCACGACCAGACGGTGCTGCTGAGCGGAGCCGTGGACGGCGCGTCCGGCATGGGCATCACCGTCGAACCGGCGGGCGGATCCGAACAGCCCACCTCCGCCCCCGTGGCGCTGATGCGACTGCCCGCCTGACGGTCAGTCGGCACGGTCCCGCTCCTGTTCGAGCAGGGCGTCCAGATCGCTCAGGCGGCCCAGTCCCCGGACCGCCTGAGCCATCCGCGGATTGTGCTCGAACCGGGTGCGGTGCCGGTGCAGGAACGCCCAGTACCCGGCGGTGAACGGACACGCGTCGTCGCCCACCCGCACCGTCGGCTTGAAGCGGCAGTCGCCGCAGAAGTCGGTCATCCGGTTCAGATAGGCGCCGCCGGAGGTGTACGGCTTCGTCGTCATCCGCCCGCCGTCGGCGAACTGGGACATCCCGACGACGTTCGGCACCATCACCCAGTCGTAGCCGTCGACGAACGCGCGGTGGAACCAGTCCGTCACCTCGGCCGGGTCCCAGCCGCGCTGCAGGGCGTAGCTCCCCAGGATCATGAGCCGGGGGATGTGGTGGGTCCAGCCCGTCGCGCGCACGTCGTCCAGCACGTGCGACAGGCAGTTCGCCGTCACCGCGCCGGAGTCCAGCTCCTCCCACCAGGACGGCACCTCGCCGTGCGCCCGCAGCACGTTCGCCTTCCGGTGCTCCGGGCCGAAGTGCCAGTAGAGCTGCCACACGTACTCACGCCAGCCGGCGATCTGCCGCACGAAGCCCTCGACGCTGTTCAGCGGCGCCCGGCCAGCCCGGTACTCGGCCTCGGCGCCCTCGACGCACTCCGCCGGATCCAGCAGGCCGAGATTGAGCGACGAGGACAGCAGGCTGTGGCTCATGACGGGGTCCGCCGCGAGCACGGCGTCCTCGTACGTGCCGAAGGTCGGCAGCCGGACCTCCAGGAAGCGCCGCAGCGCGGAGAGCGCCTCGCGGCGGGTCGCCGGGAAGCGGCGCGGCCCGTCCTCGCCCAGGAACTCGACCGTGCCCTCGCGCTCCCAGCGGTCGAGGTCCGCGCGGACCTCCGTGTCGATGTCGTCCTCGCGCGGCCGGTAGGGGGCGGGCACCCCGAGGTCGGCCGCACCGCGCGGCGCCGGTTCGCGGTTGTCGTGGTCGAGGTTCCAGCGCCCGCCGGCCGGCTCGGCACCGTCCATCAGCAGGTCGTGGTTGCCGCGCACCCACCGGTAGAAGGTCTCCTGGCGCAGCTGTCCCGAACCGCTCCGCGCCGCCCACTCCCGGAAGGCGTCGTGGCCGACGAGGAACCCGCGGGCGGGCAGCACCCGCGTCGACGGGCGGGCGCGGACCAGCTTCAGCGCCGCGCGGGACGTCGGATGATGGACCGTCAGCGGGGCGTCGCCGACGGCCTCGCGCACCCCTTCCACATAGCCGTCGGCCCGCACATAGGTGACGCGGTCGCCGAGTTCCGCGGCCCGGTGCCGCATCGCCGAGAGCACCAGGTGCGCCTTGGCGCGATGGAACCTGCGGCGCCGGAACACACCGCGGGACTCCACCATCAGGAGCGGGGTGTCCCGGTGCGGCCCGTCGGGTCCCGCCGTGAGGAAGTGCGGCCCCAACTGGTCGCCGAAGAGCCAGTGGGCCGCCACGTCCGTGTCGTTCTCAGGCACCGTGCGCCGTTCCTTCCGAGTGGTCCTACCGCGGTCGGCGGCGCGGCGGCCAGGGGAGGAAGCCGCTGGTCCGCGCCACGTACTCGGTATAGCCTGGACGACCCGCCATGTGCTGTTCCAACAGGCGCTTGCCGCTGCCCTTCGTCAGCAACAGGGTCATCACCACGGGCGAGACGACACTGACGGCCGCCGCGGCGGGCGCGTCGCAGGTCAGCAGGAACAGGCCCCACCACACGCAGAAGTCACCGAAGTAGTTGGGATGCCGGGTGTAGCGCCACAGCCCCCGGTCCATGATCCGGCCCTTGGCCGCCGGGTCGGCCTTGAACCGGGCGAGCTGGGCGTCGCCCACCGCCTCGAAGACCAGCCCGACGGCCCACAGCGCGCCACCCGCCCAGGCGAACCCGCTCATCGGCCCCGGCACGTATCCCGCGGCCTGGACCGGCAGCGACACCAGCCAGACGAGCGCGCCCTGGAGCAGATAGACCATGCGCAGGGCGTAGAGGTTCCGGCTGCCCGGCGCCTTCGCCAGCAGCCGCTCGTAGCGCGGATCCTCACCGTGCCCGCGGCCGCGCCGGGCGATGTGCACGGACAGCCGGACGCCCCACACCGCCGTCAGCACGGTCACCAGCACCCGGCGGCCGGTGTCGCCGCTGCCCGCCGACGCCACGAAGCTCACCAGGGCCACCGCCGTGAAGCCGAGCCCCCACGCGACGTCGACGATCCGGTGCAGCCCCTTGCGCAGCGCCACGGCGAAGGTGGCGAGCAGCACGGCGAGCGCGGCGGCGGCCGACCAGCCGAGGCCCGCCGCGAACTCCGCCCAGGGAAAGCCGTTCACAGCTCCGCCAGTCCCGTGTACCAGTCCTGCTGTGTCGCGGGCATCGCGGCGTGGCCGTCGGCGGTCGGCCGGACCGCGAGGATCTGGTCGACCCCCATGCGCCGCTCGTCGAACGCCAGGGCGCCGCCGACCAGATACAGCCGCCACACCCGGGCCGTCTCCTCGCCGACGAGCCGCACGACGTCGCTCCAGCGCTCCTCCAGCGTGCGGTGCCAGGCCTCGACCGTGCGCACGTAGTGCTCGCGCAGCGACTCCGCCGACCGCACCTCCAGACCGGCCGACTCCAGCAGCGCCACGGTCTCGCCCAGCGGCCGCATGTGCATGTCCGGGGCGATGTACGCCTCGATGAAGGCACCGCCGCCGGGGGCCACGGTCCCGCGCGACATCTGCTGCACCAGGACCCGCCCCGCGGGCCGCACCAGCCGGTGCAGGGACGCGGCGAACGCGGGGTACTCGGCGTCGCCGACGTGCTCGCCCATCTCGACGGTGGCGACCGCGTCGTAGCCGCCGCCCGTGATGTCGCGGTAGTCCTGGCACACCACGTCGACCCGGTCGCCGAGACCCCGCTCGCGCACCTGTTCCCGTACATGTGCTGCCTGTTCGGCGGCGAGCGTCACTGCCGTCACCCGTGCTCCGTGCCGCTCGGCCGCGTACAGCGTGAGCGAACCCCAGCCGCAGCCGATGTCGAGCAGCCGCGCGCCCTCCACCAGGCCCAGCTTGCGGCAGATCAGTTCCAGCTTGGCGCGCTGCGCGTCGGCGGCGCCGAACTCCGGTGCGTCGGACGCCCAGTAGCCGCACGAATAGGCCATCGTCTCGTCGAGCAGCAGCCGGTAGAACGCGTTCGACAGGTCGTAGTGGTGGCTGATGGCGGCCCGGTCGCGGGACCTGCTGTGCAGGACGCCGCGCAGCCGCGCCTGGGAGGCGGGCGGCGCAGGCGGCGGGCCCGCCGCTCCCAGCAGGGCGGCCGTGCGCGCCGCGCGGGCCCGCTCGGCGAGCGTGAGACGGGGCGGGTGCAGCCGGCGCTCCCTCGTCGCCGCCCACATGGCGCGCAGGCCGGTCGCCAGATCGCCCTCGACGTCGATCTCACCGGTCACGTAGGCCTGTGCGAGGCCCAGTTCGCCCGGCTGCCACAGCAGCCGGCGCAGCGCCCGGCGGGACCGTACGACGACCACGGGAGCGTCGACGGGGCCCGCCTCGGCACCGTCCCAGGTGCGCAGCCGGACCGGGAGCGGCCCGCCGAGCGCGGTCGCGGCGAGGGCGGCGAGCCGGTGGGCGGCGCCGGTCCGGACGGGACGTGCGGTGGTCATCGCGCGGATTCCTCCTTGGTGAACACGTACTGCTGGACGTCGAGGTATCCGGAGCGGAACCCGGCCTCGGAGTAGGCGAGATAGAACGTCCACATGCGGCGGAACGTCTCGTCGAAACCCAGCGCGTCGACCTCGGCCGCGCGCTCGGTGAACCGCTCGCGCCACAGGCGCAGCGTCTCGGCGTAGTGGGCGCCGAAGCCGTCCCGGCGCGCGACGGTGAGCCCGGTGTGCTCGCCGACGACCTCCGCCACCGCCTCCACGGACGGCAGCAGGCCGCCGGGGAAGATGTACTTCTGGATCCAGGTGTACGTGGATCCGCTGGCCAGCATCCGGTCGTGCGGCATCGTGATGGCCTGGAGCGCGACCCGGCCGCCCGGGGCGAGGCGGGCGTCGAGCGTGCGGAAGTACACGGGCCAGAACTCGGCGCCGACGGCCTCGATCATCTCGACGCTCACGACGGCGTCGTACGTGCCCTTCGCCTCGCGGTAGTCGCACAGCTCGACCGCGATCCGGTCGGCGAGCCCGGCCGCCGCGATCCGCTCGCGCGCCAGGTCGCGCTGCTCGTGGGAGAGGGTGAGCGTGGTGACGCGGGCGCCGCGGGCGGCGGCGCGCAGCGCCAGTTCGCCCCACCCGGTGCCGATCTCCAGCACCCGGGTGCCCTCGCGCACCTCGGCCAGGTCGAGCAGCCGGTCGATCTTGCGGCGCTGGGCGTCGGCGAGCAGGCTCCACTCGGCGGGCAGCGCCCGGAAGACGCCCGACGAATAGCTGAGGGTCTCGTCGAGGAACAGGGCGAACAGGTCGTTGGACAGGTCGTAGTGGTGGCTGATGTTCTCCCGGGAGCCGTCCGGGCTGTTGCGCTGGGCGGCGGGCCGGCGCGTCGCCCACAGGCCGCGCAGCCGCTGCAAGGGGGCGGGCACCAGATCGGCCGCGTGTGCCGCGAGCACCGTCAGCACCGCCACCAGATCGGGGGCGTCCCACTCCCGTGCCAGGTAGGACTCGCCGAACCCGATCAGACCGTTCCGGCCGATCCTGGCGTGGAAGTCCCGCGGCCGGCGGACCTCCAGGAGCGGGCCGCCCCGGCCGAGCTCGGTGCCGTCGGCGAACCGGACGCGCAGCGGCAGCCGCTCCAGCGCCCGGCGTACGACGGCCGCGGCGACGGCGGTGCGGGCCCGTGAGGTCCGGGGCGGCGCCGCGACGTCCGGCCAGCGGACCGGATCCACGGCAGGCGGCCGCGTCGTGCCGCGGAAGGCTGTGGTCGAGGGGGAGTCGTCTGTTCTCATCGCTGGTTCTCCGGGCATCGTCGTGGAGCGGGCCGGGGCTGGACCGGAAGCCCGCGCAGATACAGGCGCACGCCGTGCAGCCGGATCGCGGCGGACACGGCGAGCGTCGACCACGGCCGGCGCACGGCCAGCCGCAGCAGGGTCCGCGCCCGCACGTCCCGCCGCGCACCGCGAACGGTCGCGGTGAAGGGCCGGCCGCCCTCCCGCTCCAGCCGCACGGTGAGGTCGACCCGGCCGCCGGGGGCGGGCAGGCGCATGCGGTAACGGCCGTCGACGGGGAAGAACGGCGAGACGTAGAACTCCTTGCCGGTCGTCGCCCGGCCCGTGCCGTCGGGGTACAGCAGATAGTTGTGCCGCTCGCCGTACGTGTTGTGGACCTCGGCGACGACACAGCGCTGCGCGCCGTCCGGGCCGTGGCACCAGTAGAGGGTGAGCGGGTTGAACACGTACCCGAGTACCCGCGCGTGAGCGAACATCAGCACCTTCCCGCCCTCCAGATCCACCCCGTGCTCCGCCAGGAAGGCGTCGAGGCCGGCGCGGACGGTCGGCGCCCGGCCCGTGAAGTGGTCCCGGGGGTCGAACCGCGCCAACGGACGCAGCAGGAGCGGAAGTTCCGGCGGGTGGTCGGGGTCGATGAGCCACATGTAGGTGCGGTGCCGCAAGGTGTAGCGCCGCGGCGCGGTGCGTACGTGGACGACCGCGACGTCGTAGAGGGCGGGCGCGGCCGTCACCAGCGCACCCCCAGCGCCGCGGCGGCCACCGCTCCCGAGCGGCAGCCGTCCTCGTGGAATCCCCAGCCGTGATAGGCGCCCGCGAAGGCCGAGACGCCGGAGTCCAGTTCGGGCAGCCGCTCCTGCGCGGCGACCGACTCCGGTGTGTAGACGGGGTGTTCGTACACCATGCGGGCCAGCACCCGGTCCGGGGCGACCCGGTCCTCGCCGCCGAGCGTGACGACGTAGGTCTCGGGTGCGTCGAGGCGCTGCAGCCGGTTCATGTCGTAGCTGACCCGCACCCGGTCGGCGCCCGCCGCGCAGGACGGCATCAGATAGTTCCACGAGGCGCGGGCCCGCCGGGCGCGCGGCAGCAGCGCGGTGTCGGTGTGCAGCAGCGTGGTGTTGCGGGAGTAACGGAAGGCGCCGAGGACTGTCTTCTCGTCCGGTGTGGCGTCGGCCAGCAGGTTCAGGGCCTGGTCCGGGTGCGTGGCGATCACCACGGAGTCGTACGAGGCGGTGGTGCCGTCCTCCGTGGTGACGTCGGCCCCGTCCGGGTGCCGGCGCACAGCCCTGACCGGCGTCGCGAGGCGCACAGCGTGCACGCCGCCGGCCACCCGGTCGACATAGCTGCGGGAGCCGCCGGTGACCGTGCGCCACGTCGGCGACCCGCTCACCGAGAGCATCCCGTGGTGCCGCAGGAACCGGAACAGGTACACCGCCGGGTAGACCTGGGCGGTGGCGGCGTCGCAGGACCAGACCGCCGAGACGAGCGGGGTCATGAAGTGCGTACGGAAGTACGCGGAGAAGCCCTCGCGGTCCAGGAAGCCGCCCAGCGTGAGCGCGCAGCCGGGATCCTCGTCGAGCAGGCGCCGGGCCGCGCGGTGGAAGGCGGGCACTTCGGTGAGCAGCCGCAGATAGGGCCCGCGCACGGCGTTGCGTGGGCGGGCGAACAGTCCGCCCGGGCCCCGGGCTCCGGCGTACTCCAGGCCGCAGCCGTCGCACCGCACCGACATGCTCATCTCCGACTCCTGGGTGGCGACGCCGAGTTCGGCGAACAGCCGCAGGAGGTGCGGGTAGGTGGCGCGGTTGTGCACGATGAAACCCGAGTCGACGCGGTGCCGCGCACCGTCTGGCGAGGTCACCTCGTGAGTGTGGGCGTGCCCGCCGAGCCGGTCGTCGGCCTCGTACAGGGTGACGTGGTGCGTGCGGCCCAGGACGTGCGCGGCGGTGAGCCCCGCCACGCCGCTGCCGATCACGGCGGTGCGCCGCTGCCCGGCCTCCCCGGGACCCTGCCCCGATATCGACGTCATCGCCTCTCCTCCCCGGCGACCGCGGGCGCGGTCTCACTGATGATCCGGAGCGGGCCGGGCGGCGGATTGGTGGAGGGCGCGCCACTCCGTGAAAAGGGTGGTGAACAGGGGCGCACGAGGTCGCGGAGCCGGGGATCACGGACGGCGTCGATAGGGTGAGCGGGTGGACAACCGTGAACCCCGAAGGGCGCCCGTCGCAGGCGGCGGCGCAGGCGCTGCGGACCACACGTCCGCGCCCTCCCACCCGGACCTGCGCGCCCTCGCCGTCGAGCTGCGCCGCCTCAATGGCGAACTGAACCGGATCGTCCACGCCTTCGCGGCCGGACAGGAGCTGCATCCCACGGACGTCCAGGCGCTCGCCGCCATCCTGGACTCCGACACCCCGCTCACCCCGAGCCTGCTGCGGCAGCGGCTCGGCCTCACCTCCGGCGCGGTCAGCGCCTGCGTCGACCGTCTGGAGCGCGCGGGACACGTCAAGCGGGTCCGCGAGAGCGCGGACCGGCGGGTCGTCCACCTGCACTACGTGCCGAGCGCGCAGGCGCAGGCCCGCAAGCACTTCGCCCCGCTCGCCGAGGCGACCGAGCGGGCCCGGCGCCGCTTCGACGAGCCCGAACTCGCCGTCGTCCTGCGCTTCCTGAACGTCCTCAACGAAGAACTCGCCGAGACCCGGAGCGGTCCCCGGGGCTGATCGGCGACCGCCGCATCCGATCGGCGCGCACGGGACGAATGATGGGCACGGAACCCCGCGCCGGAGACTTTTAGCTCAATCATTAAGATACTTTGGCGTTGAGATTCCTGAGTTTTTAGAGATCCCCGCTGTCGCTGCTCTGGGAGAACCATGTCCCGCACCCTCCGAGGTCCTCGGTGGCTCGTGCCTCTTGTCCTGCTGTTCGTCTGGCTCGCCGTGGGCGGCACCCTGGGCCCCTACGCCGGGCGCCTGGGCGAGGTCTCCACCAACGACCAGGCCGCGTTCCTGCCGCGCAGCGCCGAGTCGACCCGGGTGATCGACGCACAGCGCGCCTTCCAGGAGGACGAGACGCTTCCCGTGATCGTCGTCTGGACCGCCGACGACGAGGGCGCCCTCGACAGCGCGCAGCGCGGCGCCGCCACCCGGGCGCTGGCGGCGCTGAAGGGCACGCCGGGAGTGGTCGGCCAGGTCTCGCCCGCGATCCCGTCGAGCGACCGGAAGGCACTGGAGGGAGTCGTCCAGCTCCGGCCCGACCTCGGCGACGACCTGGCGCCCACCCTCGACCGGATCTCCGCACGCGCGGACGCCGTCGGCGGAGCCACCGCCGTCCTCGCCGGACCGGCCGCCAGCCAGGCCGACCTCTCCGACGCCTTCGCCGGGATCGACGGGCTGCTCCTCGGCGTCGCCCTGATCACGGTCCTCGTGATCCTCCTGCTGGTCTACCGCAGCGTCCTGCTGCCCTTCGTGATCATCCTCGGCGCGGTGTTCGCCCTGGGAGTCGCCTGCGCCGTCGTCTACGTCCTCGCCGACCACGACATCGTCCGGGTCGACGGCCAGGTCCAGGGCATCCTGTCGATCCTGGTGATCGGCGCGGCGACCGACTACGCCCTGCTGCTCACCGCCCGCTACCGCGAGGAACTGGCCGCGGGCGAGAACCGGTTCACCGCGATGCGCGCCGCCCTGCGCCGCTCCACCGGAGCCGTCGTCGCCAGCGCCGCCACGGTCGCGCTCGGCCTGCTCGCCCTGCTGCTCAGCGACCTCACCAACAACCGGGCCCTCGGTCCGGTGGGTGCCATCGGCATCGTGTGCGCGGTGCTGACCACCCTCACCTTCCTGCCGGCGGCCCTGGTCCTGCTCGGCAACGCCGCCTACTGGCCCGCACGGCCCAAGCCGGCGGAGGCCGCGGGCGGCGGCCACGGCGTGTGGCGGCGCATCGCCGGCACCGTCGGCCGGTCGCCGCGCCGGATCTGGGCCGTCGCGCTGATCGGCCTCCTGGCCTGCGCCGCCTTCGCCCCGACCCTGAACTCCAAGGGCGTGCCCCTCGACGAGATCTTCGTCAACGACGCGCCGTCGGTCACCGCGCAGGCCACCCTCGCCGAGCACTTCCCGGGCGGCTCCGGCAACCCCGCCGTCGTGATCGCGAACGCCGACCGCGAGACGCGGATCGTCGAGCGGGCCGAGGCGGTCCCCGGGGTCGCCGACGTGACACCGGTGACCGGGCAGGGCCGCCCCGGCTCCGGGCAGGCCCGGGTCGTGGACGGCAGGATCCGCGTGGACGTCACGCTCAAGGACGCCGCCGACAGCGACGCCGCCAAGGCCACAGTCGCCCGGCTGCGCACCGCCCTGCACGGGATCGACGGCGCCGACGCCCTGGTCGGCGGCTACACCGCCCAGCAGTACGACACCCAGCGCACCGCCGAACACGACCGCGCACTGATCGTCCCCGTGGTCCTCGCGATCATCCTGGTCATCCTCGTCGGACTGCTGCGCTCCGTCCTCATGCCGGTGATCCTGGTGGCCACGGTGGCGCTCAACTTCGCCGCCACGCTCGGCATCTCCTCGCTGGTGTTCCGGCACGTCTTCGGCTTCTCCGGCACCGACGCCTCCGTGCCCCTGTACGGGTTCGTGTTCCTCGTCGCGCTCGGGGTGGACTACAACATCTTCCTGATGTCCCGGGCCCGCGAGGAGTCCCTGGAACACGGGGCGCGCGAGGGCATCCTCAAGGCGCTCGTCGCCACGGGCGGGGTGATCACCTCGGCCGGTGTCGTGCTGGCCGCGACCTTCGCCGCCCTCGGCGTCATCCCGCTGGCCTTCCTCGTCCAGATCGCCTTCATCGTCGCCTTCGGCGTGCTCCTCGACACCCTGGTCGTCCGGTCGCTGCTGGTTCCCGCGCTGGTCAGGGACATCGGACCGAAGTCCTGGTGGCCGAGCCGGCTGAGCAAGGAATGACGATCCGGATCATGTGCAACCAACAGGGCGAATCGGGACGAAGTGATGTCAGGGAGGGGTGACGGACGACCCGACGTGGTGGACCAGAAAGGTGCCCGCATCATGGAACTCAAGGACGAACTTCCCGTCGATCACAAACTGTCCCAGGTGTACCGGTGGGGCGCCGCGTTCTGCGGCGTCGTGCTGCTCGTCTTCGGCTGCCTCGGCTTCGCCGATCAGCTGAGCCCGTTCGACACGGACGGCAGCCACATCGCGGGCATGTCCACGAACGGCGTCCTCAGCCTCGTCTCGGTCGTCGTCGGAGTCGCCCTGATCGCCGGGGCCGTCATCGGGGGCAATGTCGCCTCCACGCTCAACATGGTCGTGGGCACCCTGTTCCTGATCAGCGGCTTCGTCCACGTCTTCATCCTGGACAAGGGCGCGAACGTGCTCGGCTTCGGCATGACCAACGTCATCTTCAGCTTCGTCATGGGCCTGGTGATTCTCACGTTCGGGATGTACGGCCGGGTGTCCAGCCGGCTGCCCCACGACAACCCCTACTGGCGCCGCCGGCACCCCCGGGAGGCGGCGCGGGAGGCCATCGCCCGCCGGAGCCTGCCCGCCGGCGGCACCCCGACGGGCTCCCGCACCTGAGCTACAGCTGGTCGCGGATCATCTCCCAGAGTTCCGCAGGAGGCCGCACCGGGTCCGTCGTACCGGCCCGGGCGGCCTCCGTCACGCGCAGGAACTGCGCGAGCGTCGACCGGCACGACGCGCAGTCGCGCACATGCTCCTCCGTCGCCTCCGGCAGGCCACCGTCGAGGGCGAACAGCGCGAGATCCCCGGGCGACGGGTGATGGATCTGAGAACCGGCTGACATCGGTCACCTCTGACGGCGGAAGCTGACGAAGCACGGCGGTTCCGTGGATCGGACAAAGTCGTGTCAACCAGCGTTCAGCTCACCGGGCCGTCGCGGATGCAGTCCCCACCGCGTGAGGTGCCCCGTCGGCCGAGCGCGACGGGCGCCACGCACCGCTGCCGCCGCCGTCAGGACACGGTCAGCCCCACAGACGGCGCTCCTCCTCCCGGGGCGCGTGCACCACGTGCGGGCCGTCGGCGCCGAAGGTCATGACGGGCCGGCCGGCGTCCCACCGGGGCCAGCCAGGGTCGCCCGTGGTGGCGAACGCGACCCAGGCGCCGTGCATCGCGTCGGCCAGTTCCTGCGGAGCACCGTCCCCGGTGAGCAGGCGGCTGTCCGCCGTGCCGAGCGTGTCGAAGACGAAGCCGATCTCCAGGGCGTGGCAGGCGCCGAGCCGCCGCACGGGCGACGGCCATGCGAACTCGTAGAGGAAGGTGCCGCCGGGGCGGCCCGTGCGGGCGTCGGCGAGCCGGTTGAAGGGGACCCGCAGCAGGGTGTCGGTCGCGAGGGCGCCGAGGATCTCGCCCGGTGACGCGCCGGGCCGACCGGCACGGTAGACGCGCGGGGCACGCCACGGGACCCGCTGCTTGAGCACGGCGGCCCGCAGCGTGACCCGGCCGATCCGGTCGACGAGGCCACTGGGCACGAACCACAGGCGGTACTCGTCGGTGTTGCTGCCGAGGAGCACGTCGACGCCGTCGGCCGCGCCCCGCGCCAGCGCCGTGGCGGGATCCTCGGGGACGATGTCACCGTCGACGACGATCTGGAAGCCGAGACCGCCGGTCAGCGGATTTCCGCGCCGGGTGACCTCCCGCTGGGCGGCGAGCAGACGGCCGGGCTCGGCAGCGGCGAAGGCCGCCGCAGTGGCCTCGATGCCGAGCTGTTCGGCGATGGCGGAGGTGGTGCGCGCGGCGGAGTCCCGGGACACGGCCGAAGGCGCGCCGCTCTGCAGCACCGCCCGGTGGAAGAGCCCCTTCGCGTGCGGACTCGCCAGCAGGGCGCCGATGCTGATGGCGCCCGCGGACTCACCGAACACGGTCACGTTGTCCGGATCGCCGCCGAAGGCGCGGATGTTCTCCCGCACCCAGGCGAGCGCGGCCAGCTGGTCGCGCAGCCCGAGATTGGCCGGGGCGTCGGGGAAGACGCCGAACCCTTCGATGCCGAGGCGGTAGTTGAGGGAGACGAGCACCACGCCGTCGCGGGCGAAGGCCCGGCCGTCGTAGACCGGGACGGCCGAGGAGCCGTTGCGCAGGGAGCCGCCGTGGATCCAGACCATGACCGGCCGCGGACCGCCGTCCGCCGCGGGCGTCCACACGTTGAGGTTGAGCCAGCCGTCGCCGGGCACGTCCGGGTCGGGCAGCAGCGCGTCCAGCGGTGCGGCGTACGGGTTCTTGGGGGCGGTGGGGCCGAAGTCGGCGGCCTCCAGGATCTCGTCCCAGGGCTCGGGCGGCTCCGGCGGCCGCAGCCGCAGCGGGCCCACCGGAGGTGCCGCGTACGGGATGCCCAGGAAGACGGTCACCCCGTCCTCGGCGCGGCCGCGCACCGGCCCGTACGCGGTCTCGACGACGCTCATCCGCACTCCTTCTGCAGTTCCCGCTTGAGGATCTTGCCGCTCGGGCCGAGCGGCAGCTCGCTCAACAGGCGGACGACGCGCGGATACTTGTGCCGGCCGAGCCGTTCGCGGGCCCAGGCGACGATGTCCTCGCCGCTGTCCGTGGCGCCCGGCCGCAGCACGACGGCGGCACACACCTCCTCGCCGCGCTGCTCGTCGGGCAGGCCGATGACGCTGACCTGGGCGATGGCCGGGTGCCGGGCGAGCACCTCCTCGACCTCGCGCGGATAGACGTTGAAGCCGCCGCGGATGATGAGGTCCTTCTTGCGGTCGACGATGCTGAGGCGCCCCTCGGCGTCCCGCACCCCCAGGTCGCCGGTGCGGAACCAGCCGTCGACGACGGCGGCCGCGCTCGCCGCCGCGTCGTCGAGGTAGCCCGCGAAGATGTTGTGGCCGCGCAGCACGACCTCCCCGACCTCGCCGTCCGGGAGCAGCACGGTGCGGTCGTCGGTCTCGGCGTCGGCGATGCCCGCCTCGACCCCCCAGATCGGATGCCCGACCGTGCCGGGCCTGCGGCCGAACGCCGGCTGGTTGAAGGTCGCCGCCGGAGACGTCTCCGTCAGCCCGTACCCCTCCAGGAGCATGGTGGCGAAGGTGGTCTCGAAGCGTTCGAAGAGCGCGACGGGCAGCGCCGCACCGCCCGAGACGGCCATCCGCAGCGCGGGCCGCCGCTCGTCCCGGTCGGCCGCCTCGACGAGCGCGTGATACATCGTCGGTACGCCCATGAAGACCGTGACCCCCTCGCGCACCATCAGCTCCAGCGCGCCCGGCCCGGTGAAACGCGGGCACAGGACGAGCGTCGAACCGGCGCGCAGGGCGGCGTTCATGGCGCAGGACTGGCCGAAGCTGTGGAACAGCGGCAGACAGCCCAGGACCACGTCGTCCGGGGTCAGGGCGAACAGGTCCTGCGCGCAGACCGACGCGTTCATGACCAGATTGGCGTGGGTGAGCAGGGCGCCCTTCGGCCGGCCCGTGGTGCCGCTGGTGTACAGGATCACCGCGGTGTCGTCGGCGTCGCGCGGCTCGGCGCCGGACAGCTGCTCGTCGTCGCCGTCGGTCTGTACGTGCAGCACCTCCACCCCGGCCGCGTCGGCGGCGGCCCGCGCCACCGGACCGTACGGCTCGGCGGTGACGATGGCCCGGCAGCCGCTGTGCTCCAGCACATGGACGACCTCGTCCGCGACGAGCAGGGCGTGCACCGGCACCACGGTCCCGCCGGCGGCCAGCACCGCGTAGTAGGCGCGCGGGAAGTCGACGGTGTTGGGCAGCAGCAGCGCGACGCGGTCGCCGGGCCCGATGCCGTGGGCCCGCAGCCGGGCGGCGAAGCGGAGCGCTTCGCGCCACAGCGTGCGGTAGCTGACGCGGACGTCGCCGTCGACGACCGCGATGCGGTCGCCGTGGCGGGCGGCGGATTCCTGAAGGACGGTGGCGACGCTCAGTTGCACAGCGGCTCCCTTGCATGTGTGCACGTTCGGGTGGCCGGCGCCCCGGTCGGACGGACGCGCGGTCGGGTCGGGCCGCCTCAGCTTCCGGCATCGCCCCACCGGGCACCATGTGCAACTGCCCACCATCACCGGCGGCACGCTGGGCAGCGGCCACCCCGCGCGTCACGGAGCCAGTTCCAGCGCGCGCAGCGCCAGCGCCCAGCCGAGCCGGGCCTCGCCGGACTCGGCGGGCCGGCCGGTGAGTTCGGCGACCCTGCTGATCCGGTTCAGGACCGTGTTGCGGTGGCAGAACAGCCGGGCCGCGGTGCGGGACGCCGAGCAGCCCGAGTCGAGCCACACCCGCAACGTCGTGAGCAGCGCCGGACCCTCGACGCCGCTGCTCAGCACGCCGTCCAGATAGCGCGCCACCAGCCGCTCCGCGATCTCCGGCTCCGTGCCGAGCGCGGCGTGCACCAGCCGTTCGTCGAGTTCGGCGACCTCTCCGCGGCCCGGCGCCAGGGTGTCGAGCGCCCGCCGGGCTAGCCGCAGTCCCTGGTCGGCGAGGGCGAGTTCGGTGAAGGCGGGGGAGACCCCGGCGCGGTAGCCGAGGTGGGCGCGCAGCGTGTCGACGAGGACCGCCGGCTCCTGCGTTCCCAGCCGGACGAGGCCCGCCACGGTCTCGCCGCGCGAGCGCCAGAACGACCACATGCCGGCCGTCTCCAGCGTGGGTCCGGGGTCGGGCGGCGAGGCGGGGTCCCGCGCGTCCTGGGCGACGAGGACCACCACGAACCGGTCGTGGCGCGGCACGCCGAGGGCGGAGGCGGCCGCGGCGGCCACCGCCGGGTCGCCGGCCCGGCCGTCGAGCAGCGCCTCGAACAGGGCGCCGCGCCGCGACGCGTCCCGGTGCTCCAGCTCCAGGGTGCGCAGCCGGTAGGCGTCGGCCATCTCGGACGAGAACCGGTCGATGGTCTCCCACACCGCGCCGGCCATGTCGCCCATCAGCCGCTGCTGGGACGGGGGCCGGTCCCGCATCCAGTCCGCCATGGCCTGCCACAGGACCCGCCCGCCGCGCCGGTAGGCCTTCAGGACGGTGGCCAGCGGCATGCCCTGCTCGGCGCGCAGCCGCCCGTTGTCCGCGGCGACGGCCTCGAAGCGGCCCCGGTCACCGGGCAGCCTGCCGAACTCGCCGAGGGCCAGCTCGATGTTGCCGCGCAACGTCAGTTCGAGGTCGTCGCGCGAGACGGGCCGGCCGCTGGCGTAGCGCGTGCTGTGGGCGCAGATGTCCGCCGCCAGATCGGCGATCAGGGGGTCGAGATCCGTGAGCAGCGTCATCGCCAGCTCGCGGCGCAGCGCCGACTCGTCGTTCATGGCCGGAGGATAGGCATCCGCCCTGCGGCCTGGGAAGAGGAACGGGCGGTTGCCCAGACGACCGGGGCGTCACCTGGGCAACCGCCCAAGGGCGGGGCGGGATCCGCTCAGTCGACGGCCGCCGCCGCGGCGGGCACGCCGGTCCGCTCCTCGCGGCCCACCGTCCACTTCAGCGCCGCCGCCAGCACGCTGCCCACCAGGCCCGCGACGACGACGAAGACGAACGGGGCGTCCGCGTCCCCGCTGCGGTCCTCGACGACCCCGAACACCAGCGGCCCCACGAAGCCGCCGAGCAGCCCGATCATGTTGATGAAGGCCAGCCCCACGGCGGCCATCAGACCCGACATCCGGGACATCGCCACGGACCAGAACAGCGGCAGCGTTCCGGTGAGGAAGAAGTTCGCGGCGAAGAGCAGCCCGAACCGTGCTCCGGCGCCGTCGACCGCCAGATAGACGGCCATGATCCCCGTCCCGGCCAGCGCGCACAGCACGATCAGTTCGGTGTCCCGGCCCACGCGGCCCCGCAGCCAGGGGAAGAAGAGCACCCCGGCGAGGATCGCCAGGCCCATCGTGCCGGTGACCAGCCCGATGTCCAGCGGATCCGAGACGCCGAGCCCCTGCACGATCGACGGCAGGTTGAACCCGACGGCGGATCCGACGAGCTGGTTCACGAAGTAGGTCCCGGACAGCAGCAGCACGATGGGGCGGGCGAAGGCGAGGCGGAAGTTGCCGCGCAGGCGGTGGGGCGACGGTTCGGCTCCGGCGGCCGCGTGCCGGGTCAGCGCTGCGGCCTGCTCGGCGGACAGCCACTTGGCGTCCTCCGGGCGGCTCGGCAGCACGAACCACACCAGTACGCCGATCGCCACGGTCACCAGGCCCTCGACGAGGAACATCCACTGCCAGCCCTTGAGCCCGGCGAACCCGTCCAGGTTCATCAGTCCGCCCCCGGCCGGCGCCCCGAGCAGGGTGGCGAGCGCGGGCGCGGTGTAGACGAGCCCGACGACCGGCACCCGGTGCCGCTGGGCGAACCAGAGCGTCACCGTGTACATCAGCGCCGGATAGAGCCCGGCCTCGGCGGCGCCGAGCACGAACCGCAGGACGTAGAAGGAGACTTCTCCCTGCACGAACATCATGGCGGCCGAGACCAGCCCCCAGCTCACCGCGATCCGCGCGATCCACACCCGGGCCCCGACCCGGTGGAGCACCATGTTGCTGGGCACTTCGAGCAGCGCGTAGCTGAGGAAGAAGATGCCGGCGCCCAGTCCGTACGCGGCCGCGCTCACCCCGATGTCGGCCTCGAGCCGGGTCTTGGCCAGCGCGATGTTCGTCCGGTCCACGTACGACATGAAGTAGGCGAGGCCGAGCACCGGCAGCAGCCGGCGCATGGCGGTGCGGGTGGCTGCCGCGTGCACCGCGTCGGGCAGAGAGAGCATCACAGTCCTTCCCGCGTGCGCGCGTCGGCGCAGCAGGGGTCGCCGGAGATTGCCGAGGAATTGCCGTGGGGGAGGCGGCGGCCCCGCGCGGCACCGTTCTTTCCGGTGGTCAGGCGCGTGGCCGGTGGTTGTTCAGCATCGAGTACGCGCCCTCGACGCGACCATGTGCACGCGCCCACCGTGCCCGCGCGGGCGATGGGCACCGGCCCAGACCCGTACGCGGACACGCGTCAGGGCGGAGGCGCTGTCGCCTCCGCCCTGACGCGTGTGTCGTTCCCCGGGCTCTCCCCGCCCGGACCCGTTCGGCTCAGACCGACCGGTGGTACTGGTCCGGCACGTGCACGTCGGCGCCGAGCTCGCGGGCCGCGTGCCGGGCGAACGACGGGTCGCGCAGCAGCTCACGGCCGAGCAGCACGGCGTCCGCCTCGCCGTCCACGAGGATCTTCTCGGCCTGCTGGACCTCGGTGATCAGACCGACCGCGGCGGCCGGGACACCCGCCTCGTCGCGCACGCGCGCCGCGAAGGGCACCTGGTAGCCGGGGCCGACCGGGATGCGGACCCCGGAGGCGTTGCCACCGGTCGACACGTCGATCAGGTCGACCCCGTGCTCCTTGAGCTCGGCGGCGAACCGGACGGTGTCGTCGGCGGTCCAGCCCTCCTGCCCCTCCAGCCAGTCGGTGGCGGAGATGCGGAAGAACAGCGGCAGCTCCTCGGGCCACACGGCACGTACGGCGTCGGTGACCTCCAGGGCGAACCGGGTGCGGTTCTCGTAGGAACCGCCGTACTCGTCGGTGCGCTTGTTGGAGTGCGGGGAGAGGAACTGGCCGATCAGATAGCCGTGCGCACCGTGGATCTCGACGACCTCGAACCCGGCGTCGAGCGCGCGCCGCGCCGCGTCCGCGAACTGTCCGACGATCTCCTCGATGCCGTCGACGGTCAGCTCGGTGGGCACCGGGTGCTGCTCGTCGAAGGCGACGGGGCTCGGCGCGACGGCCTGCCAGCCGTGGGCCTCCGGGCCGACCGGGGCGCCGCCCGCCCAGGGGCGGTCGGTCGATGCCTTGCGGCCCGCGTGACCGAGCTGGATTCCAGGCGTCGTGTTCTGCGACTTCAGGAACGCGGTGATCCGGCGGAAGGCCTTGACCTGCGTGTCGTTCCAGATACCGAGGTCGTACGGGGAGATGCGGCCCTCGGGGCTGACCCCCGTCGCCTCGACGATGATCAGGCCCGTGCCGCCGGCCGCGCGGGCGCCGTAGTGCTGGAAGTGCCAGTCGCCCGGGGCGCCGGTCAGCGGGCCCTCCGCCGGGGCGCTGTACTGGCACATCGGCGGCATCCAGACGCGGTTCGGGACGGTCAGCGACCGGAGGGTGATGGGCTCGAACAGCGCGCTCACGGCGGACTCCATTCATGGGGGTGCGACTGATGCTTCGTACGATAGCCATCGTAGTACGGCGAATGTCAAACTACGAGGGTTCTCGTACAATGGCCGACGAGCCGCTCGACAGAGAGACGTGAAGGGGAGGTCGTCATGGCGACCGCAGCACCGCAGGCCACCGGAAGCCGCACGCTCGTGCACCCGGCCCGCGAGGAGATCCGTCTCGAAGGCGTGCTGCACGCGCTGTCCGATCCGATGCGGCTCGCGGTCGTCCGTGAGATGGCGAGCGCGCGCAGCGCGGAGCTGTCCTGCTCGCACTTCGATCTGCCCGTCACCAAGTCGACGACCACCCACCACTTCCGGGTGCTGCGCGAGAGCGGAGTGATCGAGCAGGTCTACCGCGGCACCACGAAGCTGAACGGGCTGCGCAGGGACGACCTCGACACCCTGTTCCCCGGTCTCCTGGACAGCGTCCTGGACGCCGCCGACCGGCAGGAGGAGCGGCTCGGCGCCTGAGCCGGACATGCCGCAGGGGTGGCCGCGGCCCGCGACCACCCCTCCGGCTCCCGTCCCTACCCGACCGGCGCCTCGGCGCTCGGCGCGGGCTGCGCGGGAACGGCCGGCGCCTCGGCCGGGGCGTCCGCCGAACCGCCCTTCTTCGGAAGGTGGTTGAAGAGCAGGTTCAGCACGATCGCCGTGATGCAGCCCGCGCTGATCCCGCTGTCCATCACCGTCTGGAACCAGTGGGGGAACTTCTCGTACATCGTCGGCACGCCCACCGGCAGCACGCCGAGCGCGACGGACACGGCGACCACCGTCAGATTGGCGTTGCCCTCGAACTCCACCTTCGACAGGGTCTTCAGGCCGCTCGCCGCGACCGTCCCGAACATCACCAGACCCGCGCCGCCCAGGACCGGCGACGGTATCGCGGCGATCACCGCGCCCAGCTTGGGCAGCAGTCCGAGCACCACGAGGATGCCTCCCGCGACGGCGACCACCCAGCGGCTGCGCACCTTCGTCATGCCGACCAGGCCCACGTTCTGCGCGAACGCCGTGTACGGGAAGGTGTTGAAGACCCCGCCGAGGACGGTCGAGAAGCCGTCGGCGCGCAGGCCGTCGGCGAGTGCCCGCCGGTCCACCGGGCGCTCCGTCATCTCACCGACCGCGATGAAGTCACCGGTGGTCTCGGTCATGGTCACCAGGGCCACGATCAGCATCGACACGATCGCCGCACCGTGGAACTCGGGAGCCCCGAAGTGGAACGGCGTGCTGATCCCGACCCAGTTCGCGTCCCCGACCGCCCCGAAGTCCGTGAACCCGGTGGGTATCGCCACGGCCGTGCCGACCACGATGCCGACGAGCACCGCCACCCGGCTCAGCGCGGGCGGCGCGAACCGCTGCACCGCGAGCACGAGCACCAGCACGAACGCGGCGAGCGCGAGGTTCTTCGGCTCCCCGAAGTCCTTCGCCCCGGCCCCGCCGGCCGCCCACGTCCCCGCGGTCGGCAGCAGCGAGAGCCCGATGATCAGAATCACCGTGCCGGTCACCAGGGGCGGGAAGAAGCGCAGCAGCCGCCCGAAGACCGGCGCGAGCAGCATCATCGCGAGCCCCGCGACGATCACCGCGCCGTAGATGGCGGGCAGCCCGCCGCCCGTCGTCCCGATCAGCACCATCGGCGACACGGCCGCGAACGTGCACCCCTGCACGATGGGCAGCCGGATGCCGAAGCGCCACACGCCGACGCACTGGATGAGCGTCGCGATCCCGCACACCAGCAGGTCGGCGGTGATCAGATACGCGAGATCGGCGGGCGGCAGCTTCATCGCGCCGCCCACGATCAGCGGAACGGCGACCGCGCCCGCGTACATGGCGAGAACGTGCTGGAGCCCGAACGCCGCCAACTGGCGTACGGGCGGGACCTGATCGACAGGATGGGTCTGTGGCATACGTGCTCCAAGGCCAGGGGAGTCCCGGGGGACAGCGGGAGGGGCGGCAGCACGAGACCGTAATCGGCTTGAACGTTTTGTTGATTTCACGGATGTTGCCGGGTTGTGTCGCACCCCGGAACCCGCCCCGGGCCATGCCGTCGATCGCCTACGACCCGGCGCCCGCGGCGCCCAACAGCCCTTCCCAGTCCGGGATCTTCACCGGTCCCCGGCCGAGCGCACGCCCCAACTCCGCCTCGGCGCGCTCGATCCCGAGCCACCCCGCCCAGTCGACCGGCCGCAGCCCGGCCCCGACGAGCCCCGCCAGCGGATCCCGGGCGAGCGTCCGCGCCGTGAGCGCCGGGGCGTCGTCGAGGAGCGAGGCCACGGTCTCCTTCGCGCACGGCCGGTTGGTGCCGATGACGCCGGTCGGCCCGCGCTTGATCCAGCCCGCGACGTACTCGCCGGGCGACACCCGGCCCTCGCGCAGCACCCGCCCGGCGAGCTGCGGCACGGTCCCGCGCTCGGCGTCGAACGGCAGCCCCTCCAGTGGCACCCCGCGATACCCCACCGACCGCAGGACCAGCTGCGCGCCGATCTCCTCGTACGTCCCCGTGCCGACGACCCCGCCGTCGCCGTCCGGCCGGGTCCGCTCGAACCGCACCCCGGCCACCCGCCCGTCCCGCCCGACGACCTCGACGGGCCGCAGGAAGAACCGCAGATGGATCCGGCGCCGCCGCTCCTCGTGCGGCAGCGCGGCCCAGCCGCGCAGCACCTCCACGTTCCGCCGGTTCGCGGCGGGCAGCGCCGACGGATCCGTGTATGCCGGGTCGAGCGCCAACTCGCCTTCGTCCACTACGAGTTCGGTGTCCGGCAGCGATGCCAGCTCGCGCAGTTCCTTGGTGGTGAAGCGGGCCTGCGACGGTCCGCGCCGCCCCACCATGTACACGTCCCGAACCTCGCTGGCGCCGAGTGTGGACAGCGCCGCCTGCGGCATGTCGGTGAGCGCCAGTTCGGCGGCGCCGCGGGCCAGCATCCGGGTGACGTCCACGGCGACATTGCCCACGCCGATCGCGACGGCGGCGCGCACGTCCCGGACGAATCCGTCGTCCCGCGCGTCCGGGTGCGCGCTGTACCAGGCCACGAAGTCGGTCGCCGACCAGCTGCCGGGCAGGTCCTCGCCGGGCACCCCGAGCCGGCGGTCGGCCGCGGCGCCCACGCAGTAGACCACCGCGTGGTACAGCTCCAGCAGCTTCGCGGGCGGCAGCGCCGGGCCGATCTCGACACCGCCGAGGAACCGCACCCGGCCGTCCTCCAGCACCTTGCGCAGATTCCCCTGGAGCGACTTGATCTTCTCGTGGTCGGGTGCCACGCCGTAGCGCACCAGTCCGAACGGGCAGGGCAGCCGGTCGAGCACGTCGACCCGGACGTCCGGGACGCGCAGCTGCTGTACCAGGCACTGGGCGGTGTAGACCCCACTCGGTCCCGAACCCACGACGGCGATGTGCGGCACGTGCGGCTCCTTCTGCCGGTGCTGCGCTGATGTTCCTCAGCATGGCACCGCCCGCCGCGTCGGGGGAGAGGGGCGGCGCGGAGCTCTCTGCGCGCCTTTGATGATCAAGTGTGATCGAAGGGTTACGGTGCGTAGGTGCTGGAAAGTTCATTCTTTGACGTCGCTGATCATTATCGACTGAACGATGCTGTTTCCGCAGAGCCGCGGTGGGAGATCCAGGGGCACGGCTCCGTCGCGGGCGACCTCCGGGACGACGCCGCGCGCGCCTGCCCCTCACCGTGGTTCCACGTCCGGCTCACCTTCGGCCACGGCGCCCATGCCGACGTCCTCGCCGTCGTGGCCGACGGCCGCGTCGCCATCGAGGACGTACGGGCCCAACCGCCGCTCTCGCTCGCCGAGTTCGCCTCGCTCGGGGAGTGGATCGAAGGCTCGCTCCAGGACGCCTGCCGGACCGTACCCGGTCGGCCCGAGCACGCCGCGCCCGCCCCCGGCGAGAACCCGGCCCGCCGCGCCCGCTCCTCCCTGCCGCGCGGCGTCGAGGGCCGCCGCGCCGTCGCCGAGGCCTACCGCGCGGCGCAGAGCGAGGGCGCCGATCCGGTCCTCGCGGTCATGTGCGCGACGGGCCGCAGCCGCCGCAGGTCCCTGCGGATGATCGCGGGCGCACGTGACGCCGGCCTGCTGGCGCCCCGCCACAATCGGCGGTGAGGCAGGGCGCCGCACTGTCGCGGCGAGGGCTCAGGACATCTCGCGCATGCGGGAGATCTCCGTCGTCTGCTGCGCGATCACGTCGTCGGCCATCTCCTCGACGACCACGTCGTTGCCGTCGCTCTTGACCTCCGTGGCCATGGTCACCGCGCCCTGGTGGTGCGTGATCATCAACTTCAGGAACAGCGCGTCGAACGCGGCCCCGCGCGCCGCCCGCAGCTTCTTCAACTGCCCCTCGGTCGCCATCCCCGGCATCGTGTCGTGCGCCGCGTGGCCGGAAGCGTCCTGCGGCTTCCCGTACTTCTTCAGCCACGCGCGCATCGTCTCGATCTCCGGGCCCTGCGCCGCCGTGATCCGCTCGGCGAGCCGCTTCACCTGCTCCGACTCGGCCCGCTCCGGGGCGAGTTCGGTCATCGTCAGCGCCTGCTCGTGGTGGCTGATCATCATCTGCGCATAGCCGACGTCCGCGGAGTTGGGCCGGTCGTCGGACCTGCGCTTCTCCGCGTCCTGCGCGGACAGGGTCTCCGCGGCCTCACCCGGCTTGCCCGGCGCGATCACCGAACTCCCGCTGGAAGCAGGGGAGTCGGCCCTCGCGTCGCCCCCCGAGTCGCATCCGCTCACCCCCAGCGCGAGCGCCGCGAGCAGCGCGGGCACAGCAACTTTCATGACGAGTGCGTTGCCATCTGTTGATCTGTGCATGGTGAAGACGATACTCGGGGGATGGGTGAACCGTTCGCGAACGAACGACGTCACTATCGACCAGGGAGACGAGGGAGACAACAGTGACCCTGTTGCACAGCTTCGCCCGAACACGCGGAAGACGCCTCGGAGTCGCCACGGCCGCGGCCGGACTCCTGGCGGCCCTGCTCGCCGCGGGACCCGTGTCGGCGACCCCCGACCCGGGGGACCGCTCCGCCGCGCCGCGCGGCGTCTCGAAGAGCGCGCAGGAGCGGGCCGAGGCCGCGATAGCCGCCGGCGACATACCCGGCCAGGACGAGGTCGTCCACTCCGCCAACATCGAGCACCTCACCAACATCCCCAAGGACGCGCTGCCCGGCACCAATTCGGACCTGGCCTTCCAGGGCCGGTACGCCTTCGCCGGCAACTACGACGGCTTCCGCATCTTCGACATCAGCAACCCGAAGGCGCCGAAGACCGTCGCGCAGGTCCTGTGTCCCGGCTCGCAGAACGACATCTCCGTCTCCGGGAACCTGCTCTTCCTGTCGACGGACAGCTCCCGCAGCGACAACTCCTGCGCCTCCACGACCCAGCCCGCGACCGAGAAGTCGTCGTGGGAGGGCATGAAGGTCTTCGACATCAGCGACAAGAAGAACCCCAAGTACGTCGCCGCCGTCGAGACCGCGTGCGGCTCGCACACCCACACGCTGGTGCCGGAGAAGAAGAACGTCTACGTGTACGTCTCCTCGTACTCGCCCAGCGCCTCGTTCCCCGACTGCCAACCGCCGCACGACGGGATCTCCGTCATCAAGGTGCCGCGCAAGGCCCCGCAGAAGGCGGCCGTGGTCAACTTCCCCGTCCTCTTCCCCGGCGAGGGACCCGACGGCGGCGGAAACCCGGGCGCGCCCACCAACCCCGGCGTCTCCAAGACCACGGGCTGCCACGACATCACGGTCCTGCCCTCCAAGGACCTGGCGGCAGGTGCCTGCATGGGTGACGGCATCCTGTTCTCCATCAAGGACCCGGAACACCCCAAGGTCATCGACCAGGTCCAGGACAACGTCAACTTCGCGTTCTGGCACTCGGCGACCTTCAACCAGACGGCGAAGAAGGTCGTGTTCACCGACGAGCTGGGCGGCGGCGGAGCGGCCACCTGCAACGCGGCGATCGGCCCGAACCGCGGCGCCGACGGCATCTACGACATCGTCGGCAAGGGCGACAAGAGCAGGCTCGTCTTCCGCGGCTACTACAAGATCCCGCGCCACCAGGCCGACACCGAGAACTGCGTCGCCCACAACGGCTCGCTGATCCCCGTCAAGGGCAAGGACCTCATGGTCCAGGCCTGGTACCAGGGCGGCGTCTCCGTCTGGGACTTCACCGACTCCACCAAGCCGAAGGAGATCGCCTACTTCGAGCGGGGCCCGCTGACCACCGACACCCTCACCGTCGGCGGTTCCTGGTCCGCGTACTACTACAACGGCTACATCTATTCCAACGACATCGCGAAGGGCTTCGACGTCCTGAAGCTCAGCGACCGGCGCACGGCTCCGGCCGAGCGGATCCGTCTGGACGAGCTGAACACCCAGACGCAGCCGGACTACTTCGACTGATCCCGGTCCGCCGCGGCCGGCCGCAGCGGCTCGAAGTATCGCGAGAAGTCGGCCGCGCGGGCGTGCGCGGGGCACTCGTCGGACGGCAGGTCGTCAGGACCTCCGTCCGGCGGGAAGCCCGACTCCCACGCCAGCCCGTAGCGCTGGAACAACTCCGCCCGCAGCCTCACCACCGGCATCGGCGCACCCGGCACCAGCGCGGCGAAGACGGCCCCCATCAGCAGAGCCCGCAACAGCGGATAGTCCCGGTCGACGTCGAGCGTCCCGTGCCGCAGGACGGTGTCGCGCAGCAGCGCCGCGAGCCGCTGCTGCTCCGGGCACTGCACGAAACCCTCGGCCTGCAGAATTCCGGCCATGTGCGTGCGCATCAACAGGGGCTGATCGCGGGCGAGTCCGAGAATCGCGTCGATGGCCCGCGCCAGCCGCTCGTCACCGTCGTCGGCGGCGGGCCACGGCTCCCGCTCCAGGGCCTCCTGGAGCGTCCGGTTCATCAGCCGGTGCACGGCGGACTGCAACAACTGCCGCTTGCCGGGGAAGTAGTACGAGACCAGTCCCCGGGCGGAACCGGCCCGGTCCGCGATGTCGCCGAGCGTCGTCGCCTCGTACCCCCGCTCCCCGACCAGCTCCAACGTCGCCTGCAGAAGCCGCTCGCGGGAACGTCGGCGCAACTCCTCATTGACCGATGCGCTGCGGGGGGACATTCTTATCTCCTGCGTTGACTGGCTCTCAGCCAACTATACTCAACGCATCTCGGCCCCCGGCCTTCAGGCCGCGTGGTGCGGAGGTGGGCCGACCGTATTCGGGCGACGCGGGGGATCGTCCGAATACGGCCGATTCCGTCGGCCCGGTCACGCGCTCGGGGCTGACTCCCCACCCACATCCTTGGGCACCCGAGGGTGCGTCACTTCCGTCGGCGGAGGAACAGCCACAGTCGGGCCGCGACCAGGCCGAGCGCCACGACGGCGATCGTGATCTTCAGCCAGTGCGGGGCCGCGTGCGACAGAGGCAGGAAGACGGCTTGGGGGATCACGGACGCCACTCCTCGCGGTAGCCGGGCCGGTCCGTGTACACGGCGGCCAGGTCCCTGGCGATCGGCTCCACCACCAGCAGCACCATGCGCGCGGGGCGGCTCACGAGCGGGTCCGCGGACTCGGCTTCCGTGAGGGCGTCGCGAACACGGGCGAGGGTGCGGCGCTTGGCGTCGGTCTCGCGCAGCACCCGCGCCGGGATCCCGCAGTCGCAGACCGCGCCCGGCGCCTCGTGGAACATCGCCATGGCCGCCTTCACGGACTCCAGGTCGCCCTGAAGGTAGGCATGGATGTCGCAGTCGAGGGCGTGCACGCTGCTCGCCTCACGGGTGTCCGCGTCGAGCTGGGCGCCGAGCCACTCCACGAGGTCATGCATCGGCGGGCTCCTGGGCCTTCCTGAGCCGCTCGGCGCGCTCGCGGTACCGCTCGTCGGGCTCGATCCCCGCCTCGCGCGCCAGTTTCCGCACATGGGCGCCGGTCCATCCGGAGGCCCGCGCGACCCTGGTGGGCCTGAGGTGCCCCTCGCGCAGCGCCGACAGGACCAGCTCCTTCAGCTCCCCGCTGGACTTCTTGAGCCGGTCGGCGTCGCGCAGCCGGCGGTTCCCGGCTGCGGCGATCTCTTCGAGGGTGGGCGAGGGAGACTCCATGGCGGCACGGTAGCGCAAGTGGGTTGCGGTGATCCCGGCTTCGCGGCCGCGGGGGAGGTGGTGCGCGCGCGAGGGCCGCGCGGCGGTGTTCCCGAAGAGCCCTCGCGCGGACCGGAAGTGCGCGACACTGCCGTCCCACAGTGCGAGGAGGGACCCTCATGGCGCAGGTCGATCAGCGGGCCTTGGCAGCACGTCGTAACGGTGACGTCATGCTCGTACGGGACGTGCCGCCCGGGCAGGACGTCGAAGCGGTGCGGGAGGCCGTGGAGGCGGCCGGATGGGTGCTGGCCAGCACGAAGCAGCGCGGTCTGTTCAAGAAGGCGACGGTCCTGTACTTCGCCGCGGCCGAATAGTCCCCGGCCGGCCGGGGACGGGCTCACTCGCATGGCGCGGCCAGGGTGCGGCAAGGGCGGCCCGACCGCATCCTGGAGGCAGGACTCGAATCCTAGGAGGCCGACCATGTCCGTGATGGACAAACTCAAGCAGATGCTCAAGGGGCACGAGGACCAAGCCGGCAAGGGGATCGACAAGGCCGGTGACTTCGTCGACGGCAAGACGCAGGGCAAGTACAGCGGTCAGGTCGACACGGCCCAGGCGAAGCTCAAGGAGCAGCTGGGCGGCGACGGGGGCCAGGACGGGCAGCCGCCCCAGTCGTGACCTCCCCGGCGCACCGTCCGCCCGTGGCCCCGCCGTGCCGACGGCGGGGCCACGGGCGTTCAGGCCGCTTCGTAGTGGTGTGCGCGTCCGCCGCGCCACTTCACCCACGCGGGATCGTCGAGCAGCGCCTCGGCGTGATCGAGGCCCGCGCGGCGCAGGAACTCCAGGACGTCGCCGTCACTGTGGGCGAGGCCCAGGATCTGCCCCCGCGCCGTGACGCGCCGGCCGCCGGAGCCGAGCGGCGGGTGGACGATGATCGGGGCCGTGGGCATGAGTCCAGGGTGGATGGTCAGTGGTCCTTCCGCGACTTCACGCACCGGACTGCCGCACTGCCCGCGACAACCAGGACGACCGGAACCTTCATGATTCCCTCCTGCCCCGCCCCCGGACTCGCACTCCTGTGCGCCCCGGCGCGGCGACCTCACGAAAGGCGTTCAGGCGAGTGAACGGTGCATCCGAGACGGCCCACGAGGGCGTAAGACAGACATGAGCACGTCGACGCAACCCCAGAACAAGGAGGGCTGGTCCCTCATCCCGGTCCTCTGCTTCATCCGAAAACCGGGGGACACCCTGCGCTGCACCCTCGCCGCCGGCCACGACAGCGACCACCTGCACGCGTACACCCACACCTCCTGGCCGCCCCGCTCCGGCGAGAAGCAGGCCGACTAGACCCCCGTCCGCCGCCGACGGCGGATCCACACCGGTGGCGGACGGGTCCTCAGCCCTCAGCGCATCCGCGTGGCGGCCCGCGGTTCGGCGGCTTTCGCTGTCGACGCCCACCGGTCCGGAGCCGTCACAGCAGGTCCAGCAACGGGCGTAGCCCGTCCGGTCGTTGGGTCACCGGGAGGTGGTCCACGAAGTGCACCGCGCATCCGATGTCCGCGGCGCCCGCGTCCGAGTGCCGGTCGTCGCCCACCATCAGGGTGTCCGCCGGTGCCACCCCGAGCCCCTCGCACGCGGCGGTGAACAGCCGGGGGTCCGGCTTCTGCACGCCGTGCCGGTACGACATGACGTACGTGCCGATGTACGGGTCGAGGCCGTGCTCGACGAAGACGGGCCGCAGGTCCCAGCCGATGTTGCTGACCACGCCCACCGGGATGCCGCGGCCGCGCAGCGCGGTGAGGACGTCGAGCGCGTCGGGGTAGGGGCGCCAGGCCTCCGGTGCCATGTGGCGCTCGTACAGGGCGTCGTAGAGCCGGTCGTCGGGCAGCGGCACCTCACGCGCCAGGCCCGTGTACGCGGCGCGATGGCGCTCCGCGTCGACATCGCGGACCGCCATCAGTCCGGCGAGGTGCGCGGGGACCTCGACGGGGTGGGTGCTGCCGCCCGGCAGCGCGCCGACCTCGTCCAGACCGGCGACGGCGCGGCCGAACTCGCCGTCGGCCAGGGCCAGTCCGGTCGCGTCGAGCGCTGCGCGCAGCCACGACGCGGTGGACTCGATCCGGAAGAGGGTGCCGGAGAAGTCGAAGAGCACGGCTTTGATCGTCATGCGCCCGATGCTCCGCGCGGCGCGACCCACGGGTCAAGAGCGCCCGTCCGCGCCCCTTCGCCGCTCGTACGCGGCCGTCGACAGCAGGACCGTGAACGCGCCGAGCAGCCAGCCGCCGACCACGTCGGACGGCCAGTGCACCCCGAGCCACATCCGCGTCAGTCCGACACCGATCACCGAGACGACCGCCACGACCAGAGCCGTACGCCACGGAGCGCGACCCGCGCCGTGACGGCGCAGCAGCCACAGCAGCAGCCCGCACACGACCGTCGCCGTCATCGCGTGCCCCGAAGGGAACGCCGCGTAGTGCGCGGTGTCCACCGGATCGGGCCACACCGGCCGCGGCCGGTCCACCAGTGCCTTGAGGGCCTGCTGAAGCAGCGTGCCGAGCAGACACGTCGCCGCGACCCAGGCGGCCAGCACCGCGTCCCGCAGCCGCCACGCCAGCGCGACGACGACCACGGCGCACAGGGCGCGCATCGTCCACGGGTCCCACACCCAGTCCGACAGGACGCGGTTGGCCCGCGTGAGGTCCGGGTCGTCGACGGCCTCGCGGTGCAGCGAGCGGGAGATGTCCGCGTCCAGTTCCATGAGCGGGCCCCAGCGGACCGCCACCAGGACCAGGAGCAGGACGAAGGACAGGAGGACGGACAGCAGGAGCGGCCGTGCCGCGGTGAAGGGGGTGCGGGCCGGGGCTTCGGACGGGGAATCGGGCGGTGCCGGGTGCATGGGCCGATCCTCGCGCATGGGCCCGGACGCGATCCAGCACGGCGCGGCCCGGGCCCGGGGCCTGCTCTGGACGACCCCCTGAGCAGGCTCTAACCCAGCGCCCGCAGTCCGGGTACGAACGTCACCAGGAGCGGGACCAGCGGGACGAGTGCCGCGGCAGCCGTCAGCCGCAGCCGACGGGCCGGAGTGAGCCGGGACGGCGGCGCGAGCAGCCGGTGCACCCGCTGCGGCACATGCGCCTGTGGCGTCGGGCACGGACCCGAGAACACCCCGCGGTCCTCGTTCAGCTCCACCAGGGCCAGCGCGATGGTCAGCCGGCCGAAGCGGCGCGAGGCGACGTCGTCCGCGGCCAGCTCGACCAGCCGGTGCATCTCGTCACGGAACGCCGCGAACACCGGCACCTGCGGAAAGCCCGAGGCCAGGGCGCCGGAACAGTGCAGCAGCCAGTCGTGCCGCCACTGCGCGTGCCCCATCTCGTGCGCGAGCACCGCATCGAGCTGACGCCCCTTCAGGCGGCGCAACGCGGCCGTGGTGATGACCAGTTGAGGGGTCTGCCCGGGCAGCCACCAGGCGTCCGGCCGCTCGCCCTCCAGGACGACGAGCCGGTCCGAACCGGGCTCCTCGCCGGGCAACAGCGGTGCGCGCACCAGCAGTTCGGCACGGCGCCGGGCCCGCCGCACCCGCGCCCGGTGCACCTCGCGCACCAGCATCGCCGCCGTCCAGGCCCCGCCGAGCGCCAGCGTCACGGCGACGGCGCCCGCCCACGGGCCGGTGCCGCCCGGCGCGTAGGCCGCCACCACCGAGTGCGGCGCGGGGGCGAAGACGTGCCCGCGCACGGCCTTCCAGGCGGCGGCCGCGCTCAGAATCATGGACAGCGCACAGCACAGCAGCACACCGGCCACCACGCACTGCCACACCCACAACGCGACGATCGGCTCCCGCTCGGGCCAGTCGGCGCGCGCGAGGAGACGCGGGGCGACGACAGCGGCGAGGGTGCCGAGCAGCAACAGCGCTACGGGGACCGTCATACCCGTCACCCTATGAGGCGCGCGCGACCCCCGATACGGCCTGAGGCGGCAAGTGATGTACGCCACGGTTTCGTTCGCCCCGGCACGGGACCCGGTCCCGGGAGGGCGTGGGCGTCACATCGCCAGCAGCATCGCCAGCATCCCGATCCCCATGGACAGCCGGCAGGCCCGCGCCAGCTCCGGCCGGTCGCCCCAGCCCGCCGACACCGTGCCGCCCGGGGCGACACCCGGCGAGGCCGTGGCGAGCGGGGCCAGCCGGGCGCCCGTCCACAGGACGTACACCGTGAAGTAGACGAGGAGCAGACCGGTCAGCACGGGGGCGCCCGCACCGCCGTGGTGGGCGTGCGCCGCCGGACGGACCGCCATCGCCAGCGCCATGTACGCCATCGCGAAGGTCCCCACGAGATGGTGCAGGTGGTGTCCGCGCACCGAACGGGACGCCCACAGCGCCCGCAGGGCCGCGCCGCCGAACACCACGGCGTACAGCAGCCAGGCCCAGCGCGGCGGCGCGACGACCGCGGCCGGCACGGCCATCAGGGCCATCCCGAAGCCCATCAATGCCTCGCCGCCCGCCGTGCGGCGCTGTTCCTCGACGGCGCTGCGCAGACGCAGCAGGCAGTACGCGCCGGTCGCCGCGCACAGCGCGACGAGCAGCCAGGTGGCCGACAGCGATCCGTGCACCCCGGGTCCCCCTTGCCCTTCTCCGTACAGGCGCCGCGCATCGCGCGGCTGTCGAGGAGATGCCCCGGCGGGCGGGTGCGTAAGGCGGCGCAGGGGAGCACACGCGGTGTTTCGCGGGTGAAACTCCGCGCGCCGCCGATCAGCGACACTGGGGGCACCGACGGCGCCCCGGACCGTCGGGACAGTCGAAAGGGCCGGTCGGGCAGGTATGAGCACGGAGCAGGGCGCGGACGCGGAGCCGCACACGGTGGCCGACACCGTGTCGTCGGTCGTACGGCAGTGGCAGGCCGTGCGCCCGGATGTCGACACGGGCCCGATGGAGATCATCGGACGGATCAACCGGTGCGCCGCGCTGCTGCAGCAGGCCGAGGACGCGCCGTTGCGGCGCGCCGGGCTGACCCGACCCGAGTTCGATCTGCTCGGCACCCTGCGGCGCACCGGCCGCGAGCTGACCCCCGGCGATCTGGCCCGCGAGACGTTCGCGTCCGGCGCCGCGGTCACCAAGCGGCTGAAGGCGCTCCAGGAGCGCGGCTTCGTGACGCGGCGCAACGACACGCGCGATCGCCGGGTGTCCCAGCTGAGCCTCACCGAGCAGGGGAGGGCCCTGGTCGACGAGGTGCTGCCCCAGCAGCTCGCGTACGAGGCGTCGGTGCTGGCCGGACTCGCGGGCGGCCGCGAGGGGGAGCTCGCCGCGCTCCTCGGCGAGCTGCTGCTCCAGCTCGAAGGACGGCTGGGCGGCGGACGGGTCTGAGCGGCGCCGCGGGCCGGTGAGCCCGCGGCGCCGGTGGCCGCTCAGCCGCCGAACGGCAGGTAGTCCACCTCGTACCCGAAGTAGCGCGGACCGGCCAGCGCCAGACCGCCCGGAGACGTCCAGCGCGGGTCGCAGGGCGCCGCGAGGACACTCACCCGCAGGCCGTAGCGCAGCCCTTCGGTGGTGACCGGCTCGCCCGTCTCGCTGTCCAGGACGCAGATCAGGTCCGGGGTCGTCGCGACGGTCGCGCCGTCCCGGGTGGCCAGCAGGTGCTCGTTCTGGAAGTCCAGTTCGAGCGTGCGGCCCGCGTCGTCCGTGATGCCCTCGATCACCGCCCGGCCGCGCGCGAAACCGCCCTCGGTGCGCCGCGACACGTCGACGACCTTGCCGGTGAGGAGCGGGATGCCGTCGAGCATCGCGCGGGCCGCGCCCACCGGGTCGCTGTGCTCGGAGCGCGCCGTCCGGACGGCGGCGCCGAGCCGCTCGGCCAGCGTGAGGGTGGCCGGGACCAGGCCGTCGGCGAGCTGATCGCCGCGCATGACCGTGTCCGCGCAGGAAATCTGGCAGCCCCGCTCCACGCACACGGCCCGCGCGATCGTCTCCGCTGCGTGGTTGTCGACGGCGTCCACGATGATCGTGTTGCCCTTGTCGTCGGCGAGCGCCATCGGGGAGTTGGTCACCCCGATCAGGCCCGGCAGCACCATCTGCGCCTCCGGGAACGCCCGGCCCATCGCGTCGCCGTCCACGATCGGCAGGCCCGCCTGGGCCGCGCACGCGATCGGCAGCATCGAGTTGACGCCGCCGATCTCGATGGGCGCGAGATGCGTCGCGGGACGCCCGATGTGCTTCTCCAGGGCGCGCAGCGCGGCCAGCTCCTCGCCGCCGTTCGGCACCCGCTCCAGGAGGACCGTCGGTGCGCCCATGCCGGAGATCGGCACCACGGTCGCGTCCGCCGGTACCTCGTCGATGTCCACGACCCGTACCGGACCGTGCCGGCGGATCGCCTCGCGGGCCAGCAGCTTGCCGATGTACGGGTCACCGCCGCCGCCGGTGCCAAGGATCCCGGCGCCGCGCGCGATGTCGTCCAGGTTGTCGAGGGTGATCTCACGCATGGGCCGTCGCTCCGGTCTTGATGTGGTTCAGGTCGAGGTCGCCGACCGCCTTGACGCGGATCCGGGTCGCGCCGCCCGGCAGATAGGCGAGCGGCACCTCCTCGATGTCGACGACGCGCACGCTGCCGCGCCGCGCGCCCGCGTCCTCGGCCCGCCCGACGGCCTCCTCCCGGGCCTGGGCGAGGACCGACGCACGCCGGCCTTCGGGCACCTGGAAGACCCGGTCGACCTCGCCGCCGACCTGGGCGATGGCCGCGCCGACCGCGTTGGCGACGCCGAAGTTCCCCGGCAGCCGTACGTCGTCGAAGCCGGGCAGCGTCTCCGGGACGAGCACCGAACCGCCGCCGACCGCGACCACCGGCAGCGGCGCCGCCGAGGTCCGCATCCGGTCGACGCTCTCCGCGAGCCGCTCCGCGATGCGCGCGAGCGCCCGGTCGACGAACTCCCGCTCCAGGTGGGCGACACGGGCCCGGTCGCCGATGTCGGCGCGGCCCGCCGCCACGGCCAGGTCCGTCGCCGTGAGCGTGGACCCGCCGAACACCAGGGCCTCCTCGGTGAGCCGGTAGCCGACCGAGCGCGGGCCCGTCCCGCCGTCCGGGGCCACCAGCGAACCGCCGCCGATGCCGAGCGAGAGGACGTCGGGGATGCGGAAGTTGGTCCGGATGCCGGCCGCCTCGCTCTCGCCGGCGGCCTCCCGCGGGAAGCCGCCCTGGAGGATGCCGACGTCCGCCGTGGTGCCGCCGACGTCGACGACCGCGCAGTCCGCGAGCCCGGACAGGAACGCCGCCCCGCGCATCGAGTTCGTCGGCCCGGACGCGAACGTCGCCACCGGATACATCCGCGCGAAGTCCACGTCCATCAGCGTGCCGTCGTTCTGCGACAGGAAGAACGGCGCCGTGATCGACACCTCCGCCAGCGCCTTGCCGAACGACTCCACGATCTGCGCCGCGAGGTCCCGCAGCGCCGCGTTGATGATCGTGGCGTTCTCCCGGGCAAGCAGTCCGATGCGGCCCAGTTCGTGCGAGAGCGAGATGTGCACGCCGTCGCCGAGCTCACCGCGCAGGATCTCGGCGGCCCGCCGCTCGTCGTCCTCGGCGACCGGCGAGAATACCGAGGAGACCGCCACCGAGCGGAGCCCCTTCGCCGCGATGTCCGCCGCGGTCCGCCGCAGCTCGTCGGGGTCGAGCGGGGACAGCGGCCGGCCGTCGAACTCCCGGCCGCCGTGGCACAGATACCCGTGCCCGCCGACCGCGGCCCGCTGGCGCTCGGGCCAGTCCGTCATCGGCGGCAGGGCCGCCGTCGCGGGCAGACCGAGCCGGACCGCCGCGACGGGCGCGAGCCGGGCCCCCTCGATCAGCGCGTTGAGGAAGTGAGTGGTGCCGATCATGACCGCGGTCACCTGGTGGAAGGGTGGGTCGAGGTCCCGGATCGCCGCCGTCACGCCGGAGGTGATGTCCGGCGTCGTTGGCGACTTGACGGCCGAGATCACCCGGTCGTCGTCGCCGAGGAGGGCGGCGTCGGTGTTGGTTCCGCCGACGTCGATACCGATGCGCATGGTGCTGCTTTCCTTGGGGAGCGGGGGAGCTGGGGTGGGCCGCGGGATCAGAGCGCGGCCTCGGCCTCGATCTGGGCAGCCGGGCGCAGCGGCTGGGTGACGGGCAGTTCACGGGCGCCGCGGACCAGACCGAGCCGGCCGAGCACGACGTAACCGAGGCCCGCCAGGACGAGTGAGTCGAGGGCGGGAATGCCCCACCACTGGTAGCGGTCCGCGAGCCAGCCGACAAGGGAGGCGAGGGCCTACAGGGCGACGGTGGCGGGCACCCAGGACGGTTCGGTCTCCGGCAGCCGTCCGACGCGCCGCGAGGCGTCCAGCTGCGGCCGCCACTTCTTCACCACGAAGTACTCGGCCACCATGATTCCGGCGACGGGCGGTGTGAGGACACCGAGGATCGTCAGGAAGTCCGTGAAGTGGTCCAGGATTCCGGCGGCCGCCGCGAGCGAGCCGAGCACACCGATCGTCACCGTCGTCGCCACCCGCCCGAGCCGCACCTTGAACAGCGACTCCACGGCGTTGATCAGGCCCAGCGCCGACGAGTACAGATTCCAGTTGTTGATCTTCAGGGTGGCGGAGACCAGCACGATCACCCCGACCACACCCGAGCTGGACGTGATGATCGCGATCAGGTCGGACGTCTTCACGGCGTACGCGAGCAGCACACCGGCGAGCCCGAGCACGTACTCACCCAGGGAGATCCCGACGAGGGTCTGCTTGACGACGTCGCCGGTCGAACGGTTGAAGCGCGTCATGTCGGGCGTCGTCACCGCGCCCACGATGTACGAGCCCGCGACGATCGTGGCGCCCGTGGCGATGGAGATGTGCGCCCCGAACGGCGCCGAACCGACCAGGTCGGTGAAGCTGTGCCGGGATATCTCCACCGTCATCGCCCAGCCCGCGAGCCCGAGGAACGCCGGTACGGTGACGAACGCCGTCCAGCCCATCGCCTTGAACCCCTGCAACGTCAGCGCGGTCACCCCGAGCCCGCAGATCAGGCACCAGGCCCACAGCGGGACCGACGGCACGATCGCCTGGAGGCCCGCCGCGAACACGGCCGTCTGCACCCCGAACCAGCCGAACAGGCTCACCGCGATGACGAGTCCGATCAGCGTGGACCCGTACCGTCCGAAGCCCGTCCAGCGCACCAGCACCGACGTCGACAGGCCTTCGCGCATCCCGGCGATGCCGACGAAGATGCAGACGACCTCCAGGATCACCGAGCCGAGCGTGAACGCCCAGAACGCACCCCAGAACGACAGGCCCGCGCCGAGCGTCGCGCCGAGCAGGAACTGGGTGAGGTCGGACAGCTGGCCGAAGCGCTGCACGGCGACGTTGAACCACGAGTACCGGGCGGCTCGCGGGACCCGTTCGAGTGGGTAGTCCTCGTCGGTGCCGGCCGCGGCACCGGACTCCGGCGCCGTCGCGGGCGCCGTCACTGCGTTCGTCATGGGGACAGTCCTTGAGGGAGGAGGGCAGGGGAGGGGAACACGGCGGCGCGACACGAACCGCCGTGCGGTGCAGGGGAGTGGGAAAAGCGTCGGTCAGAGCGGTGAGGGCGGGCCGAACGCGCGGGCCCGCAGCAGCACGGCCCCCGGCAGGTAAGGCACGAACTCCTCGGGGTCGAGCACCGTGCGCACTCGCCGCGGATCGGCCCCGGCGCGCACCGCGCTGGCCCGCGCCAGTTCCCGTACCTCGTCGCGTACGGCGTCCAGCGCGCCGGGGCGGTGCACGATCCGCTCCGCGCCGCCGCCGACCGGCGAGGCCGCGGCGCCGAACGCGCCCGCCACATCGCCGTGTTCGGGCCGGACGACCTCGAAGCCGGCCAGCGCCGCGTCCGGCACCCGGGGCGCCCCGCCGCCGACCAGGACCACCGGGAGCCGGTCCGCGGCGGGCTGCATCCGGTCGGCGGCCTCGGCGATGCCGCGGTGGTCGTCCGCGTCCACCGTGAGCAGATCGGGGAAGCGCAGGCTCACCGGGACGCCGCCGATGCGCTCACCCGGGGCGGCCTCACGGGGATAGCCGCCGCTCAACACGCCGACGCGGGCGCGTCGTTCACCCACGTCGACGACGACCGCGGCCCGCAGGCCGGCCAGCAGCCCGGCGCCGCGCAGGGTGCAGGCGGGACCCGAGCCGAGGCTGAGCCCCGGCTGCCGGCGCAGATAGTCCAGGCTCATCAGGGTGCCGTCGTGCCGGGTGACCAGGATGTCGGCGTCCGGCGCGAGACCGAGACCGGGCAGCGCGGCGGTCAGCTCGTCGGCGACCCGCGCCACGAGCACGCTCAGCGCCGCGTCGAGCACCGTGGCGTTCTCGCGCGGGACCAGGCCGAGCGCGCCGACCGCGCCGGACAGCAGTATCGGGACGTCGGGGCCGACGTGCGCCCGCAGGATGCGCGCGGCCTCCCGCTCCTGGGCGCCGTCGACCGGTGCGAACACCGAGCTGACCGCGAACGCCTCGGCGCGTCCCGCCAGTTCGGCCCCGAACGCGGCGATCGCCGGCTCGTCCAGCGGCGCCCCGTCCAGCGGCGCGAGGCCGGTGCCGCCCGCGACGTTCGCCACCCCCGCGCACACGGCGGCCCGCAGCTCCTCGGGCCAGCCGAACAGCGGACGTACGGTGTCGGCGGCCGCGCCCCCGATCCTGAGCACGCCGACCCGCGCGAGTCCCGACCGCCCGGTCACCGCGCGTGCGGCGACCCGCAGCCCGACGGCCAGCGCCCCGGCCCGGGCCCGCTGGTCCGCGGGCAGCCGGGTCACGGCACCGACCAGCGACC
Organism: Streptomyces sp. HUAS MG91; assembly: GCF_040529335.1. Taxonomy (GTDB): domain Bacteria; phylum Actinomycetota; class Actinomycetes; order Streptomycetales; family Streptomycetaceae; genus Streptomyces; species Streptomyces tabacisoli. The sequence goes on along the minus strand of NZ_CP159534.1, from coordinate 781,361 downwards.
CGACCGCGTCGCCCGGCCGCGAGGGCACCTTCACGGCGAGCACCGGCCGCCCGGCGTCGAGCAGGACGGCGTCGGTGCTGCTGGGGCCGACGTCCACGCCGACGGTAACGGTCACCGTGCCTCCTCCCGGCCGGGGCCGTGCGTCAGCCCGTCAAGACCGAACGCCGCCGGGCCCGCGAGCCGCAGCCCCGCCTCCGTGTACCAGACCGGGTCCGCCGCGAGCGTCACGAGCCGCACCCGCAGCCCGTACCTGGCCTCCTCGACCGGCACCGCCCAGCCGGTGCGCGCGTCGATCAGGGCGATGACGTCCGGCACCAGGGCGAGCGCCCGGCCGTCCTCCATCGCCGCGACGAACTCGCTGCGCGCCCGCACCTGCACCAGGCGGCCCGCGTCGGCACCGGTGCCCTCCAGGAGGACGCCGGCCGCGCCGTCGCCGGGCCGGCGCACCGCGGCGACCTTGCCCGTGAGCAGCGGAACGGGCTCCTCGCCGCGGCCGAGCCGGACGGCCCGCGTCACCGAACCCCGCACCGCGTGCCGGGCGGCCTGCCCGGCGGTCAGCGGATAGTCCGCGGAGACGGCGCGCCCGCCGAACACCGCGACGACCTGCCGTGCCAGTTCCTCCAGGTAGGCGCCGTCGATGTGGTCGAGGACGACCGTGCGCCCGTACTCGTCGGCCAGGACGGCGGGCGAGGGCGAGAGCCCGGCCAGTTCGAGGACGTTCTGGTCCAGCCGCGGGAACGCCCGCCCGATGGAGTCCGCGTCGAGCAGCGGCACCCCGAGCCGGGCCGCGCAGGCCACGGTGAACGGGCCGTTCTGCCCGCCGATCTCGCCGGACATCACGGCGGCCACCGGGCGGCCGTGCAGCCCGGCCACGTGCGCCGCGAGCCGCTCCGCCTCCGCGCGCCCGCCGATCCGCTCCGCGGCGACGGCCGGCGACCCGACGAGGCTGACCGGCAGCATCAGCGCGTCGTCGGCGAGCGCGTCCGGCGCGACGACCGGCACGGGACCGCACTCCTCGATCGCCTGCGCGGCGACCGGCAGCGTGTCGGCGACGGGGCCGCCGCCCCCGGAACCGAGGACGGCGCAGCCCCGCGCGAAGTCGATGAGGGCTTCCGCGTCCAGGTGCATGCCCTCAGCCTACGGAGTGGCACCGCCCGTCCCATGGGCCAACAGCCCAGGGTTGCGCCGTGTGATGTGCCCGGAGCACACTTCCGCCATGCCGCACCTCGCCGAGCTGCTCACCGCCCCGGGCCTGACCGGACTGCACCACCTGGCAGGGCCGCTCGACGCGGTCGAGGTGACCGGCGTCCGGCTGGAGACCCGCGCCGACCGCATCCCCGCGGTGCCGCCCGGCGCCGTCGCGGTCCTCCTCGCGACGGTCCCCGCCCACCTCCTCGACGTCGCCGTACGGGACGCGGCGGCGGCCGGGGCCGCGGCGCTGGTGCTCACCGGGGAGGACACCACCGAGCCCGGCGCCCCGGACGACCCCGCCCTGACCACCCTGAGTTCCCTCGCCCACCGCGGCCGGGTCGCCGTGCTGCGCGCCACCGGCGATCTGGCCGCGCTGGCCGTCGCCGTCGACCGCGCCGTGGCCGGGGGAGCCGCCGACGCGCTGGCCCGCGTCGGCGACGCCGCGCGGCGGCTGCCGGGCACCGCGGGGGACCCCGAGCGTGCCGCCACCGTCGCCGCGCGGGTCCTCGGCGTCCCCGTGGAGCGACGCGCGGCGGGCCCCGGCGAGACGTGCGCGAGCGCCCTCGGCCCCGACGGCGAGATCACCCTCGCGGCACCGGACCGCCCCGGGCACGCCGGCACCGCGGTACGGAGCGTGCTGGCCCTGGCGGTGCTCGCGGCGGCCGGCGGCGGCCACGGCGACCTGCCCGTGCGCTCCCGCGGCCAGCTGCTCGCCGAGCTCCTCGCCGCGCCGCAGGAGCGGACCCCCGGCCTCGCCGCGCGCGGCCGCGCCCTCGGCCTGCCCGTCGACGGCCACCACACGGCGCTGCGCGTCGAGGCGCCCGGCCTCGCGCCCGCCGACCGCTACGGCCTCCTCGACGGCCTCGCGGCCCGCACCCTGACCCGGCTGCGGGCCGCCGACGACACCGCCCAGTGGCACGCCGCGCTCGTCGACGACGCCCTCGTCCTGCTCGCCACCCGCCCCGCGCCCCCGGGCCCCGAGACCGGCCGCGCCGCCCTCGCCCTCGCCCGCCGCACCCTGGACGCGCTGCGCGCCCGGCACCCCGACGCCGGACTGCGCGGCGGGCTCGGCGCGGCGCACCGCGGTCCCCTCGGCGTGCGCACCTCGGCCCGCGAGGCCCGCGCCGCCCTCCAGGCCCCGCCCGACGGCACCTCGGTCACCGCGCACGACGCGGCGGGCCTGGACCGCATGCTGATGGAGTGGTACGCCTCCGACACCGCGCACGCGGCGACCGGCGAACTCCTCGCCCCCGTACTGAAACTGGGCGAGGACAAGGCGGAGCCGCTGCTGCGCACGCTCCAGGCCTACCTCGACCACAACAACTCGCCGGCCCGCGCCGCCGAACTCCTCCACCTGCACCGCAACGCCGTCGGCGCCCGCATCCGTCGCGTCACGGAGCTCACGGGCGCCGACCTCACCGACCCGGACACCCGCCTGGCCCTCCAACTCGCCTGCCGCGCACGGCTGTCGGGGATGCGACCGGACGGACCTGCCTGAGCGACTACTCCGGGAGCTGCGCGATCGGCAGGTCCGGGCGCTGCGGCGTCATCGCCCGGCCCGCGACCTGCGCGCTGACCGCCGCGTGGATCTCCTCCGGCGACAGATACGCGTCCGTCATCTCGAAGTCCTTGAGCGTGGCGGGCCGGTGCCGCTGGAACCCGGTGCGGACGAAGTCGTCGCCCGCGACCGCGTTCAGGCCCCAGTTCGCCGCCGTCCGGAACCGCGCCGTCAGCGTCCGCAGCGCCCCCAGGTGGTAGCCGCGCGCGACGACCTGCGCGGGCAGCCCGGTCAGCTGCACGCCCATCGGCTTCGACACCGCCTGGATGCCGCCGAGGTCGACCACCAGTCCGAGGTCCTTGTGGCGGTACGGCGTCAGAGGGGTGCCGCGCACGGCGGCGAGCACATTGCGGGCCGCCGCCCAGCCCTGCCGCATCGCGTGCTGCGCGGTCGGCGGGCAGATCGCGTCGCCGCCCTTGGCGAGGTCGGGCACGGCCGCGGCGTCGCCGAGCGCGAAGACGCCGTCCAGGCCCGGCACGGTCAGCCGGGGCGTGACCACGAGCCGGCCCCGGTTCGTCTCCGCGCCGAGCGTGGCGACCAGCGGGCTCGGGGCGACACCGGCCGTCCAGATCAGCGTGTGGCAGGGCAGCTCCCGGCCGTCCGTCAGCGTCACGGTGGACTCGGTGGCCTTGGCCACGGACACCCCGAGCGAGACGTGCAGCCCGCGCCGCTCCAGGATCGCCATCGCCTTGTCACCGAGCCGGTCGCCCAGCTCCGGCATCAGCTTCGGCGCCACATCGACCAGATGCCACTTGATGTCCTTGGGGTCGAGCCCCGGATACCGCTTCACGGCGGACGTCGTCAGCCGCTGGAGATAGGCGGCCGTCTCCGTGCCCGCGTATCCGCCGCCCACGACGACGAACTGGAGCCGTGCCTCCCGCTCGGCCGGGTCCGAGCTGGCCGCGGCGAGGTCCAGCTGCGAGATCACGTGGTCACGGATCCAGGCCGCCTCCGCGAGGGTCTTCACCCCCACCGCGTGCTCGTCGACGCCCGGGATGTCGAACTGCCGGGTGACACTGCCCGGGGTCAGGACGAGGTGGTCGTAGCGCTCGACGATCTCCTCGCCGTTGATCTTCCGTACGACGACGGCCTTCGCCTCCGGGTCGACGCCGACCGCGCCGCCCGGCAGGATCGCGGTGCGCCGCAGCATCCGGCGCAGCGGTACGGCCACCGACTGCGGAGTCAGCACTCCGGACGCGACGTGCGGCAGCAGCGGGAGATAGAGCTGGTGGTCCATCGGACTGATGAGTTTCAGCACGGCCTCGCCGGGCTTCAGCTCCTTCTCCAGCTTGTGCGCGCATTCCATCCCGGCGAATCCGCCGCCGACGATCAGGATCCGCGGCACATTCGAGGTACGGGAAGCGTTCGTGTTCCGGGGAGCGGTCATCTCGGATTTCTCCTGGGCTTGACTGCGAGGGCCGTGCCGGTCTTGCGTCTATCCGGATCGGCGCCGCCGAATCCCCGGATCAGCGCCATCCTCCGGCCTGAACCGGATCGCCGCACGTCAGCGCCGTCTGCGGATGTCCACATTCCGGACGACGGGGGATCGGGCTACGCCATTCGGTGGGTGCGGCATGATCCCCCACGCCCGTGTGCCGTCCTAGATCCCCGGCCGGTACCGGATCGGATGGTCCCGCGGCACCTCCACGAGCACGATGCGGTGTCCGTCCGGATCCGCGATCCACATCTCGACCAGGCCCCACGGCTCCTGGACCGGCTCCCGCAGCACCGCCACCCCGGCCGCCGTCAGCTCCTCGTGCGCGGCGGCCACGTCCGCCACCTGGAGCCACAGCCGCAGATGCGGGGCGGGCGGCTCCGCGGCCCGCCCCGACACCTCGAGGAAGCCGCCGCCGAGGAAGTACACCGTGCCCCGCTCCGGGCCGGTGCCGAACTCGCGGTACACGGCGAGCCCCAGGGCATCGCCGTAGAACCACCGCGACCGCTCGGGATCGACCGGCCGGAGAAGGACTCTGCTGCTCAGTACATGAACCATGCCGACGCACAGTAGTGCGGCCGGGTTAATCTCGACGGCGCCGACAGGCCCGCACCCGCACGAGATCGGAGAGTCCTCCATGACCGCCGCCCTGACCTACCGTGACGCCGTTCCCGAGGACGCCGACGCGCTCGTGGCGCTCATCGAGTCGGCCTACCGCGGGGACGCCAGCCGCTCCGGCTGGACCACGGAGGCGGACATCCTCCAGGGGCAGCGCACCGACCCGGACGGGGTGCTCGCGGTCGTCAAGGACCCCGACAGCCGGCTGCTCACCGTCGAGCGGGACGGCACGATCGTCGCCTGCTGCCAGCTGGAGCACCGGGACACCGCCGCCTACTTCGGCATGTTCGCCGTCAGCCCCGCACTCCAGGGCGCGGGTCTCGGCAAGCAGATCATCGCGGAGGCCGAGCGCCGGGCGCGCGAGATCTGGGACGTGCGGGAGATGCACATGACGGTGATCTCCGTGCGCGACGAGCTCATCGCCTGGTACGAGCGCCGCGGCTACCGCCGTACGGGAGAGATGAGCCCCTTCCCGTACGGCGACGAGCGCTTCGGCATTCCCCAGCGCCCCGACCTCCAGTTCGAGCTGCTGGTCAAGCCGCTGGGGTGAGCCCGGCCCGCGCTACGCGGTGAACCGGCCCGTCCGCTTGATCTCCGGATAGTCGGTGGTCGCCCCGTCGAGACCGAGCGCCCGTACGAGCCGCAGGTCGTCCTGGGTGTTCACGACCCAGCCGATGATCCGCAGGTCGGCCTTGCGGGCGTGCTCGACGATCTCCTGGGTGAGCCGGCGGATGTTCAGCACGAGCGTCGTGGCGCCGACGGCCACGGCCCGCTGGACCACGTCGGTGCCGTAGCGGCTCGCGACGAGGGCGGTGCGCACTCCCGGCACGAGCCGCGCGATCTCCGCGATCGCCTCGTCGTGGAACGAGATCACCTCGACCCGGTCCACCAGATCGCGGCGCAGCATGACCTCGGCGAGCGCCTGCGCCGCCGTGACGGTCTTGATCTCCGCCTGGAGCGGTGCGTCCACCGCGTCCAGGACCTCCTCGAAGACCGGGATCCGCTCACCGCGCCCCGCGTCGAGCGTGCGCAGCTCCGCGAGGGTCTGCTCGGCGATCGGGCCGCTGCCGTCCGTCGTGCGGTCCACGTCGGCGTCGTGCATGACGACGAGCGCGCCGTCCTTGCTCAGGTGCAGATCCAGCTCGATGAGGTCGAGTCCCGCCCGTTCGGCGGCGACGAAGGAGCGCAGGGTGTTCTCGGGTTCGACGCCCATGGCTCCGCGATGTCCGATGGTGAGGAAGTTCAAGGCGGTCTCGCTTCCGTCGACGGCGGCTCTGCTGTCACGCGAGTGCGTACCCAGGTGACAGGTCTCCCAGCCGCAGCCTAACGGCCGGACTCCGTCACCGAACCGGTGTGACGCAGGTGGCCGGAATCGCCCTCCCGGGTTCCCACGATCCCCAGGAGCAGTCCGGTGACGACGGCGGCGACGAGAACGGCTCGGATGCTCACGACGGGTGCCCTCCTGAGGGTGCCTGACGGTGCGGGACGGGGACGCCGACCGTCCTACCGCCCCACCGCACCGGCACCCGGCGACGTCACCCGTGCGTGGGCGAGTCCTCCACGGGTTGACCCGGGCCGAGCGCCGCCAGATCCGCCAGCATGCCGCGCGCCAGCTCCACTTCGGCCACCAGCCGGCGCTCGCTCCAGCGCAGCGCGATCTGCGGATGCGCCCACGCCTCCACCCCGTCCGCCTTCGCCAGCGCGTCCCGTACGTCCCTCAGCTCGTCCTCGGCGCGCGTCACGTGCTCCGCGACCAGCTCGCGCAGCCGCTCCGGCTCGGCGAGGTGCCCCAGCCAGACCCGCAGCAGCACCGGGTGCTTGAGCGACACCGCACCGGGATCGTGGGTGCCCGCCGCCCAGGTCGCCAGCGCGGCCCGCCCCTCCTCGGTGATCGTGTACGCCCGCTTCGCCCGCGGCTCCTCGGGCCCCGAGCGCCGTGAGGTCACGTAGCCGAGGTCCTCCAGGCGGCGCAGCTCCGCGTAGATCTGGCTGAACGCGGGCGCTCCGTAGAAGAACCGCAGGGAGGAGTCCGCCCACTTCTTCAGCTCGTACCCGGTCCGCTCGCCCGGGAAGGAGAGCAGCCCGAGCACGGCCCAGGCGGTCTGCGGGAGTCGAGGTGTCGGCATGCGTCCGCATTGAAGTTCGCCGGGGAGGCGGGCGCAAGAGGCCGGGGGCTACGCCGTCGCGCGGTGCAGCCGGGCCGTCAGGTGATGCTGCAACGGCTGCCCCACCGCCGCGAGTTCGTGCACGAAGTCGAGCGTGCCGGGCTCGGTGAGCGTGTACCGGCGGGTGGTCGCCTCGACCTTCTTCGCGGTCGGCGTCAGCGCCACGCCCTCGGTGGCCAGCGCCACCGTCGTGCCGTCCACCGTGCCGGCCATGATCTCCGCGATGCCGGTCGGCTGCGTGATCAGCACCTCCACCCGGCCGTCGGGCCGCAGCCGCCACCAGCCGCTCTCGCGGGCGGCGGGGCGCAGCGGCGCGTCGTCCGCGTCGACCAGCCAGGCGCGGGCCTCGTAGTGCAGGAAGGGCCGCCCGTCGTGGCTGAACGTGACCTCCTGGGCGTAGGCGAAGTCGGCGTCCAGCGTTGGATACCCGCCACGGCCCCGGCCGCGCCAGGTACCGAGCAGGCCGAGCACCGGCGCGAGCAGCGGATGCGCCTCCCGCGGCTGGTCGCTGTACGGGTAGGCGGGCACGGCGTCGAACACGGCGAACTCCAGGTCCGGGGCACGGGGATGACAACGGCCAGCCTAAGGTGCGGCGCGGCCGGTCCCGTCCGTGCGCCCCGTACCCTCGGGCGCGTGTCCGTCTCCGCCCGCCCGCACCGCGTCGCCGTCCTCGTCCTCGAAGGGGCGAAACCGCTGGACGTGGGGATCCCCGCCCAGGTGTTCACGACCCGCGCGAGCATGCCGTACGAGGTCCGGGTGTGCGGGCCCGCGCCCGGCCTCGTCACCGGGGGCGACGGTCTGTCGTACGCCGTCGCCCACGGCCTGGGGGCGCTGGAGTGGGCGGACATCGTGTTCGTGCCCGGCTACCGGTTCCCGGACCGGGAGGCGCCGCCCGCGGCGGTCGTCGACGCGCTGCTCGCCGCCCACGCACGCGGCGCCCGGCTCGCCGCGATCTCCACGGGCGCCTTCGCGCTCGCCGCGACGGGCCTGCTCGACGGCCGGCGGGCCACGACCCACTGGCACTACACCCAGGCGCTCGCCGACCAGTACCCGCACGTCCGGGTCGACGAGAACGTCCTCTTCGTCGACGAGGGCACCGTGCTGACCTCGGCGGGCGCCGCGTCCGGCATCGACCTGTGCCTGCACATCCTGCGCGCCGACCTCGGCGTGGCCGCGGCCAACCACGCGGCCCGGCGCCTGGTCGCCGCCCCCTACCGCAGCGGCGGCCAGGCGCAGTACGTGCCGCGCAGCGTCCCCGAGCCGCTCGGCGAACGGTTCGCCGCCACCCGCGAATGGGTCCTGAGCCGGCTCGGCGACCCGCTCACCCTGCAGATCCTCGCCCGGCACGCGGCGGTGTCGGAGCGGACCTTCTCCCGGCGCTTCGTCGAGGACACCGGATACACGCCGATGCAGTGGGTGATGCGGGCCAGGATCGACCTGGCCCGCGAACTCCTCGAACGCTCGCAGCTGGCCGTCGAGCAGATCGCCGCCGACGTCGGCCTCGGTACCGGCGCCAACCTGCGCCTGCACTTCCAGCGCATCCTCGGCACCACACCGACCGAGTACCGGCGCACCTTCGCCCGAGGCGAATAGTCCCGACCCGTGGGTGCTGGCGGGATCCTTGCGAACCATGGCGTTCCCGCCGCTGTCGGCCGGGCCCGCGGCGAGCGAGTCTGAAGTCGTTCCCGCTGTACGGACCACGGCCCCTGCCGGGCGGCCCGCGACAGCACCTCACCCCGGACGGGCCGGTCGTCCCGCACGCACCGGCTCCGTCGGACCGACGGGAGACCGCACATGACCCGCATCGCCATCAACGGATTCGGCCGCATCGGACGCAACGTCCTGCGCGCCCTCCTGGAGCGCGACTCCGCCCTGGAGATCGTCGCCGTCAACGACCTCACCGAGCCCACCGCGCTCGCCCGCCTCCTCGCCTACGACTCGACCGCGGGCCGGCTCGGCCGCCCGGTGTCCGCCGACGGGGACGCGCTCGTCGTCGACGGCCGCCGCATCAAGGTGCTGGCCGAGCGGGAGCCCGCCAAGCTGCCCTGGGCGGAGCTGGACATCGACATCGTCCTGGAGTCCACCGGCCGCTTCACCTCGGCCGAGGCCGCCCGCGCCCACCTCGACGCGGGCGCGAAGAAGGTCCTCGTCTCCGCCCCGTCGGACGGCGCCGACATCACCCTGGCGTACGGCGTGAACAGCGACGGGTACGACCCGGCCCTGCACACGATCGTCTCGAACGCCTCCTGCACGACGAACGCGCTGGCGCCGCTCGCCGCCGTCCTCGACGACCTCGCGGGCATCGAGCACGGCTTCATGACGACCGTGCACGCCTACACCCAGGAGCAGAACCTCCAGGACGGCCCGCACCGCGACGCGCGCCGGGCCCGCGCCGCCGCCGTCAACATCACGCCGACCACGACCGGCGCCGCCAAGGCGATCGGCCTCGTCCTGCCGAACCTCGACGGCAAGCTGTCCGGCGACTCGATCCGCGTGCCCGTCCCGGTCGGCTCGATCGTGGAGCTCAACACGACGGTCGCCCGCGACGTGACCCGGGACGAGGTCCTCGCCGCCTACCGCGCCGCCGCCGACGGCCCCCTCGCCGGTGTCCTGGAGTACTCCGAGGAGGAGCTGGTCTCGTCCGACATCGTCGGCAACCCGGCGTCCTCGATCTTCGACGCGGCCCTGACGCGCGTCGACGGCCGCCACGTCAAGGTGGTCGCCTGGTACGACAACGAGTGGGGCTTCTCGAACCGGGTCGTGGACACGCTGAACCTGCTCGCCGCGAGCTGAGGATCCGGGCGGCCGGCGCCCACCCCTTCCTATTTCTGACGCTCCGTCATATACCTAATAGTCATATGGAGGCGATGCCCCACCGCTCTGTCTCAACTCCCGGGAGGAACAGTGAAGTTCTCCGTCATCTTCGAGGCGCAGCTCGCCGACCCCACCGTCGACCGCGAGCACCGGCTCTTCCACGACTGCGTCGAACAGGCCGTCCTCGCCGAGGAGATGGGGTTCGACCGGATCTGGGCCGTGGAGCACCACTCCCTCAAGTGGTACGCGCACATGTCGGCGCCGGAGATCTTCCTGACCTGGGTCGCGGCCCGGACCTCCCGCATCCGCGTCGGGCACGGTGTGGTCTGCATGCCGTTCGCCTTCAACCACCCCGCCCGCGTCGCCGAACGCGCCGCCACGCTCGACCTGCTGTCGGGCGGGCGGCTCGACCTCGGGGCGGGGCGGGGCGGCACGGTGCAGGAGACGTCCCTGTGCGGCGTCGACAAGGAGCGCACGACCCAGGAGGTCGAGGAAGCGCTGCGCATCATCGGCAAGGCGTGGGAGAAGGACGAGCTGGAGCACCACGGCCCGCTCCTCGACATCGACCCGCACCCGATCCTGCCGCGCCCCGCCCAGACCCCGCACCCGCCCCTCTTCCTGGCCTGCAGCCGCACCGAGACCCTGCGCCAGGCCGCCGAACTCGGCGTGGGGGCCCTGGTGATGGGCTTCGCCGGACCGGAGTCGATCGCCGAGATGCGCCGGGTCTACGACGCGGCGACGGCGGCCCGGACCTCCGAACGCCTCGTCTCCTCCGTCGTCAACGACCACTTCTCGGTGCTGTGCCCCACGATCGTCCTCGACGACCGGGAGGCGGCGCGCGCCATCGGGATCCGCGGCCAGCGCTTCTTCGCCCAGTCCATCGGGCACTGGTACGGCGGTGCCGGGATCCCCGACGAGGCCGTGGTCGAGGGCACCGACGAGGCCGCCGAGATGCGCAGGGCCGCCGAGCAGGTCGTGGCCCGCCTGCACGAACAGCACATCCCGGTCCGCCCGAGCGCCACCGCCACCTTCAACGCCGACCATGCCTACGGCACGGCGGCGGACGCCATCGCCTACGTGGAACGTCTCCGTGATGCCGGCGCCGACGAGATCATGTGCCTGATCCAGATGGGCACGGTGCCGCAGGCGGCATGTCTGGAGACGTTGCGGCAATGGGGAGAGACGGTGATCCCGCATTTCCGGCGGGAGGGGTAGGGGCGCGGGGAACCGCGCGAGAAGCGGCCACCGGGCGGCGGCCGAGGTGCTATCCAGGGGCGCGGGGAACCGCGCGACCGGCCCCCGCCCACCGTCAGCCGACAGACAACCCGTCAAGGAGCCGCCATGACGACCCCGGACCGCCTCGCCCCGGAGGCCCGCCCCCTCGTGGACGCGATGACCGCCGCCTTCCCCGATCTCGGCGGCACCGTCACCGACGCCGCCGAAGCCCGCCGCATCCTCGCGGCGGCGCCCGCGTCGCCGTTCCCCGCGCCGGCCGTGGGCGCGGTCGAGGACCGGGAGATACCCGGGGCCGCCGACGGCCCTCCGATCCCGGTACGGATCTACCGGCCGGAGGACGCCGCCGGGCCGGTCCCGGTCGTCGTCTTCTTCCACGGCGGCGGCTGGGTCATCTGCGACCTCGACAGCCATGACTCCACCGCCCGCGCCCTGTGCCGCGACGCCGGTGCCGTCGTCGTGTCCGTGGACTACCGGCTCGCCCCCGAGCACCGCTTCCCCGCGGCGGTCGACGACGCGTACGCCGCCGTGCGCTGGGTCGCCGGGCACGCGGCCGAACTCGGCGCGGACGCCGCGGCGCTGAGCGTGGCCGGGGACAGCGCGGGCGGCAACCTCGCCGCGGTCGTCGCCCAGATCGCCCGCGACGAGGGCGGGCCCGCGATCGCCCGCCAGCTCCTCGTCTACCCGGCGACCGACGCCCGCCAGAAGACCGGCTCGTTCGCCGACAACGCCGACGGGTACTTCCTGACGGCCGCCCACTGCGCCTGGTTCCGTGAGCAGTACCTCGGCCCCGACGGCGACCCGGCCCACCCCCGTGTCTCGCCGCTCCTCGCCCAGGACCTCACGGGACTCCCGGCCGCGCACGTCGTCACCGCGGGCTGCGACCCCCTGTGCGACGAGGGACGGGCGTACGCGAGTGCCCTGCGGGACGCCGGTGTCCCGGTCACCGAAAGCCGCTTCCCGGGCATGTTCCACGGCTTCTTCGGCTTCCCCGAACTGCTCGACGACGCCCGCCAAGCCCTCGCGGATGTGGTCGAGATCATCGTTTCAAGCGGTCGGGACAGGAAAAACGACGGTGATGCAGGGGGTTGGGCAGGATAATTTCCCGAGTCTCCTCTTGTCGCGGAGAACCTTGCATGCATACGGTGTCCATACGCGAGGTTCTCCCGTGGAGGATGAGACATGACGGAAATTCTTGTGCAGCAGACCGTGGAGGAGACCGTTCCTCCGGTCCAGGGGATGGGCGACAGGGTGGTGGAGCACCCCGCCTGGCCCGTGCTCAAGGACGCCGTCGAGGAGATCAGGACCTGGCAGGACAAGGACGGGTCCATCGATCTCGACGCCGAGGGCGCCCCGTCGGCGGCCGTTGCCGAGCAGGCCGTGGAGCGGGTCGTGACCGCGGTCGGGCGGCTCGCCCCGCTGCTGCCGCACGACGCCGCGTACCTGGACGCGCTCGTGGGCGACCTGCGGCGCTGGGCCGGCGGCGGCTTCGCGGTCCCCGACTTCCTGGACTCCCTGCTCGCCTTCCAGCCCGCCGCGCGGCGCCGGGACGGCCTCCAGCACCTGGTGGTCTTCCCGATGTACACGCAGAACGGCAACCCGGACCGGAACCTGGAGGCCGTCGTCCTGAAGATGGTGTGGCCGGACTGGCTCGCCGAACTGGAGGCGACCCGTTACGACAACCCGCTCTTCTGCGGCATCACCTTCGAGGACTTCACCTCCGGCTACGACACGAACTCGGCGGTGCTCTTCCCCGAGACCATCGCCGTGCGCGAGGCGCCGGAGCGGTTCTCCTGGGGCGGCATCTTCTGCGACCGCGAGGCGGCCCGCTTCCGCCGGGTCACCGAGGCGGCCGTGGACATCCTCGGCCTCGAACTGCCCGACGACATCCGGGAGATGGTCGGCGACCAGGACCGCTGCCAGCAGGCGTTCGTGCTGTGGGACATGGTCCACGACCGCACGCACAGCCACGGCGACCTGCCCTTCGACCCGTTCATGATCAAGCAGCGCCAGCCGTTCTGGATGTACGGCCTCGAAGAGCTGCGCTGCGACCTCACGGCCTTCAAGGAGGCGGTGAAGCTGGAGGCCGACGGCGTCCCGCAGGGGCGTGACGTGCAGTACGCGGTCCTCTTCGACCGGATGTTCCGCTTCCCGGTCACCGGCGAGCGCGTCCGCAACTACGACGGTCTGGGTGGCCAGCTCCTCTTCGCGTACCTGCACAAGCACGACGTCGTCCGCTGGACCGACAACAAGCTGCACATCGACTGGCAGCGCGCCCCCGAGGTGACGAACCAGCTGTGCGGCGAGATCGAGCAGCTGTACCGCGACGGCATCGACCGTCCGAAACTCGTGCACTGGTTCGCGGCGTACGACCTGGTGTCGACGTACCTCGCCCCGCACCCGGGCTCGCGCTGGGCCAAGGGCCCCGACGCCCTGGACACCTCGCTCCCGCCGCGCAAGCTGGTGGACGAGGTGCTTCCGGACGAGTTTCCGCTGAGCATGTTCTATGAGGCGCTTTCCAAGAAGCTGAAGAACGTGATCGCCTCGACCAAGGGCATCACGGCGGCGGGCGCCGAGCGGGTGGCCGCGTGAGCAACCCCGTACCGCAGGAGGCGACTGCCATGACGGACTCCACCGACACCGCCGATGTCACGCCCAAGGACACGCTGGGCGGTGCCGTGATCGCGGTCGCCGGGGCGGCCGGGCCCGCGGGCCGCGCCGCGCTCAAGCGGCTCGCCGAGGCCGGTGCCACGGTCATCGGCGCCGACGCGGACGCCGAGCGCCTGGCCGAGGCCGTCGACGAGGCGCGTTACGCCCATGGCGGCGCCACGGTCGTCGGCGACACCGTGGACCTCCTCGACCTCCAGGCCACCCGCGACTGGGCGGACCGCATCGAGAAGGACTTCGGGCGGGTCGACGGTGTCGTCCACCTCGTCGGCGGCTGGCGCGGCAGCGCCTCCTTCGCCGAGACCGACCTCGCCGACTGGGACCTGCTCGAAAAGCTGCTGATCCGTACCGTGCAGCACACCTCGCTCGCGTTCGAGGGCGCGCTCGGCCGCTCCGAGCGCGGACGCTATCTGCTGATCAGCGCCGCGGGAGCCTCCAGGCCGACCGCCGGGAACGCCGCGTACGCCGCCTCCAAGGCCGCCGCCGAGGCCTGGACGCTCGCCCTCGGGGACGCGTTCCGCAAGGCCGGGGGCGATGCCGGTCCACGGCAGGCGGCTGCGATCCTGGTGGTGAAGGCGCTGGTGCACGACGCGATGCGCGCGGAGCGCCCCAACGCGAAGTTCGCGGGCTTCACGGACGTCAAGGAGCTGGCCGAGGCCATCACCGGCGTCTGGGACAAGCCCGCCGCCGAAGTGAACGGGACCCGTCTGTGGCTGACCGAGAAGCCGTGAATCCTCCGAAGACCGACGCCCGCCGGCATCACGACCCCACCACCAGGGGCTTCGCCAGCGACAACTACGCGGGAACCCACCCCGAGGTGCTGGCGGCCCTCGCCCTCGCCAACGGCGGGCACCAGGTCGCGTACGGCGAGGACGACTACACGGCCCATCTCCAGCAGATCATCCGCAGCCACTTCGGCCCGACCGCCGAGGCCTTCCCGGTCTTCAACGGCACGGGGGCCAACGTCGTCGCGCTCCAGGCGGTCACTGACCGCTGGGGCGCGGTGATCTGCGCCGAGTCCGCGCACATCAACGTCGACGAGGGCGGCGCCCCCGAGCGCATGGGCGGCCTGAAACTGCTCACCGTCCCGACCCCGGACGGCAAGCTCACGCCCGAGCTCATCGACCGGCAGGCGTACGGCTGGGACGACGAGCACCGCGCGATGCCGCAGGTCGTCTCGATCACGCAGTCCACCGAACTGGGCACGCTGTACACGCCCGACGAGATCCGCGCGATCTGCGACCACGCCCACCAGCACGGCATGACGGTGCACCTCGACGGCTCGCGGATAGCCAACGCGGCCGCGTCCCTGGACGTCCCGATGCGGACGTTCACGAACGCGGTCGGCGTCGACATTCTCTCCCTCGGCGGCACCAAGAACGGCGCGATCTTCGGCGAGGCCGTCGTCGTCCTCAACCAGGACGCCGTGCGCCACATGAAGCACCTGCGCAAGCTGTCCATGCAGCTCGCGTCCAAGATGCGCTTCGTGTCGGTGCAGCTGGAGGCGCTGTTCGCCAAGGACCTGTGGCTGCGCAACGCCCGGCACGCCAACGAGATGGCCCAGCGCCTCGCCGAGGGCGTACGCGCCGTGGACGGCGTGGAGATCCTCCACCCGGTGCAGGCCAACGGCGTCTTCGCCCGCCTCCCGCACGAGGTCGCCGAGCGCCTGATGAAGCACTACCGCTTCTACTTCTGGGACGAGGCGGCCGGTGACGTCCGCTGGATGTGCGCCTTCGACACCCGCGAGGAGGACGTCGACGGGTTCGTCGCGGCCCTCAAGGAGGAGATGGCGCGCTAACCGCTCCGGACACCGAAGTGCTGCATAGATATGCGGTCGACCGTAAAGTCATTGACTGACGGTCGACCGCATACCTATGCTCGCGTGCCATGCAGCTGATCCAGCAGAACCCTGATCTCTCCGCCTATTTGGCGGCGGACGACGTCATCGATCACCATCACCCGCTGGTCCGGGAGACGGCCGCGCGACTCGCGAAAGAATCCGTCGACTCATATGCATACGCGCGCGCCGCCTACGAGTACGTACGTGACGCGATCCCGCACTCCGCCGACAGCGGTGACCCGCGCGTCACCTGGCGGGCCTCCGACGTCCTGGAGAAGGGCACCGGCATCTGCCACGCCAAGGCGCACGCCCTGACGGCCCTGCTGCGTGCGGAGGACATCCCCGCGGGGCTCTGCTACCAGCGGCTGACGCACGACGCCGGAACGGGCTGGTGCGTGCACGGGCTCATCGCCGTACGGTTCCACGGCGCGTGGCACCGGCAGGACTGCCGCGGGAACAAGCCGGGCGTCGACGCCCAATTCTCGCTGGAGGGGGAGCTGCTGGCCTGGGTGCCCGATCCGCGATCGGGCGAGGAGGACTATCCGGCGGTCTTCGACGCGCCGCATCCCGCGGTGCTCGACGTGCTGCGCGCCGCCCCGGACCGTCCGTACCTGTGGGAGAACCTGCCCGACTCGCTCACCCTCTGAGGCGGCGGAACCGACCGGAATTCCGGGGGTGACGCGGTCCCGCCGTACCCGACTCAGCCGGCCTCGGCGGCCTTGACCTCTTCGGGCGTCGGGGCCGTGCCGCCGAGGTGGGCCGGCATCCACCACGTGTCGTTCGGGCCCTTGGGGCGTACGGGATAGGCGCGCTGCGCCGCTTCGAGGAGCTCCTGCACGCGGGTGCGCAGGCGGCGCGTGATCGCCCCCGCGTACTGGTCGGACGGAGCCTCCACGGCCTCGCCGACCCGGATCGTGATCGGGATGTGGTGCCGCTTGAAGTTGCGCGGGCGCCCCTTCGTCCAGACCCGCTGCGTGCCCCACAGCGCCATCGGGATCAGCGGCACCCCGGCCTCCTGGGCCAGCCGCACCGCGCCCGTCTTGAAGCTCTTCAGCGTGAACGACTCCGAGATCGTCGCCTCCGGGAACACCCCGACGACCTCGCCCGCGCGCAGCGACTGCAGAGCGTGCTGGTACGCGTGCTCACCCTGCGAACGGTCCACCGGGATGTGCTTCATGCTGCGCATCAGCGGACCGGAGATCTTGTGCCGGAACACCGACTCCTTGGCCATGAACCGGACCAGACGCTTCTGCGGCAGCGCGGCCAGGCCGTCGAAGATGAAGTCCAGGTAGCTGATGTGATTGCTGACCAGGACGGCACCGCCCGAGCGCGGAATGTTCTCCGAGCCCTTGCAGTCGATCTTCAGGTCGAGCGCCTTGAACATCGTTTTCGCGGCGCCGATGACCGGACGGTAGACGAGCTCTGCCATGGAGAGGGAGGACCCTTCTGAAGTGCCTGGGGAACGTGATGGGTGGGACGGTTCCCGGCGTTAAGTTACGGAGCCGTAGGTATTGCGGCTTGCGCAGATCGTGCCCCAAGAACGGCCGGGTGGCCAGTCCTGGTTCCGGCGGCGCGCGAGATCCTGGTCACGTTGGCCGGAATGAGCGGAGACGTTCGAGCGCTGTACCGGAGACGACGGACAAACGAGGACAGGAGTGACCGTGGGCGAAGTGACTCTCGGTACCGAGCAGTTGGGTGCGGAGCTGGGGGAGCGGGCGACGCTGGTCCAGTTCTCCAGCGCCTTCTGCGCGCCCTGCCGGGCCACCCGGCGGGTGCTCGGCGACGTCGCCGAACTGGTGCCCGGTGTCTCGCACATCGAGATCGACGCCGAGGCGAGACTCGACCTGGTCCGCGCCGTCGGCGTGGTCAGGACGCCGACCGTGCTCGTCCTTGACGCCCACGGCCGCGAGGTGCGCAGGGCGGCGGGGCAGCCGCGCAAGGCCGATGTCATCGCCGCGCTCGGCGAAGCCGTGTGACGCCCTCACCCGCGGTGGTGCGGGGGTGACGCATCTCCCAGATGACGGAACGCACTTGACTGCACGCAGCACGTATCGTCAGTCTGACCCTATGCCGCCGGAACTCCTTCTCCACCAGCGGGTCCACGTCGATCTCGCGCGCTGTTCGAGCGCCCGTTGTCGTGCCTGACGCAGCCTCGGACCCCGCTCGCACCCTCCCGCAGAAGGACAATTCCATGACGGTCACACCTGACCTGCGCACCGCTCTGCCGGCCGGCCCCGATCTCCTCCGCTCCGTCTTCCGGCAGCACGCCTCGGGTGTCGCGGTGATCACGGCGGCGGGCGGCGCGCCCGTCGGCTTCACCGCCACCTCCCTCACCTCCGTCTCCGCCCAGCCGCCCGTGATCTCCTTCGGGATCGGCGTGGGCGCTTCCAGCTGGCCCACCGTCGCGGAGGCCGGCCACGTCGGCGTGCACATACTCGCCGAGGACCAGGCGGACCTCGCCGCGACCTTCGCGCGCAGCGGCGCCGACCGCTTCGGCGCGCCCACGCGCTGGACCGAAGGGCCCGAGGGGGTTCCGGTCCTCGACGGCGTCCTGGCCTGGATGGTCTGCAAGGTGATCGCCCGGGTGCCCGCGGGCGACCACCGGATCGTGCTCGCCGAGGCGGTCTGCGGGGACCTGCCGGGCGCGGGCCGCCCGCTCCTCTACCACCAGGGCCGCTTCAACGCGCTGCGCGACTGAGAGTTCCCAGCTCCGGGCGATTACGGAGCATTGGCAACGTCACAGTTCAAAGCGCTTGCTTAGCGGGCATAGTCTGGATGTACTGACGAGTAATATTTCGTTCGGAGCGCGGGCCGCCCCGACCGGAAGAGTCCGCTTCAGGCGCCTATGCTGCCTGGTACAAGGCGTTTTTCGACGCAGCAGCACAGCCGCCCAGTAAAAGACGATTGCAGTAGGAGAGCCGGCGTGAGCTTGAGGATCGTTGTCACCGTGAAGTACGTGCCGGATGCCACGGGCGACCGGCACTTCGCCGATGACCTGACCGTGGACCGGGATGATGTGGACGGTCTGCTGTCGGAGCTGGACGAGTACGCGGTCGAGCAGGCGTTGCAGATCTCCGAGAACTCGGACGACGACGTGGAGATCACCGTGTTGACGGTGGGTCCGGAGGATGCCAAGGACGCGCTGCGCAAGGCGTTGTCGATGGGTGCGGACAAGGCGATCCACGTCGAGGACGACGATCTGCACGGCACGGACGCGATGGGGACGTCGCTGGTGCTGGCGAAGGCGATCGAGAAGGCCGGTTTTGATCTGGTGGTCTCGGGGATGGCGTCGACGGACGGCACGGCGGGGATCGTGCCGGCGCTGGTCGCGGAGCGGCTGGGCGTGCCGCAGGTGACGCTGCTGTCGCAGGTCGCCGTCGAGGGCGGCGCGGTGACCGGGCGGCGGGACGGTGACACGGCGTCGGAGCAGTTGCAGGCGGCGTTGCCGGCGGTGGTGTCGGTGACGGACCAGTCGGGTGAGGCGCGTTACCCGTCGTTCAAGGGGATCATGGCGGCGAAGAAGAAGCCGGTCGAGTCCTGGGACCTGTCCGACCTCGGTATCGAGGCGGAGGAGGTCGGTCTGGAGGGTGCCTGGACCACGGTGGAGGCGGCCGCGGAGCGTCCGGCGCGCACGGCGGGCACGATCGTGAAGGACGAGGGTGAGGGCGGCAAGCAGCTCGCCGAGTACCTCGCCGGCCAGAAGTTCATCTAGGTCTGTGGCCGTTCCAGTCCACCCCACCTTCTTTGTGATTGCAGGAGATTGAAGTCCCATGGCTGAAGTTCTGGTCTACGTCGACCACGTGGACGGTGCTGTCCGCAAGCCCACCCTGGAGCTGCTGACGCTGGCCCGCCGGATCGGTGACCCGGTCGCCGTCGCGCTGGGCAACGGCGCGGGTGAGACCGCGTCGGTGCTGGCCGAGCACGGTGCGGTGAAGGTCTACACGCACGAGGCCGCCGAGTACGCCGACTATCTGGTGGTGCCGAAGGTCGACGCGCTGCAGGCCGCCGTCACCGCGGTGTCCCCGGCCGCGGTGCTGGTGCCGTCCTCGGCGGAGGGCAAGGAGATCGCGGCCCGTCTGGCGCTGCGCATCAAGTCGGGCATCATCACCGACGCCGTCGACCTGGAGGCCGGCGAGAACGGCCCCGTCGCCACCCAGTCGGTGTTCGCCGCGTCGTTCACCACCAAGACCCGCGTGTCGACCGGCACCCCGGTCATCACCGTCAAGCCCAACTCCGCCGCGGTCGAGGCGGCTGCGGCCGCGGGCGCGGTCGAGGCGCTCACGGTGTCGTTCTCGCAGGCGGCGACGGGGACGAAGGTCACCTCGCGCACGCCGCGTGAGTCGACCGGGCGTCCGGAGCTGACCGAGGCCGCGATCGTGGTCTCCGGTGGGCGCGGCGTGAACGGCGCGGAGAACTTCGCGGTCATCGAGGCCCTCGCCGACTCCCTGGGCGCGGCCGTGGGCGCCTCGCGCGCCGCGGTGGACGCGGGCTGGTACCCGCACTCCAACCAGGTCGGCCAGACCGGCAAGAGCGTCTCGCCGCAGCTGTACATCGCCAACGGCATCTCCGGCGCGATCCAGCACCGGGCGGGTATGCAGACCTCGAAGACGATCGTGGCGGTCAACAAGGACGCCGAGGCCCCGATCTTCGACCTGGTCGACTACGGCGTCGTCGGCGACCTCTTCGACGTCGTGCCCCAGCTCACCGAAGAGGTCAAGACCCGCAAGGGCTGATCCTGTTCGGCCGGTGACGGCCGCCGACGGGGCCGCGTGGTGTTCTGCACCGCGCGGCCCCGTCCGCGTACCGGGACCCGGCAAGATGACCATTGACCTGGACTACGACGACAGTTAACTTCGCTATACGGATTGTTGATTCCGTGAAGCGGAAATATCGAGCGTATGGAGGGTGCACGAATGGGTCAGCAGGAGAAGGTGTCGACGAGCCTCGCGGGCGCGGTCAGCGAGGGCATCAGCGCCTCACTCGCCCCGGTCGACGCGGAGCTCGCCCGCCGGTACCCGGGAGACCCCGGCACCCGCCAGCCGGTCCACACGGTCTACGTCCCCGGGGACGCCTTCGACGCGGGCACCCTGCGCTCCTGGGGCGACCAGGCGCTCGCGCAGCTCGACGAGCACGCGCCGGACGCCGCCTCGTTCGCAGCCGTCCTCGGCCTCTCCGACGAGCTCGCCGAGCCCGTCTACAGCCGCGTACGCGCGAAGCTGGAGCGCGAGCCCGTCGAGGACCTGCGGGTCGACTTCGAGGACGGCTACCGCCCCGCCTCGTCCGCGGACGAGGACGAGACGGCCGCGCGGGCCGCGCGCGTCATCGCCGACGCCTACAAGAACGGCACGGCGGCCCCGTACATGGGCATCCGCATGAAGTGCATGGAGGAGGCCGTCCGCGACCGCGGCATCCGCACCCTCGACATCTTCCTCACCGGCCTCATGGAGCACGGCGGCCTGCCCGACGGCCTGGTCCTCACCCTGCCCAAGGTCACGTACCCCGAGCAGGTCACGGCCATGGTCCGGCTCCTGGAGGCCTTCGAGAAGCAGCACGGACTCGACGCCGGGCGGCTCGGGTTCGAGATCCAGATCGAGACGAGCCAGTCCATCCTCGCCGCCGACGGCACCGCCGCCGTGGCCCGCATGATCGACGCCGCCGAGGGCCGCGCGACCGGGCTGCACTACGGCACCTTCGACTACAGCGCCTGCCTCGGCGTCTCCGCCGCCTACCAGGCCAGCGACCACCCCGCCGCCGACTACGCGAAGGCCGTCATGCAGGTCGCCGCCGCCGGTACCGGAGTCCGCGTCTCCGACGGCTCCACGAACGTCCTGCCGGTCGGCTCCACCGCGAAGGTCCACGACGCCTGGCGCCTGCACTACGGCCTCACCCGCCGTGCCCTCGCCCGCGCCTACTACCAGGGCTGGGACATGCACCCGGGCCACATCCCGACCCGGTACGCGGCCGTGTTCGCCTTCTACCGCGAGGGCTTCGAGCAGGCCGCCGCCCGCCTCGCCGCCTACGCGAACCAATCCACCGGCGACATCGCCGACGAGCCCGCCACCGCCAAGGCCCTCGCCGGGTACCTGCTGCGCGGACTGGACTGCGGCGCCCTCGACAACGGCGAGGTCGCCCGGCTCGCCGGCCTGACCCGCGCCGACCTGGAGGGCTACGCGGCGCCGCGCCGCGGCGACCTCACGGCGACGGCCGAGTAGCGCGCACCCGCGCACGAGCACATCACTGCCCTTCCCCGGTCACGGCCGGGGGAGGGCAGTCCGCCGAGCGGTCAGCCGAGCAGGGCGGGCAGTTCGCGCATGTCGTGGAAGACCACGGTGCCCGGGCCCGCGAGCTGTTCGGCCGGGGTGAGTCCACCGGCGTAGCCGAAGGCGCGCATCCCGGCGGAACGCGCGGCCCGGACGCCGTTGCCACTGTCCTCGACCACCGCGCAGGCCGCCGGGTCGACCCCCATCCGCCGGGCGGCGTGCAGGAAGACGTCGGGGGCGGGCTTGGCGCGCGCGACCTCCGAGGCGCTGAAGATCCGGCCCGCGAAGCGCTCGTACAGTCCGGTACGGCCCAGGGTGTGCCGCATCTTGTCGTGGGAGCCGCTGGAGGCGACGCAGGTCGGCACGGTGATCGCGTCGAGCGCCTCGCGGATCCCGTCGACCGCGACGAGACCCGAATCCACCTCCTCACGGTGGCGTTCCTCGAACCGCTTCGACCACATCGAGGCGGTCTCCTCGCCCAGCCGGGCGGCCACCAGCGCGCGGATGTCGGCGTGCGAGCGCCCGATGAACGTGGCGACGACCTCCTCCGCCGTCAGCGGCCAGCCCAGCGCGGCGCCGAGCTCCACCTGTACGCCGACCGCGATGCGTTCGCTGTCGACCAGCACGCCGTCGCAGTCGAATATCACCAGTTCGAAGGGCCTGATCATCCCCGCAGCATAAGAGCGGGGCCGCCCGGCGTCACCGGCAACGCTCAAGCCGCGGGCGGCAGTTCGCCCGAGCCGCGGCGGATCAGCCGCGTCGGCAGCTCGATGCGCTCCGGCAGCAGCGTCACCCCGTCCAGCTGCCGGAACAGCCGCTCGGCCGCGGTGCGGCCCAGCTGCGCGGCGTCCTGCGCCACCACCGTCACACCGGGCTGGAGCAGATCGCCGAGCTCGATGTCGTCGAAGCCCACCAGGGCCACGGCCCGGTCGAGTTCGGCGAGGACGCGGATCACCGTGACGGTCACCCGGTTGTTGCCGGCGAAGATCGCCGTGACCGGCTCGGGGGCCTTGAGCATCTCCTCGGCGGCCCGGCGCAC
Source organism: Streptomyces sp. HUAS MG91 (assembly GCF_040529335.1). Classification (GTDB taxonomy): domain Bacteria; phylum Actinomycetota; class Actinomycetes; order Streptomycetales; family Streptomycetaceae; genus Streptomyces; species Streptomyces tabacisoli. The sequence continues at coordinate 758,541 of NZ_CP159534.1, read as the reverse complement.
CCGCTCGGGATCGGTGACCCCCAGCGACATCCAGCGGTCCGCCACCGGTATCCCGGCGTCCTCCATCGCCGCCCGGTAACCCCGCAGGCGCTCGGCCGCCGTGTGGATGCGCGGCTGGTCGCCGATGAAGCCGATCCGGCGGTGACCGCCCGCGATCAGGTGCGCCACGCCGTCACGGGCACCGCCGAAGCTGTCGGAGAGCACGCAGTCCGCGTCGATCCGCCCCGCGGGACGGTCCACGAACACCGTCGCGACCCCGGCCGCGATCTCCGGCTCCAGGTACCGGTGGTCGTCCCCGGCCGGGATCACCACCAGACCGTCGACCCGGCGCGCGCACAGGGCGAGCACCAACTCCTGCTCGCGGTCCGGGTCCTCGGCGCTCGACCCGTTGATGAGCAGGGCGCCGTGCGCCCGCGCGACCTCCTCCACGGCCCTGCTGAGCGGTCCGTAGAACGGGTCCGCCAGATCCTCCAGGACCAGCCCGATGCTCGCCGTACGTCCCTTGCGCAGGACCCTGGCGCTGTCGTTGCGCCGGAAGCCGAGGGCCGCGATGGCCTCCTGCACGCGCCGCTCGGTGTCGGGCGTGACCCCGGCCTCGCCATTGACGACACGGGACACCGTCTTGAGGCCCACTCCGGCGCGCGCGGCGACGTCCTTCATGGTCGGGCGATTTCCGTAGCGGTTCTCGGTGCGGCGGGCGGTGGTGCGGTCCACTATGCGCTGTCCTGTCCTGTCGTCGCTGCCGTCGAGGCGGTGGCCCGGAACGGGCGAAGAGCGACCGTTCATCGGGTTCATCATGCTGTACCGGCTGCCGTACGAGCATGTGGCGTCGAGCATAGGGCCTGGACAACGTTGTCAGATGCGGGAGAGACTGTCCACCGCTTTCCTGAGCCTTCCTACAGTGGGCTTCTGTGAACTGCCCCTTTCTCGCCTTTCCCGCAGGAGACCAGACACTGATGCACACGGACCTCGTCGCCGCGCTCGACATCGGCGGCACCAAGATCGCCGGCGCCCTGGTGGACCACCAGGGCCGTATCCTCGCGCGGACGCAGCGGCCGACCCCCGCGCAGGAGAACGGCGAGACGGTGATGGGCGCGGTCGAGGCGGTGCTCGCCGAGCTGACGGCGTCCGAGCTGTGGCCGCGGGCGGGGGCCGTCGGCATCGGCAGCGCGGGGCCCGTGGACCGCTCGGCGGGCACGGTCAGCCCGGTCAACGTGCCCGGCTGGCGGGCGTTCCCGCTCGTCGAGCGGGTCCGGTCCGCCACCGGCGGGCTGCCCGTCGAACTGGTCGGCGACGGTGTGGCGATCACGGCGGCGGAACACTGGCAGGGCGCGGCGCGCGGCCACGACAACGCGCTGTGCATGGTCGTCTCGACCGGCGTCGGCGGCGGCCTGATCCTCAACGGCGAACTCCACCCCGGCCCCACCGGCAACTCGGGCCACATCGGCCACATCAGCGTCGACCTCGACGGCGACCCGTGCCCCTGCGGGGCGCGCGGCTGCGTCGAGCGCATCGCCTCGGGCCCCAACATCGCCCGGCGCGCCCTGGCCGACGGCTGGCGGCCCGGCCCGGACGGGGACACGACCGCCGCGGCCGTGGCCACCGCGGCCCGGGCGGGCGACCCGGTCGCGGCCGCCTCCTTCGCGCGCGCCGCGCAGGCGCTCGCCGCCGGGATCGCCGCGACCGCGACGCTCGTCGAGGTGGACATCGCGGTGATCGGCGGGGGCGTGGCGAAGGCGGGCGACGTCCTGTTCGACCCGCTCCGCCGCGCCCTGCGGGACTACGCCACCCTGTCATTCGTCCAGCGGCTCACCGTCGTCCCGGCCTCGACCGGTACGGACGCCGGGCTCGTGGGCGCCGCGGCCGCGGCGCTGCGCGGCGGGAGCACGGTCGACGAGGCGCGGCGGCAGGCCGTCTGACGGGGGCGGCGCGGGGGCTTGCCGGGGGGTCTGCTCAGGGGCAGGACTCGCCGAACTTGACGGCCTTGAACGTCACCGGCTGCCCCGTCAGCTTCGTCCCGGCGGCCGGAGTCTGCGAGCACACCTGCCAGTTGGAGGCCAGGAAGACGAAGCGGTCGCTGCCGTCCGCGTCCCGCACTTCGACGGAGGTGCCCGGGTCGAGCGCCGCGCGTGCGGCCTTCACGCTCTTGCCCCTGAAGTCGGGCATCGTGCCCCGCGCCTTCGCCGGAGCCTGTTCGTCCTTGGCCGGACACGACTCGCCGGTCTTCACCGCGCCGAGGTCGAGCATCGTCGTCGTGGCCACCGTCGTGCCCGCCGCGACGGACTGGCTGCACACCTTCCAGTTCCGGTCGAAGGCCTGGAGGCGGCCCCGGCCGAGCGCGTCGTGCGACGTCAGGATGGTGAACCCGGCGGCCTGCGCCTTGTCCTGCGCCGACTGAAGGCCCATGCCGACGAACGTGGGCACCGCCTTCTTCTCCCCGGCCGCGGGAGCGCTCGTCGACGGTGACGCGGGGGCCAGGGTGCCGGGCGAGAGCGTCGGCGCCCGGGACGGCTTGGAACTCGCCGTGTCCGCCCCACCGCAGGCGACGAGTGTCGTCACGGCGGCGGAACAGAGTATGACCGTGCTGAGGACGCGGGTGCGCACGGATTCCCCCCGAGTGGTGCCGGTACAGGCGGAACACGGTAAGCGGGAGAGCGCCCGGCCGTCATCTCAGGGCTTCCTCCACCGTCGCCACGGGGCGCAGCACCTCGGTGAGCCTGGACATCGCGATGATGCGCAGGGTCAGCCGGTGCCGGCACACGACGGTGACACGGCCGCCCCGCGCCAGGGCCCGGCGATGCGCCCTGACGAGCAGGGTGAGGCCCGAGCAGTCGAAGAACGTGGTCGCCGTCAGGTCGACCGCGACCACGCGGTACGGGCCGGCCGCCACGGTGTCGAGCAGGGGAGCCAGCCGGTGGAAGGCCAGGAGGTCGATGTCTCCGCTGAGTTCGACCACGGCGCAGTCGTCGATCGTGTGGACCACGGCGGGGTGCACGGCGTTGTCGGGATCGGACGTGGCCGCCAGGACGCCGCAGCCCGCGAGAAGTCCGCACCCTTCGGAGTCTCCGAAGTCGTCGGACAGAAAGTCCTGTTGATTGCCTTGCCGCATCGGGCCCCCCGGCCTGAACACCTGTCCGGCTCCGGAGGGAGCCGGTCACTTTGGCGCGTACGAAACATCGGTGTGCGAACGAACCGCGAGGTCGCCGGGGGCTGGGGCGCCTGGTCGGCCACCGTATCGGGAGGAGTGCGGTCACGTCGTGCCGTAACGATTCCCGGCCCCGCCCATCACTTGATGAGGTGAATTCAATACAAAACGCTTGACACCGAAGATGTGCGGCTGGAGAAAAAGCGGGCGACAGGTGGGACGTGGTGCGCTGTCATGGAGCCTCCGCCCGCGGCCCGTCGGGCGATGGACCTTCCTCAGGAGAGCCGCCTTGGTGACAGCGCAGGAGACGTCCGGTGCGGGGGATGCCGACGAGCGGCCGTTCATCGACGTCGCACTCGTACGCGACCTTCTCGACAGCCAGTTCCCGCAGTGGTCCCGGCTGCCGCTCACCCCGGTCCTGCCCGGCGGCTCCGACCACGTCATCCACCGGCTCGGCGACGAGCTGGCCGTACGACTGCCCCGGCATCGCGGCGCCATCGGGCAGGCCGAGAAGGAGCGGGACCGGCTGCCCGGCCTCGCGCCCCGGCTGCCGCTCGCCGTGCCCGTCCCCGTGGCCGTGGGACGCCCGGCGCTCGGGTATCCGTGGCCGTGGGCGGTGACCCGCTGGCTGGGCGGCGAGGTCGCGACGGTCGAGGGGCTGGCGGACTCCACCGAGGCGGCGCGTGAACTCGCCGCCTTTCTCCGCGCGTTGCAGGCGGTGGACCCGCACGCCGCCGGACCCGCCGAGGTACGGGAGACGCTCGCCGACCGGGACGCGGCGACCCGGGCCGCCATCGCCCGGGCGGCCGGCGCCTTCGACGCCGGGGCGACGACCGCGCTGTGGGACGCCGCCCTCGCCGCCCCGGCCTGGTCCGGGCCGCCCGTGCTGTGCCACGGCGACTTCCACACCGGCAATCTCCTCACCACAGACGGCCGCCTGAGCGCCGTCATCGACTTCGGCAGCCTGGGAGCGGGGGATCCCGCGGTCGACCTCATGGTCGCCTTCACACTGCTGTCGCCGCGCTGCGCCACGGTGTTCCGGACCGCCCTCGGAGTGGACGACGCGACGTGGCTGCGCGGTCGTGGCTGGGCCCTGACCTCCGGCCTGATCGCCTACACGGCGTACGCCGCGGACAGCCCGCGGATCGCCGCGGCCACCACCCGACAGATCCGCGCGGCGCTCGCCGGGCCCGGTGACCTGCCCCCGGGCGACGGAGGTGTGCGCGACGCACTCCCCGTGTGAATCGCGCGCCGCGACAGCGTGCGCGCACACGGCTGCGCCGCCCGCCCGACTGCGCTTGACTGCGGAGGCAGGAAGAGAGCGGAAGGCCAGCAGCCGGGCCGGCCGCCGACCGTCGGGCAGCGGTCGGCGCGACGCCCCGGGCCCTTCCGCCGGCGGCTCCGGAATCTCCCCCCGATGTCCGGAGGCGCACGGGCGATGTGGGGTCCGCAACGCCCCTTACGGATGGCCCGCCCGCCGTGATGTCGCCGAGACACCCGAGGCGGCGGGCGGGCACCGTTCGTTCGACCCGGGGCGCGACGGTTCCCGCGACCGTCGGCACATCGATCGCCGTGATCACCCAGGGAGCCGCCGGCCGGCCCTCGCACTCACCGACCGGCGTCCCGAACGGCACGCCCAGCACATTCGCGACCGTGAGGCCGGTGAACACCACCGCCCCCGCACGTGCCGCCCGCCCCGGCGGCGCGAGGCCCACCTGGCGGGCCCGCGACGGCGCGCGCCCGATATTCCCTGCCGCCGGGGACGATCACGGTGCAGACTCGCCCCATGGAAGACGCAGGGGCGTTCAGAGACGCGGTGGCGCGGTGGGCGGCCGGTGGTCCGCGCGAGCCGGCGGAGGGGCTGAGCCGCCGGCTCCGGCTGCGGACGGCGGTGCTGGTCGAGGGGGCCAGCGATCTCGCCGCCGTGGAGACCCTCGCTGTCCGGCGCGGCCGGGACCTGACCGCCGACGGGGTCTGCGTCGTCGCGATGGGCGGTGCCATGAGCGTCGCCCGCTACGCGGAACTCCTCGGGCCGCCCGGCCTCGGCCTGCGCCTGACGGGCCTGTGCGACGAGGGGGAGCGCGGCTTCTTCACGCGCGGCCTGGACCGGGCCGGGGCGCCGTCCGGGGACTTCTTCGTGTGCGCCGCCGACCTGGAGGACGAGCTGATCCGCGCGCTCGGCACCGAGGCCGTCGAGGACGTCTTCCGGGCCGAGGGCGACCTGCGGTCCTGGCAGATCTTCCTGACCCAGCCCGCCCAGCGCGGCCGCCCCCGCGAGCAGCAGGTGCGGCGCTTCCTCAGCACCAAGAAGGGCCGCAAGATCCGCTACGGCGGACTCCTCGTGGCGGCCCTCGACCCGGCCCGGGTGCCCGCACCGCTCGACGGGCTGCTCGCGAGCGTCTGACCGCCCGCTCGACCTCCCCATCAGCGTCGGGTTTCCCCGGCGGGGTGTTGCGGGCAAGCCTCAGGGGGCCGACGGAAGAGGGGGAACCGTGATCGTCTGGGTCAACGGGGCGTCCCGCGCGGGCAAGACCACAGCCGCGCGCCAATTGCTCGACCTGATCCCCAACTGCACGCTCTTCGACCCCGAGGAGATCGACGCCCAGCTGGAGCGGCTGCTGCCGCCCAAGCGGCTCGCCGAGGTCAGCGACCACCAGGACCTGCCGATCTGGCGGCGGCTCGTCGTCGACACGGCGGCGGCCCTCCTCGCCGAACTCGGCGGGGTCCTCGTGGTGCCGATGGGGCTCATGCGCCAGGAGTACCGCGACGAGATCTTCGGCGGGCTCGCCGCCCGGCGGATCCCTGTGTGCCATGTGGTCCTTGCTCCTGGTGAAACGATCCTGCGCAGCCGTGACCCGAGCGGCGAGGCGCCCGCCGACATCGAGCCCTACCGCGCCGCGCTCGCGGGCTGGCTCGCCGCGGACGCCTACCTCGTCGACAACGGCGCGCTGACCCCGTACGACACCGCCGTGGCGATCGCCGCCGCCGTGCGCACCGGCGAGGCGGCCCCCTGCGACATCGTGCAGACCGCCGAGCCCACCGCCGAGACGGTCGCCGCGGGCGTGCTCCTCTTCGACCAGCAGGACCGGGTCCTGCTGGTCGACCCCACCTACAAGCCCGGCTGGGAGTTCCCCGGCGGCGTCGTCGAGCCGGGCGAGGCGCCCGCGCGGGCGGGCATGCGGGAGGTCCTGGAGGAGACGGGCATCCAACTCATCGACGTGCCACGGCTGTTGGTGATCGACTGGGAGCGGCCCGTGCCGCCCGGCTTCGGCGGTCTGCGGCTGCTCTTCGACGGCGGCAGACTCGACAGGGACGTGGCGGCCCATGTGCTGCTGCCCGGACCGGAGCTGCGCGACTGGCGGTTCGTCGGCGAGACGGAGGCGGCGGGCCTGCTGCCGCCCGTGCGGTACGAGCGGCTGCGGTGGGCCCTTCGCGCTCGCGAACGCGGCGCCGCCCACTACCTGGAGGCCGGAGTTCCACTCGGCTGACAAGTAACTCGACACACGGCGCCGCTTTGCCAACGGCCGTGATTCTCAAGGGGAAAACAAAGCCGGAACGTCATCGTTCTGGTATGGCACGACCGCGTACGAAGGGACGCGACGGTCTTACCGTGAAGGCGCAGCTCACCTCTTGCGGTTTGCAGCCGCCTCACTGAGCCGGACTGTCAGCCGGCTGAACGGAGGGACATGCGTGCGCCTTCATCGACCGTCGCGAAGGGCCTGACGCTTGCCGCCGGACTCACGCTCGTCCTCACCGCGTGCAGCGGCGGATCGGGCGGCAACGGCAGCGGGAAGAGCTCGTCCGCGGGACTGACCTCGTGCAGCTCCCAGGGCAAGGCCAATACGTGCAACTCCGGGGAACGCAAGTCCGGAGGAACGTTCACCTACACCATCGAGAAGAACATCCAGGCCTGGAACATCGAGGACTCGAACGGCAACACCTTCGAGAACAGCGAGGCCATGACCGCCGTGCTGCCCCAGGTCTTCGTGCCGCAGCCGGACTTCAGCCTCAAGCTCAACACCGACTTCGTCACCTCCGCGCAGCAGACGAGCGCGAGCCCCCAGACCTTCGTCTACAAGATCAACCCCAAGGCGCGGTGGAACGACGGAACGCCGATGTCCGCCGACGACTTCGTCTTCCTGTGGCGCACCATGAACGGCAAGGACTGCCCGCCGCCGCCCGCGAGCGACGACAGCCAGACCAAGGGCTGTCTGCCCTGGTCCACCTCGGGCTGGGACCGCATCAAGTCGGTCACCGGATCCGACGGCGGCAAGACCGTCACCGTCGTCATGGACAAGCCGTACTCCGACTGGAAGTCCTTCTTCGGCGGCGGCTACGGCCTCTACCCGGCCCACGTCGCGGAGAAGGCGGCCGGCGTCGCCGCCGGCAGCGCCGCCAAGATGACGGCCGCTCAGCTCACCAAGGGTTGGCAGTACTTCATGAAGACGCCGCCCAGCCAGTACGCCACCGGCGGCCCGTACCGGATGACGGAGTGGAAGGACAACGACCACGCCACCTTCGAGCCGGACGCCAAGTGGTACGGGAAGACGAAGCCGACGCTCGACCGGCTGATCCTCAAGGTGATCTCGGACGCCACTCAGGAGCCGACGGCCCTGAAGAACAACGAGGTGCAGGGCATCTATCCGCAGCCCCAGGTCGACCTCGTCAATCAGATCAAGGACATCCCGAACGTCTCGTACACGATCGGCGAGGGTCTGCAGTGGGAGCACTTCGACCTCAATCTGCACAACCCCGTGATCGGCAAGTACAAGGCTCTGCGCCAGGCGATGTTCACGGCGGTCAGCGTCAAGGACATGGTCGACAAGACGGTCGGGCAGTTCGACAAGAACGTGAAGCAGCTCGGCAGCCACATGCTGATGCCCGGGCAGTCCGGCTACCAGGACGTCGTCACCGGCACCGGACAGGGCTCGGGTGACCTGGCGAAGGCGAAGAAGCTGCTCACCGACGCCAGGTTCACCGGTGTCGGCTCCGGCCTGAAGACCCCGGACGGCAAGGCGGTCGGACCGTTCAACTGCCGCTACACCACCGGTAACGCGATCCGGCAGAGCGAGTGCCAGATCCTCCAGTCCGCACTCTCGGACCTCGGCATCAAGATGACGATCAAGCCGATCGGCGCCGCCGACCTCGGCACGGTGCTCACCGGGCACCAGTACGACATCATCGTCTTCGCCTGGGTGCAGGGCCCGACGCCGACGTCCAACGCCCAGGGCACCTGGTCGACCGGACAGGCGAGCAACTACGGCGGGTACAGCAACAAGCAGGTCGACAAGCTGCTGAACGACTCGGTGGGACAGACCGACAACGCCAAGGCGATGTCGATGCTGACCCAGGCCGACAAGATCATGACGGATGACGCGTACGTGCTTCCGCTGTACCAGAAACCGACGTTCTTCGCGGTGCAGGACCGCTTCGTCGGCATGCGGAACAACGCGACCATCATCGGCCCGCCGTACAACGTCGCCGAGTGGGGACTGCGGAAGTAACTCTCCACGAAGCAACCGCAGTTCGGTCCCGGCGGTTCGCCGCCGGGACCGTCCACCGCCACTCGAGGAGTCCTGCATGTTCGCCTACGCGGTGCGACGGGTCCTCGTCTCGATCCCCGTCCTGATCGCCTCGACGTTCATCGTGTTCCTGGTCGTCGTGAACGCCGGCGATCCCGTCGCCAACTTCGCCACCTCCCGCAACCCGGCCCCGACCAAGGCCGCCGTCGCCTCCTTCGCCCGGCACATCCACGCCGACCAGCCGGTCGTAGTGCGCTACTGGAACTGGATCGTCGGCGTCCTGCACGGCCAGTGGGGACCGTCCGTCGATCCCAACCTCGACATCGGGCACGACCTGTTCACCCGCTTCCGGGTGACCGTGATCCTCGTCGTCGCCTCGATGCTGCTCGCGCTCGTCCTCGCCGTCGTGTTCGGGGTGTACAGCGCGGTACGCCAGTACTCGCCCTCCGACTACGTCATCACCCTCGCCGGATTCCTCTTCCTGTCGATGCCCGTCTTCTGGTTCGCGGTCCTCCTCAAGCAGGGCGGCATCTGGTTCAACGACCAGACCGGCTCCGCCTTCCTCGGCACCATCGGCGACCGCTCCGCGTATCTGGAGGTCGACACCTTCGGCAACCAACTGAGCGACCGCATCGGTCACTTGGTGCTTCCGGTCATCACCCTGGCGCTCGTGTCGTTCGCGTCCTGGACCCGCTACACCCGCGCCTCGATGCTCGAAGTGCTCGACTCCGACTACGTGCGGCTCGCCCGCGCGAAGGGCATCCGCCGCCGCAAGGTCCTCACCCACCACGCGCTGCGGACCGCCCTCATCCCGCTCACCACCGTCACCGCCCTCGACGTGGCCTCCCTGCTCGGCGGCGTCGTCATCACCGAAACCATCTTCCAGTGGCACGGCATGGGCGAGATGCTGGTCGACGCGGTCACCAAGGTGGACGTCTACCGCACCATGGCGTGGCTGCTGCTCTCCGCGGTGATCGTCATCGTCTTCAACCTCATCGCCGATCTGCTGTACGCCGTACTCGACCCGAGGATCCGTTATGACTGACACCACTCAGGCGGCGGGCGCGGCGGGCGGTGAACTCCCGCACATCGGTGACGAGTTCACCGTCAAGGAGCGTACGCAGACCCAGCTGGTGCTCCGGCGCTTCGTGCGGCACCGGGCGGCGATGGCCAGCCTGGTGATCTTCGTGCTGATCGTGCTGTGGGCGTTCATCGGGCCGTACCTGTGGCACTACTCGTACCAGAAGTTCACCCCCGACAACTCCCAACCCCCGTCCGCCAAGCACCCGTTCGGCACCAACTCCTCCGGCTACGACGCGTACGCGCAGGTGATGCGCGGCACCCAGACCTCGCTGAAGATCGCCATCATGATCGCGGTCGGTTCGACGCTCGTCGGCGCGGTGTGGGGAGCCGTCGCCGGGTTCTACCGGGGCGTGGTCGACGCGGTGATGATGCGTATCTCCGACCTCGTCCTCACCCTGCCGCTGCTCGCCATCGCCCTGGTCATCTCCGCCCGCAGCGGCGGTAGTTGGTACTGGATCGCCATCGTCGTCGCCGGTCTCACCTGGGCGTACGTCTCGCGCGTGGTGCGCTCCACCGTGCTGTCGCTGCGCGAGAAGGAGTTCATCGAGGCGGCCCGGGCGCTCGGCGCCTCCGACACCCGGATCATCTTCCGGCATCTGCTGCCCAACGCGCTCGGGCCGATCATCGTCAACGCCACGATCCTCGTCGCCACCGGCATCCTCATCGAGACGGCGCTGTCCTTCCTCGGCTTCGGCGTGCAGCCGCCGGACACCTCGCTCGGCCTCCTCGTCTCCCAGGCGCAGACGGCCGTCGACACCCGGCCCTGGCTGTTCTACATCCCCGGCGCGTTCATCATCGCGATCGCGCTGACCATCAACTTCATCGGCGACGGGTTGCGCGACGCGTTCGACCCCCGACAGCAGAGGGTGCGCCAATGACCGTGTCCGGCAGGTCCGCCGACGGGCGGGCCGAGCTCGCGCTGCCCACCGAGGACACCGTGCTCGAAGTGGACGACCTGCGCGTGGAGTTCCCCACCGAGGACGGTGTCGTACGGGCCGTGCGCGGCGTCGGCTACCGCCTGGAGCGGGGCGAGTCGCTGGGCATCGTCGGCGAGTCCGGATCCGGCAAGTCGGTGACCGCGCTCGCCGTGATGGGCCTGCTGCCGAAGACCGCGCGAGTGGCCGGCTCGGTGCGGTTCCAGGGCACCGAACTGCTCGGCCTCGGCGACTCGGCGCTCTCCGACATCCGCGGCAGCGGCATCGCCATGATCTTCCAGGACCCCATGACCTCGCTCAACCCCGTGTACTCGGTGGGCCACCAGATCGAGGAGGGCCTGCTGCGGCACAACGCGGGCCTGTCGAGGAAGGCCGCGCGCGACCGGGCCGTCGACCTGCTCGGCATCGTCGGCATCCCGCACCCCGCCCGGCGCGTCGACGACTACCCGCACGAACTCTCCGGCGGGATGCGCCAGCGCGTCGTGATCGCCATCGGCATGGCCAACGACCCGGCCGTCATCATCGCCGACGAACCCACCACGGCCCTCGACGTCACCGTGCAGGCACAGATCCTCGACGCGCTGGAGACCGCGCGGGACGAGACCGGCGCCGCGCTCGTCCTGATCACCCACGACCTCGGCGTCGTCGCCGGGCACACCGACCGGGTCGCCGTCATGTACGCCGGACGCGTCGTCGAGACCGGCTCCGTGGAGGACATCTTCTACACACCCCGCATGCCGTACACCCTCGGCCTGCTGGGCTCGCTGCCCCGCATGGACCGCGCGGAGGAACGGCTCACCCCGATCACCGGATCACCGCCGTCCCTGCTGAACCTGCCACCGGGCTGCCCCTTCGCGCCGCGCTGCCCGATGCGCGAGGACGTGTGCGACCGCGACGAACCCGCACTGCGCACGACCGCCCACGCCGGGCACCGCAGCGCCTGCCACTTCGCCGACCGGCTCGTCGACACCGCCGCGGACGAGGTGTTCGAGGTGACGGGCGCCGACACGGAGGCCCTCGCACGGCTGGCCGGCGGCGACGCCCCCGAGGACAGCCCGGCCCGCCCGGCCGGCCCACGGAAGGACCCCGCATGACGACGGCCACCGGGACCGAGCCGGTCCTCCAGGTCCGCGACCTGGTCAAGCACTTCCCGGTCCGCTCGCGGGGCATCGTGCGCCGCACCATCGGCGAGGTGCACGCCGTGTGCGGCGTCTCCTTCGACCTCCACGCCGACGAGACCCTCGGCCTCGTCGGCGAGTCCGGCTCCGGCAAGACGACCACGGCCCGCACCCTGCTCAACCTGGAGCGGGCCACCTCGGGCAGCGTCACCTACCGCGGCCGGGAACTCACCACGCTGAGCCGCCGTCACATGCGGCCGCTGCGCGAGGACCTCCAGATCGTCTTCCAGGACCCCTACGCCTCGCTCGACCCGCGCGTCTCCGTCCACGAGATCGTCGCCGAACCCCTGCGCATCCACGGCCGCTACGACGAAGCGGGCCGCGCCGACGTCCGTGAGCTGCTGCGCCTCGTCGGCCTCAACCCCGAGCACGGCAACCGCTTCGCCCACGAGTTCTCCGGCGGCCAGCGCCAGCGCATCGGCATCGCACGGGCGCTGGCCCTCCGCCCCAAGGTCGTCGTCCTCGACGAACCGGTCTCCGCGCTCGACGTCTCCATCCAGGCGGGCGTCCTCAACCTCCTGATGGACCTCCAGTCCGAGCTCGGCCTGTCCTTCCTGTTCGTGGCGCACGACCTGTCCGTGATGCGGCACGTCGCGCACCGGGTGGCCGTCATGTACCTGGGCCGGATCGTCGAACTCGCCCCGACCCGCGAGCTGTTCGCCCGCCCCGCGCACCCCTACACCCAGGCCCTGATCTCCGCGATCCCGCTGCCCGACCCGCGCAAGGAACGGGCCCGCCGCCGGATCATCGTGCAGGGCGACGTGCCCAGCCCGATCCGCCCGCCCAGCGGCTGCCGGTTCCGCACCCGCTGCCCGAAGTTCGCCGAGCAGCTCACGGACGAGGAGCGGACGGCGTGCGTGGAGCAGGTCCCCGAACTGACGGACCGCGGCAGTGGCAACCCCGTCGCCTGCCACTACGCCCAGCCGCTCGAACTGCTGTGAACGTCAAGCGGGTTGATACGTCGCCGCGGCCGCCCGGAGCACGGCCCCGGCGTTCTCGGTCACCGGATCACCGTGACCGAAGCAGGCCACCTCGCTCTCCAGCGCCGCGAGCCGGGCGAAGGAGGCGACGGCCCGCGCGCGGTCCAGGTTGAACACGCCCAGGACGATCTGCCCGTCGACCGGGGACGCGGCGATCGCGTCACCGGCGAACAGCACGCCGTGCCGGGGCAGATGCACGGCGATCGACCCGTCCGTGTGGCCGGGCGCGCCGACGATCCGCGCCCCGCCGCCGAAGTCGAGGGTGTCGCCGTCCGCCAACTCCCTTACCTCGGGCGGCAGATCGGGCTCGGGCAGCGGCGGCGGGAGCTGCGCCAGGGCCTGGGCGTGCAGCGGCCGCTCCCAGTCCTCGTGGACCGGCGGCGGACCCTGCGCCTCGCCCCGGACGAACGGCGCGTCCAGCCGGTGGGCGTACACCTCGGCGCCGCTGAGCCGGCCGAACTCGGCGGCGCCGCCCACGTGGTCCTCGTGGAAGTGGGTGAGCACGACGCGCCGCACGTCCTCGGGGGCATGCCCCCAGGCACGTACGGCGTCGGCGATCGGCAGGCCCGCGCCGGGCGCGCCCGCGTCGATCAGGGTGAGCCCGTCGTCGTCCCGCCACAGATAGGCCTGCCCCACGGGAAAGCGCAGCAGCCGCAGCCGCGGGGTGACGTCGAACGCGTCGGTGAGGTCGTAGGTCGTCATGCGGCGACCGTACGAGCCCCACCCACCGGACGGCACACATCTCGGCCCACAGCAGAGCGGGCCGGGACCGCGTCAGTTCGCGGCGGCGTACTTCTGCAGGAACAGCGCCTCCGCCACCGAGAGCCGCTCCAGCTCCTGGGGCGACACCGACTCGTTGACCGCGTGGATCTGCGCCTCCGGCTCGCTCAGGCCGATCAGCAGGATCTCCGCCTCCGGGTAGAGCGAGGCGAGCGTGTTGCACAGCGGGATCGAGCCGCCCTGACCCGCGTAACTCATCTCCTGGCCGTCGTACGCCTCGGCCATCGCGTCCGCCAGCGCCGCGTACGCGGGGCTCTGGGTGTTCGCCCGGAACGGCTGGCCCTGGCCGACCTGCTCGACCGACACACGGGCGCCCCACGGCGTGTGCGCCTCGATGTGCGCCATCAGCAGCTTCGTCGCCTCACCGGCGTCCACGCCCGGCGGCACCCGCAGGCTGACCAGCGCGCGGGCGCCGGCCTGCACGGACGGCGTCGCGCCGACGACCGGCGGGCAGTCGATGCCGAGCACGGTCACGGCGGGGCGCGCCCAGATCCGGTCGGCGACCGTGCCCGCGCCGATCAGACCGACCCCGTCGAGCACCTTGGCGTCCTTGCGGAACGCGTCCTCCTCGTACTGCAGACCGCTCCACGACTCGGCCGCGTCCAGACCGTCGACCGTCGTCGAGCCGTCCTCGGCCCGCAACGAGTCCAGTACGCGCACCAGCGCGGCCAGCGCGTCGGGCGCGGCCCCGCCGAACTGGCCGGAGTGCAGGTTGCCTTCGAGCGTGTCGATCTGCACCCGCACCAGGGTCATGCCGCGCAGCGTCGCCGTCGCGGTGGGCAGACCGCACTGGAAGTTGCCCGCGTCACCGATGACGATGGTGTCGGCGGTCAGCAGCTCCGGGTGCTGCTCGGCGTAGCGCTCCAGGCCGCCGGTGCCCATCTCCTCCGAGCCCTCGGCGATGACCTTGACGCTCACCGGGACCCCGCCGTTCGCCTTCAGCGCGCGGACCGCCAGCAGGTGCAGCAGCACACCGCCCTTGCAGTCGGCGCTGCCGCGCCCGTACCAGCGGCCGTCCTCGCGCTCGGTCAGCTCGAACGGAGGCGTCACCCACGCCTCCTCGTCCAGCGGCGGCTGCACGTCGTAGTGCGCGTACAGCAGGACCGTGGGCGCGCCCTGCGGTCCGGGCAGATGGCCGTAGACCGACTGCGTGCCGTCCGGGGTGTCGAGCAGCGCCACGTCCTCGAAGCCCTCGGCGCGCAGCGCGTCCGCGACCCAGTTGGCCGCGCCCTCGCTCTCGCTCTTCGGATACTGGTCGAAGTCCGCCACCGACTTGAAGGCCACCAGCTCGGCCAGCTCCGCCTTGGCGCGGGGCAGCAGGGAGGCGACGGTCTCGGCGATCGGATGCGGCGACATGGGCACGCTCCTCGTAGGTGCGACGTTGTACAGGGGGTATCGATGATCCTCCCACAGAGGGTCACGGCGCCGCCCGCCGTAGGATGCCTGGGAAACGTGCGGCAGGCGGCTGAAGACGGAGCAGTAGACCATCGTGAGCAGCGAGAATCCCGAGAACGCGACGGGCAACGACATGGGCGACGAGCGGGACATGAGCGTGTGGGACGTCGTGGTCGTGGGCGCGGGCCCCGCCGGCGCCTCCGCCGCGTACGCGGCCGCGGTCGCCGGACGCCGCGTGCTGCTGTTGGAGAAGGCGGAACTGCCGCGCTACAAGACGTGCGGCGGCGGCATCATCGGCCCGTCCCGCGATTCCCTGCCACCCGGCTTCGAGCTCCCGTTCAAGGACCGGATCAACGCGGTCACGTTCTCCCTGAACGGCAAGTACGCGCGGACGCGTCGCTCGCGCAGCATGCTGTTCGGGCTGATCAACCGCCCGGAGTTCGACGCCCAGCTGGTCGAGCACGCGCAGAAGGCGGGTGCCGAGCTGCGCACCGGCGTCACGGTCACGCGGGTCGAGCAGCACGGTTCCGCGGTGCCCGACCGGCGGACCGTCGCGGTCGTGCTGCAGGACGGCGAGACGGTGCTCGCGCGCGCCGTCGTCGGCGCGGACGGCAGCGCCAGCCGGATAGGAGCACACGTCGGGGTCAAGCTGGACCAGGTCGACCTCGGCCTGGAGGCGGAGATCCCGGTGCCGGAGACGGTCGCCGAAGACTGGCGCGGCCGGGTCCTCATCGACTGGGGCCCGATCCCGGGCAGTTACGGCTGGGTCTTCCCCAAGGGCGACACGCTCACCGTGGGCGTCATCTCGGCGCGCGGCGAAGGCGCCGCCACCAAGAAGTACCTGGAGGACTTCATCGCCCGGCTCGGGCTCGCCGGATTCGAGCCGGCGGTCTCCTCCGGGCATCTGACGCGCTGTCGGGCCGACGACTCGCCGCTCTCGCGCGGGCGGGTCCTGGTCTGCGGCGACGCGGCCGGACTGCTCGAGCCGTGGACCCGTGAGGGCATCTCCTTCGCCCTGCGCTCGGGCCGGCTCGCGGGGGAGTGGGCGGTGCGCGTCGCCGAGTCCCACGACGCCGTGGACGCCCGCCGCCAGGCGCTGAACTACGCGTTCGCCATCAAGGCGGGCCTGGGCGTCGAGATGGCCGTCGGCAAGCGGATGCTGAACGTGTTCGAGCGCAAGCCGGGGCTGCTGCACGCGGCGCTGACGGGTGTGCGTCCCGCGTGGAACGCGTTCGCGAGGATCACCCGGGGTTCGTCCTCCCTGGGCGAGCTCGTGCGGACGCATCCGATGGCGGGGCGGGCGCTGTCCCGGTTCGAGCGCTGACACCGTCGGCGTGCCCCCGCGCCGGGACCGGGTGCGAGGGCGCGCCGGTCCCGGGTGGCGCGGGCGTCAGCCGTCGACGGTGATCCGGAAGACCGGGTGGTCGGGGGAGGCCGCCGAGATCTCCGCGTCCGAGGACTTCGCCGTGACGCCCTTGAAGTAGTCGTCGACCTGCCAGCCCCAGCGCTCCAGATAGGTGCGCAGGACCTCGCGCTTCAGGTCGTCGTCGGCGAGCTCGACGGCCTCGAAGGTGCGGACCTTGCGGCCCACGCGCAGCTCGCCGCCGCCCGCGGCGAGCATGTTCTTCACCCACTGGGAGTGGCCGCGGGCCGAGACCAGGTACTGGACGCCCTCGTGCGTGTGCGGGTTCACCGGGATCCGCTGCAACTGGCCGCTCTTGCGGCCGCGCACCGACAGTTCGGCGGAGCCCGCGAGGCTGAGGCCGCGCCGGGCCAGCCAGCCGATCACCTTGTTGAGGCGGATCGTGGTGGGGCTGCCCTTGAGGTAGTAGGGCTCGGACTGTGCGCTCATGGTGACCCCCAGGAGGAGTGCGGGCGGTGCTCCGAAGTGTGAGCACTGCTCTCGCTTAAGAGCAGTCTGCACGAGAGTGGTGCGCTGAAGCAAGAGCAGTGCTCTCTTTTGTTGTCGGCGCTCCGGAACGTGTGCACCGCTCCGCAGGCGTGGAAGACTGCACCCATGAGTACGAGCCGCACCACCCAAGGGGCCCGCGCCCGAGCACGGCAGGAGATCACCGCCGCCATCAAGGACGAGGCGCGCAGACAGCTCGTCGCCGACGGCGCCGCCAAGCTCTCGCTCCGCGCCGTCGCCCGCGAGCTCGACATGGTCTCCTCGGCCCTGTACCGCTACTTCCCCAGCCGGGACGAGCTGCTGACCGCACTCATCATCGACGCCTACGACTCGCTGGGCGAGGCCGCCGAGCGCGCGGACGCCACCCGGCAGCCGACGGCCACGGCGGCCCAGCGCTGGGTCACCGTGTGCCGGGCCGTCCGCGCCTGGGCCCTCGCCCGTCCGCACGAGTACACCCTCATCTACGGCTCCCCGGTGCCGGGTTACACCGCGCCGATGGCCACCGTGCCGGCCGCGTCCCGGGTCGCGCTGCTGCTCATCGGCATCGTCCGGGAGGCGTACGAGGACAAAGGCGTGGCCCTGCCCAAGCTTCCGCCCGCGCTGCGCCCGGAGGCCGAGCGGATCGCCGCCGACATCGCGCCCGACCTGCCGCCCGAGATCATGGTCGCGCTGACCGCCGCTTGGGCGCAGTTGTTCGGGCTCATCGGTTTCGAGCTGTTCGGCCAGTTCAACCGGGTCGTCGAGGACCGGGCCGCCTTCTTCGACCACGCCGCCGCGCAGCTCGCCCACGGGGTCGGGCTCGTGAAGTGACGCGGCCGGGGCGGGGGCCGTCGGGTACTCCGCGGGGAGTACGGGTGATGACCACGCCCGGCTGACGCCCGCGACGGCCCGCGGCCCTTAGCGTGGCCGCATGGACGAGCAGCGCGAGCGGGCCGGTGACCCGCCCGGGGACCACGGCGGACCACCGTGGCGGCACGGCGGCCCGCCGCCGTGGGCGCCGGGACCCTCCTGGTGGAACCGGGCCGACGGCGGCCGCCTGCCGTGGCGGTCGACGGCGCTGGTCACCCTGATCGTCCTCGTCGGCTCGACCATGGCCGCGCACGGCCGGGCGGGCGACCGGGCCGGCCTCGACGCGTTCGCGTACCTGCTCCTCGTCCTCGCCTCGGTCCAACTCCTGTGGCGGCAGCGGCACCCGGTGGCGGTCGCCTACGGCACGGCGCTCTGCGCGACGGTGTACCTGGCGGCCGGATACCCGTACGGGCCCGTCTTCCTCCCCGTCGCCCTGGGCTGCTTCGCCGCGCTCGTCGCCGGACGCCGGTACGCGGCCTGGGGAGCCGTCGCCCTGTTCTGGGCCGGGCACGCCGTGGTGGGCCACTGGCTGTACCGCTATCTGCCGCCGGCCGGGGACGGTCCCGCGCCCTGGGGACAGGAGGGGATCATCGCGGCGTGGGTGCTCGCCGTCGTCGCCGTCGCCGAACTGACCCGGATCCGGCGCGAGCAGTGGGCGCAGGCGCGCGCCGAGCGGGAGCGGGCCGCACGCCGGCGGGCCGACGAGGAGCGGCTGCGCATCGCCCGCGAACTGCACGACGTGCTGGCCCACTCCCTCTCCGTCATCAACGTCCAGGCGGGCGTGGGGCTCGCCCTGCTCGACGCCGATCCGGAACAGGCGCGGACGGCACTGGCGACGATCAAGGGCGCGAGCAAGGAGGCGCTGGGGGAGGTGCGGCAGGTCCTCGACACGCTGCGGGCGCCCGGCGACGCTCCGCGCGCCCCCGCCCCCGGACTCGACCGGCTGCCCGAGCTCGTGGAGCAGGCGGCCGGTGCCGGACTCGTCGTCGACGTCGCCACCGGCGGGGAGCGGGTGACGCCGTCGCCGGGCGCGGACCTCGCCGCGTTCCGGATCGTGCAGGAGGCCCTGACGAACGTCGTCCGGCACTCGGAGTCCCGGCGGGCGCGAGTACGACTCGATCACCGGCTGGGCGTGCTGACGGTGACCGTCGACGACGACGGGCCCGCGAGCCACGCCGAGGCGGGCGGCAGCGGCAACGGGCTGGCCGGGATGCGTGAGCGCGCCGCAGCCCTGGGTGGCACCATCGAGGCGGGGCCGCGTCCGGACGGCGGCTTCCGGGTCGTCGCCGAACTGCCGCTCGCCCCGCCCGCCCCGCCTTCGAAGGACTCACGGTGATCCGCGTACTTCTCGCCGACGACCAGTCGCTGGTCCGCGCCGGTTTCCGGGCGCTGCTCGACGCGCAGGACGACATCGAGGTCGCCGCCGAGGCCGCCGACGGTGAGCAGGCCGTCCGGCTCGTACGCGAACTGCGCCCCGACGTCGTCCTGATGGACATCCGGATGCCGCTGCTCGACGGGCTCGCGGCGACCCGCCGGATCGGCGCCGACCCGGACCTCGCGGCGGTGAAGGTGGTCATGCTCACCACCTTCGAGCTCGACGAGTACGTCTTCGAGGCGATCCGCTCCGGTGCCTCCGGCTTCCTCGTCAAGGACACCGAACCGGACGAACTGCTGCGCGCCGTACGGGCCGTGGTGCACGGCGACGCGCTGCTGTCGCCGGGCGTGACCCGGCGGCTCATCGCCGAGTTCGCGGCACGCTCCAAGGAGCCCGCCGGAGCGGTGTCGCTGGCCGGGCTGACCGAGCGGGAGCGGGAGGTGATGGCGCTGGTCGGGATCGGCCTGTCGAACGAGGAGATCGCCCGGCGCCTCGTCGTCAGCCCGCTCACGGCGAAGACACACGTGAGCCGCGCCATGGTCAAGTTGGGCGCCCGCGACCGGGCCCAACTCGTCGTCCTCGCCTACGAGTCGGGCCTGGTCAGACCGGGATGGCTCGGCTGATCGGCGAGGGTGTCGTGCGGGACCGCCCGGTGCGCCGGGCCGGGCGCGACCGTAGGGCGGTCACGCGTGGGGGCCGGGTTCGTCCTCGGCGGACCGGTGCCGGTCGAAGCGCGAGAGCACCCGGACCACCCGGGCGAGGAAGGCCACGGCCGCCACGGTCCCCGCGGCCGAGTAGAGCCCGCCGCGGGCGCCGCCCGACACGAGGCCCAGGAACGCCGGAAGGGCCAGGAGCGCGAACACCGCGGCGGCCAGCAGGGCGCCGGTGAACAGCGCGAAACCGATCTCGACGGTCATCGCGTCCCGTTGGGCCTGCGTCCTGCGTGTCCGTGCTGTCGCCATGGTGGTGGCCCCCGTGTGTGTCATGTCGTCGAGGGTGGCACACACGGGCCGATGGGCGACAGCGTCTTGCCCGTCGCCCATCGGCCCGCCCCCCGTCTCAGTCGCGCAGGGCGAGGCGCTGCTCGCCCGCCTCGGCGTCCCGCGCCCCGTCGGCCGGCGCCGAGCCGGCGATCACCACGGTCTCCTGGGGCCGGCGCGAACGCAGGCCGGTCAGCGTGACCAGCAGCCCCGCGACGGCGATCGCCGTGATCACCACGAGCCCGGGGCGGAAGCTGTCCAGGACGGCCTGCGGCGAGGCGCCCTCGGGAGCGTTCGCCGTGATGACCGCCGTGACCACCGCGAGGAAGATCGCGCCGCCCACCTGTACGGACGTGTTGAGCAGCCCGGAGACCATGCCCTGCTCGTCGTCGTGCACGCCGTTCGTGGCCTGGATGTTGAGGGACGGGAAGACCAGGGCGCACGCCGCGCCGATCAGCAGCATGGTGGGCAGGATGACGGCCGCGTAGACCGGATCGAGGCTGATGCGCAGGAAGAGCGCGTAGCCGACGACCATGAAGGCGAAACCGACGGCGATGACCCGGGGCGTGCCGAAGCGGTCCACGATCGAGCCGACCTTCGTCGACGACAGCGCGACGAGCGCGCCCGCGGGCAGGAACGCCAGCGCCATGCTCAGCGCCGACCAGCCCAGCAGCGACTGCAGGTACAGCGTCGCGAGGAACTGGAAGCTGACGTACGAGCCGAAGAAGGTCATCGCGCCGAGCTGCGCGCGGATCTGCGACCCGGAGCGCAGCACGCCGAGCCGGATCAGCGGCGACGGCGAGCGCCGTTCGACACGGACGAAGACGGCCAGGAGGACGACGACCGCCAGGAACGAGAGCAGGGTGCGCGCCGAACCCCAGCCGGCCTCCGGCGCCTGCACCACCGTGAACACCAGGAGCAGCATCGACAGGGTGCCCAGCGCGGCGCCGGGGATGTCGTAGCCGCGGTGGTGCTCCTCCTTGGCGCTGTGCGGGATCAGCTTCAGGCCGAGGAGCAGGGCGACGACCGCGATCGGCGCGGGCAGCAGCATCGTCAGCCGCCAGCTGGCCTCCGTCAGCAGGCCGGAGAGGACGAGGCCCATGGAGAAGCCGGTGGCGGCGCAGGTGGTGTAGATGGACAGGGCCCGGTTGCGTACGGGGCCCTCGGCGAACGTCGTCGTGATGATGGACAGGCCGGCGGGCGCGGTGAACGCGGCGCTGAGCCCCTTGATGAAGCGGCTCGCGATGAGCAGCGGCCCGGAGTCGACCAGCCCGCCGAGCAGCGAGGCGAGCGCGAAGACGCCGAGGGCGATCAGGAAGACGCGGCGCCGCCCGAGCAGGTCGGCCGCGCGGCCGCCGAGGAGCAACAGGCCGCCGTAGCCGAGGATGTAGCCGCTGACGACCCATTGCAGGGTCGCCGTCGACAGGTCCAGCTCCGAGCCGATGGACGGCAGGGCGACACCGACCATCGAGACGTCGAGCGCGTCCAGGAACATCGCGGCGCAGAGCACGAGCAGCGTGCCCCACAGGCGCGGGGACCAGCGCTCCGACGAGGCCTCGGGGGACGAGGGAGCAGCGGTGAGCGGAGAAGTCATGCGGAGCACAGTACATGCACATGCATTGACTGCACGTGCATTTAATGACGATGCAACAAAGGGAGCTTTTTCTGCTACGGTGCGGTCATGGCGGCAGGAGAAGCGGAGGCCGGGACGCCGGTCGGCCTGGTGGAACAGTGGCGGGACATCCTCTCGCTGCACGCGCGCACGATGTGCGAGCTCGATCGTGAGCTGCACCGGCACGGCCTCGGCGCGAGCGACTTCGAGGTGCTCGACGTGCTCGCCGAGGGCACGCCGGAGGACAGCGCGTCCGGTTATCGCGTCCAGGAGATCGCCGGGCAGGTGCACTTGAGCCAGAGCGCCCTGTCCCGGCTCATCGGCCGTCTGGAGAAGGACGGTCTCGTGGAGCGCGGCATGTGCAGCGAGGACCGGCGCGGGGTCCGGGTCTGCCTCACACCCAAGGGGCGTGCCCTGCACGCCGAGGTGCGGCCCCTTCAGCGGGCCGTCCTGAGCCGGATGCTGGAGTCCGACTCGCCGGAGTGACGGCCCGCCGCGGGGCGGGTCAGATGCCCGAGCGCTCGCGCCACAGCGCGGCGAGGGCGGCGTCCCCGGTGACGTCGGGGAACGGCAGCCGGTTCCACAGCGCCAGATAGAGCCGTGCCGCAGGGCCGGACACCTCGCACTCGGCGTCCCCGACG
Organism: Streptomyces sp. HUAS MG91; assembly: GCF_040529335.1. Lineage (GTDB taxonomy): Bacteria > Actinomycetota > Actinomycetes > Streptomycetales > Streptomycetaceae > Streptomyces > Streptomyces tabacisoli. Next base: position 736,157 of record NZ_CP159534.1, on the reverse strand, counting down.
GCGCCCCGCTCCGCGGTGGGCGGGTCCTGGGTGATCCGCACCGTCCAGACGGCGTCGGCGTCCGTGGCCCGCACCCGCAGCAGGCGGGGCGTGTCCGAGCGCACCCGGCTGCGGCTGCGCGCGTGGAACCCCGACAGCAGCTCGTCGATGCCGTCGACCGCGAACTCCTCGGTGACGGGACCGTACGCGTCCTGGTCCGGCCGCTCCAGTGCCGACTCGGCGTCCACGCGGTGCACCGTCGTCTCGTGCGCCTGCCGCCGCGCCCAGAACGCCAGCGGCGACGGTGCCGGAAGGAACGCGAAGCACTCCAGGTCGAGCGGGGCCGCTGTCAGGGTGTCGACAAGGCGGCGGTGCCCCTCCCGGTACCAGGCGAGCAGCCCGTCGCCGTCGAGGCCGGGCGGGACGTCCGGCATCGGGCGGCGCGCCGTGACCGCGTCGGTCAGGAACCCGGTGGCCCAGCGGTGCACGGCTCCCTGATGGCGCACCAGGTCGCGGATCCGCCAGCCGGGGCAGGTGGCGACCTCGGCGTCCACCCCCGCCTTCTCCGCCGCGGTCGCGAGCGCCCGGCCTTCCGTGTCCACGATGCGAATGTGCTCGGCGATCTCCATGGGGGTGAGTGTGCCCGGTGGGGCGTGCCGTGGCGCGGGGTTTTCCGGGACTCAGCCGGCGGCCGCGCGGCGCGTCGCGAACCCGATCGTCGCCGCCACCGCCGCGAGCAGCGCCACGCTCGTCAGCGCGAGGGGCAGCGAGAACCAGTCCGCCATGAACCCGATCGCGGGCGGCCCGAGCAGCATGCCGCCGTAGCCGAGCGTGGACGCGGCGGCGACGCCCGTCGGACCGGCCAGGACCCCGGCCCGCTCGATCGCGACGGGGAAGATGTTCGCCAGCCCCAGGCCGGTGATCGCGAAGCCGGCGAGGGCGAGCCACACCGAGGGCGCCAGCGCGCCGAGCAGCATGCCGACGGCGCCCGTCGCGCCGCCGAGGACCAGCGTCCGGGTCCGGCCGAGCCGTTCCAGCAGGGTGGTGCCGGAGATCCGGCCGATCGTCATGGCGAACGCGAAGCACGAGTAACTGGCCGCCGCCACGCCCGGATGCGCGTGCAGGTCCTCCTCCATGTGCAGCGCGCTCCAGTCGGCCAGGGCCCCTTCCCCGTACGCCGTGCACAGGGCGATCAGGCCGAACACGAGGACGAGCAGCCGGGTGCCGCGGTCCAGCCGGTGCGACGGTGCGGGTTCCTCGGACCGGATGCGTTCCCGGGTGCCGGGGGAGCGGTGGCGGAGCAGCGTCGGCCCGGCAGCGGCCGTGACCGCCAGGCCGATGACCATGATCGCCATCAGGTGCCGGGTCGGCGACAGATGCGCCGCGACCAGCCCGCCGAGGCCCGAACCGACCATGCCGCCCAGGCTGAACGCGGCGTGGAAGCTGGGCATCACCGGCCTGCCGAGCGCGGCGACCAGATCGACCGCCGCGCTGTTCATCGCCACGTTGATGCCGCCGTACGCCGCTCCGAACACCAGCAGCACCAGGCCGAGCGCGAGCGGCGAGTGGGTCAGCGGCGGCAGCACGATGGTCAGCGGCAGCAGCACCGCGCAGGCGACCGTCACCTCATGGCTGCCGAAGCGGCGGCACAGCCGTCCGATCAGCATCATCGTGATCACGGCGCCGGCGGACACCCCGAGCAGCGCGAGTCCGAGCGCGCTCGCCGACGCCCCGGTCTGCTCCTTGATGGCGGGGATGCGGACCACCCAGCCCGCGAAGACGAAGCCGTCGAGGGCGAAGAAGACCGTGAGGGCGATGCGCAGACGGGGCAGGGAGGGGAGGCGGGGGCTGTCGGCGCTGACCGTCCCCAGTTTGTTTAGTAGCGGCACAAAGTCAGATTAGAGGTGGATCCGCCCCCGCGACAAGAGGGGTCGGGAAGGGGATGTGCGCTGGTCCCGGGCGTGCGAAGGGCGCGCGGTGCGACGGTGCACCGCGCGCCCGGAGTGGTCGCCGTGGGAGGGGGGGGAGTGTCAGACGGCGAGGACCCGCACGCCCGCCTCCTCGAAGCGTTCCAGCGTCGCCTTGTCGGCCGACTCGTCCGTCACGAGGATGTCGACCTGCGCCACGTCGCAGATCCGGGCGAAGGCGCGGTGGCCCAGCTTGCTGGCGTCCGCCGTGACCACGACGCGCTCGGCCCGCTCGCACAGCAGCCGGTTGATCGCCGCCTCCGCCTCGTCGTGCGCGGAGGCGCCGTGGGTGACGTCGAGACCGACGACCCCGAGGACGGCGGTGTCCAGGGTGATCTGGCCGAGGACCCCGTCGGCGAGCGGCCCGATCAACTCGTACGACTGCGGGCGCGCGACCCCGCCCGTCAGCACGATCTTGAACTGGGGGCGCACCGCCAGTTCGTTGGCGATGTTCAGGGCGTTCGTGACGATCGTCAGGGCGGGGGTGCCGGAGGCGAGCTCCGGGCGGACCGCGAGCGCCCGCGCCACCTCGGTCGTCGTCGTGCCGCCCGTCAGGCCCACCGCCTCGCCGGGGGTGAGGAGTTCGGCGACCGCCGTGGCGATCCGCTGCTTCTCCGAGGCGTTGCGGGCGGTCTTGTAGCGCAGCGGGAGTTCGTAGCTGACGCCGTGCACGACGGCGCCGCCCCGGGTGCGCACCAGCATCTGCTGCTCGGCGAGCTGGTCGAAGTCGCGGCGGATCGTCGCGGCGGACACCCCCAGTTCGCCGGCCGCGTCCTCCACGTCGAGGCGGCCGCGCTCGACGAGCAGTTCCAGGAGGGACTTCCAGCGGGCGTCGCGGGACATCCGCGGCCTCCAATCGACGATCGGCTCGGTCGCGCAAACCCTAGCTGCTGTACCCACTGATGCTTGATTGTGATTGAAAGCGCGCTATATCTTGCAGGAACAAGCAATCGTTTCGGTAGCCGAAACTGCGTACAGGGGAGTGGGGCGCGGCATGAGCCATGTCGAGAACGAGTTGAACAGCCAGCCGGAGTGCTGGACGCGCGCCGCGGGGCTGGCCGCGGGACACAAGGAGGCGCTGCCGGCCGCCGGGGAGCGGGTCGCGATCGTCGGCTGCGGCACCTCCTGGTTCATGGCGCAGGCGGCGGCGGAGCTGCGCGAGGAGTCCGGGCAGGGGGAGACCGACGCGTTCGCCGCGTCCGAGTTCCCGGCGGGCCGCCGCTACGACCGGGTGATCGCCCTGACCCGTTCCGGCACCACCACCGAGGTCCTCGACCTGCTCGCCGCCGTCCGGGGGACCGCCCGCACCACGGCGATCACCGGCGACCCCGACACCCCGATCCGGACGGCCGCCGACGACCTCGTGGTGCTCGACTTCGCCGACGAGAAGTCCGTGGTGCAGACCCGCTTCGCCACCACCGCCCTGACCCTGCTCCGCGCCCACCTCGGCCTGCACACCGAGCAGGCCGTCGCCGACGCGCGCACCGCGCTGGCCGGACCGCTGCCCGAAGGGCTCGTGGAATGCGGGCAGTTCACGTTCCTGGGCCGCGGCTGGACGGTGGGCCTCGCCAACGAGGCCGCGCTGAAGATGCGCGAGGCGTCCCTGTCCTGGACGGAGGCGTACCCGGCGATGGAGTACCGGCACGGCCCGATCTCCGTCACCACCTCCGGCACCGCCACCTGGATGCTCGGCGAGGCGCCCGAGGGCCTGGCCGAGCAGGTCGCCGGGACCGGCGCGCTCTGGGTCGAGGGCCGCCTCGACCCGCTGGCCGAGCTCGTCCGCGCCCAGCGCCTCGCCGTGGCCGTCGCCGCCCGCCGCGACCTGGACCCCGACCAGCCGCGCCACCTCACCCGCTCCGTGATCCTCGACGCCAACTGACCCTCGTCACCACGGACATGAGAAGGGAGAGGCAGTGCCTCTCGCAGCCACCGGCACCCTCGTCGGTGCGGCGGCGGCCCGGCAGGGGGCCGTCGCCGCGTTCAACGTCATCACCCTCGAACACATCGAGGCCGTCGTCGCCGGAGCCGAGACGGCCGACGCCCCGGTCATCCTGCAGATCAGCGAGAACGCCGTCCGCTACCGCTACGGCCGCCTCCTGCCGCTGGCCCGCGCGGCGGTCGCCGTCGCCGAGAAGGCCGGTGTCGACGTCGCCCTCCACCTGGACCACGTACAGAGCGACGACCTGCTGCGGCAGGCCGCCGACGCCGGATTCAGCTCGGTGATGTACGACGCCGCCCATCTGCCCTACGACGAGAACCTCGCCGCGACCCGGGCCGCCGCCGACTGGGGGCACGCCCACGGGCTGTGGGTGGAGGCCGAGTTGGGGGAGGTCGGCGGCAAGGACGGGGCCGCGCCGCTGGACGCGCACGCGCCGGGTGCCCGCACCGACCCGAGGGAGGCCCGCGCCTATGTCTCCGACTCCGGCGTCGACGCCCTGGCCGTCGCGATCGGCTCCTCGCACGCGATGACGACCCGCACGGCGGCCCTCGACCACGACCTCCTCAAGCGGCTCGCCGAGGGCCTCGGTGAACTCGGCGTGCCGCTCGTGCTGCACGGCTCCTCGGGCGTGCCCGACGCCGAACTGGCGGCGGCCGTGCGCGGCGGCATCGCCAAGGTCAACGTGGGCACCGCCCTGAACATCGCGATGACCGGCGCCATCAGAGAGTTCCTCGGGGCCCACCCCGACGCCGTGGACTCCCGCAAGTACCTGACCGTGGGCCGGGAGGCGATGGCGCGCACGGTCGGCGCGTTCATCGCGGTGCTGCGGGGCTGAGGAGCGGGCGCGCCTCACCCAGGGCTCGGACGGGTGCCGGCGCGCCGACATCGTGAACAGGGCTGAGGAGATCGAGCGGCTGCTCGTGCCCGGCGGGACGCTCATCCGCCGACCGCGGTCACCGGGGCCGGGGCCCGCTCAGTCGCGCCGGTCCGGCGCCGCCGCCGTCGAACCGCGGACGACCAGCTCCGGCATGAACACGAACTCCGTGTGCGGCGCGGGCGTCCCGCCGATCTCCTCCAGGACCGCGCGCACCGCCGCCTGCCCCATGGACTGCACCGGCTGACGGATCGTCGTCAGCGGCGGGTCGGTGAACGCGATCAGCGGGGAGTCGTCGAAGCCCACCACCGACACGTCCTCGGGGACCCGGTGCCCGGCCTGACGGGCGGCGCGGATCGCGCCCAGCGCCATCATGTCGCTGGCGCACACGATCGCCGTGCAACCTTGCGCAAGAAGTGCCGCGGCGGCGGCCTGCCCGCCCTCCATCGTGTAGAGGGAGTGCTGGACCAGCTCCTCGCTCTGCTCTGCCGTGAGGCCCAACTGCTCGGCCATGCCCGACTGGAAGCCCTCGATCTTGCGCTGCACGGGCACGAACCGGCGCGGGCCGACGGCCAGCCCGATCCGGGTGTGGCCGAGCGAGGCGAGATGCTGCACGGACAGCCGGGTCGCGGCCCGGTCGTCGGTGGACACGAACGGCGCCTTGATGTGCGCCGAGAAGCCGTTGACGAGCACGAACGGAATGCCCTGGCCGCGCAGTTGGTCGTAGCGCTGGGTGTCGGCCGTGGTGTCGGCGTGCAGTCCGGACACGTAGATGATCCCGGAGACGCTGCGCTCCACGAGCATCTCGGTCAGCTCGTCCTCCGTGGACCCGCCCGGGGTCTGGGTGGCGAGGACCGGGGTGTAGCCCTGGCGGGTCAGCGCCTGGCCGATGACCTGGGCGAGCGCCGGGAAGATGGGGTTGTCCAGCTCCGGGGTGATCAGGCCGACCAGGCCGGCGCTGCGGGTGCGGAGCCGCGGCGGCCGCTCGTAACCGAGCACGTCGAGTGCGGCCATGACGGATTCGCGGGTGCCGGAGGCCACACCGGGCTTGCCGTTGAGAACGCGGCTGACTGTGGCTTCGCTGACCCCCGCCTGGGCTGCAATGTCGGAGAGCCGCGCGGTCATGGCATTGGACTGTACCGGTTGCCTGCGGGAATGCCCACCGACAGGGAGAAACCGCTGCCCGCAACTTCTTTGGAAGACGTTGCAAGGCCCCGCGGGGTCGCGAACCGGCCGCGGCGCCCGGTCAACTCAGCGTCTTGCGCACACATTTGCAGACCTTTGGCGGGCTTATGTCCGTGTCTGGGTGCGGGCGTCAAGCGATTCTCCGGCAACCTTCAGGACACGGCGATGTAACGATGATCGCGTCTTGCAGAAATTTCGCGCAAGGTCTTTCGCCGGGCTTTCGGCGCTGTTACGTTCACGTCGCCCGGCGGCCGCAGCGGAGCGTCCGGCAGGTCGGTCAGGGGAGCGGTCGGGACCGTGCCCCCCACCCACTCACGGGCTTTCACTCTCTAGGAGATCTCATGCGGCGTGGCATAGCGGCCACCGCGGTGGTGGCGTCCCTCGCACTCGCGGCGACGGCCTGCGGCGGTAGCGACGACGGCGGCAAGTCCTCGGGGCCGGTCACCATCACGTGGTGGGACACGTCGAACGCCACGAACGAGTCGCCCACGTACAAGGCGCTGATCAAGGACTTCGAGAAGGCCAACGCCGACATCAAGGTCAAGTACGTCAACGTCCCGTTCGACCAGGCGCAGAACAAGTTCGACACCGCGGCCGGTGCCAGCGGCGCCCCGGACGTGCTGCGCGCCGAGGTCGGCTGGACGCCCGCCTTCGCGAAGAAGAGCTACCTGCTGCCGCTGGACGGCACCGAGGCCCTCGCCGACAAGGACAAGTTCAAGCCGAACCTGATCAAGCAGGCCCAGTACGAGGGCAAGACCTACGGCGTTCCGCTGGTCACCGACACCCTCGGCCTCGTCTACAACAAGGCCCTGTTCAAGAAGGCCGGCATCACCGCGGCGCCGACCACCTGGGACGAGCTGAAGAAGGACGCCGCCACCATCAAGGCGAAGACCGGCGTCGACGGCTACTTCGGCTCCGAGAAGGGCTACTACTTCCAGTCCTTCCTGCTGGGTGAGGGCACCGACACCGTCGACGCCTCCGCCAAGAAGATCACCCTGGACTCGGCCGAGGGCCGGAAGGCCGGCAAGACCTGGCTGAGCACGTTCAACGGCAAGGGCCTGCACAAGGCCGACGTCACCGCCGACTCGTACGCGCACCGCCAGGACGCCTTCGTCAACGGCAAGGCCGCCATGACGATCGAGGGCCCGTGGGAGGTCACCAACTTCTACAAGGGCTCGGCGTTCAAGGACAAGGCGAACCTCGGCGTCGCCACCGTCCCGGCCGGCTCGTCCGGCAAGGCGGGCGCCCCGACCGGCGGTCACAACCTGTCGGTGTACGCCGGCTCGGACAAGGCCCACCAGGCCGCGTCCCTCACGTTCGTCAAGTGGATGACGTCGGCGAAGACGCAGACGCAGATCGCGCTGAAGAACGCGACGCTGCCCACGCGTGACGACGCCTACACCGCCGAGGTCACCGCGGACCCGGGACTGGCCGGCTACCAGAAGGTGCTGGCCGCCGCGTCGCCGCGCCCCGAGCTGCCCGAGTACAGCTCGCTGTGGGGCCCGCTCGACACCGAGCTGCCGAAGGTCGCGAGCGGCAAGGAGAGCCTGGACAAGATGTTCTCCTCCGTCACCACCCAGTACGGCAAGCTCCTGCCCGACGGCTTCACCAAGTAGCGGAGCCCGCGCAAGCGAGCCGCCCCGAACAGGTGCCGCGGTCCCACCCATCTGCCCGCCCCGCGCGTGGGACCGCGGCACCCGCAGTCCGTACCACCCCGAAGCCGTGTACCAGCCGCAGACCAGAAGGTGTTCCCCATGACTGTCGCCGTCGAGCGCCCGGCCGCCCCCAGCGGAGGTGACCGCGGCCGGCGTCCGGGCCTCACAGCCCGGCTCAAGAACGGTTACCAGAAGCACTGGTACGCGTACGCCATGATCGCCCCGGTGGTGATCGTGCTCGCGCTGATCGTGCTCTATCCCCTGGTCCGCGGCTTCTACCTGACGCTCACCGACGCCGACAGCCTCAACTCGGCGCGCACCATCGGCGTCAACCACATCGACGCCACCTACAAGTTCATCGGCCTCGACAACTACGCCGACATCCTGTGGGGGCCCACCTCCTACGACCGTTTCTGGTCGCACTTCATCTGGACGATCGTCTGGACGGCGTCCTGTGTCACCCTGCACTACGTGATCGGCCTCGGTCTCGCGCTGCTGCTCAACCAGAAGGACCTGCGTGGCCGTACCGCCTACCGGCTGATGCTGATCCTGCCGTGGGCGGTGCCGACCTTCGTCACCGTCTTCGCCTGGCGGTTCATGCTCGCCGACTCCGGCGTCATCAACACCACGCTCGACGCGATGAGCCTGCCCTCGCCGTCCTGGCTCGAGGACCCGCTCTTCCAGCAGATCGCCGCGATCCTCGTCAACACCTGGTGCGGCGTGCCGTTCATGATGGTCTCGCTGCTCGGCGGCCTGCAGTCCATCGACTCGACGCTCTACGAGGCCGCCGAGATGGACGGCGCGAGCGCCTGGCAGCAGTTCCGCAACGTCACCCTGCCCGGACTGCGCTCGGTCAGCTCCACGGTGGTCCTGCTCGGCATCATCTGGACGTTCAACCAGTTCGCCATCATCTTCCTGCTCTTCGGCAACACCGCGCCGGACGCGCAGATCCTCGTCACCTGGGCCTTCTACCTCGGCTTCGGCCAGACGCCGCGCGACTACGCCCAGTCCGCCACCTACGGCGTGCTGCTCCTGTCCCTTCTTATCGTCTTCACCTCCGTCTACCGCCGCTGGCTGAACCGCAATGACGTATCAGCCGCCATCTGACGCCGCAGGAGCAGCCACCGCCATGAGCACCGAGACCCTGACGAAGACCCCCGTCCCCGAACCGGCAGCGGCCCCGCCGCGCGTCAACGCGCCCCGGCGCGGACGCCGCAGCCGCAAGGCGTCGCTGGCCAGCCATGCCGTCCTCATCGTGGCGAGCCTCGTCGCGCTGTTCCCGATCGCCTGGCTGGTCTTCCTCTCCCTCGGCCCGGACAAGGACGACTACCTCCACCCGTCGCGGATCCTCGACACCGCAACCTTGAGCAACTACACGTTCGTACTGGGCCAGACCAACTTCCTGAAGTGGCTCGGAAACACCCTCATCGTGTCGCTCGGCACCACCGTGATCGGCGTGCTCGTCGCCGCCACCAGCGGCTACGCGGTGTCGCGGATGCGCTTCCCCGGCTACAAGAAGTTCATGTGGGTCCTGCTGGTCACGCAGATGTTCCCGGTCGCGGTCCTCATGGTCCCGATGTACGTGATCCTCTCGGACCTGGGCCTCATCGACACCTACGCCGGCCTCATCGTCGTCTACCTGACGACCGCCGTGCCGTACTGCGCCTGGCTGATGAAGGGCTACTTCGACACGATCCCCCTGGAGATCGACGAGGCGGGCCGGGTCGACGGGCTCTCCCCGTTCGGTACGTTCTTCCGCCTCATCCTGCCGCTGGCCCGGCCGGGTCTCGCCGTCGCCGCGTTCTACACGATGATCACGGCATGGAGCGAGGTCGCCTTCGCGACCACCTTCATGCTCGACGACCAGAAGTACACCCTCGCGGTGGGACTGCAGAGCTTCATCAGCGAGCATGACGCGCAGCGCCAGTACATGGCCGCGACGGCCGTGCTGATCGCCGTGCCGATCTCCGCCGTCTTCTACCTCGTCCAGAAGAACCTGGTCACCGGTCTGACGGCCGGCGGCACCAAGGGCTGAAACGGCCCGCACCACCGACCAGTTGTCCAGCCCCTCACGTCTCAAGGACACCATGAGCCAGCACTCCACGGACCCCTCGTCCGTGCCTCTGCCGTCCGCCATCTCGACCCGCGAGGCCGCCGACTGGTGGCGGGACGCGGTGATCTACCAGGTGTACCCGCGCAGCTTCGCCGACAGCGACGGTGACGGCACGGGCGATCTGGAGGGCATCCGGCGCCGCCTGCCGTACCTGAAGGAGCTGGGGGCGGACGCCGTCTGGCTGTCCCCGTTCTACGCCTCGCCGCAGGCGGACGGCGGCTACGACGTCGCGGACTACCGGGCCGTCGATCCCATGTACGGCACGCTCCTCGACGCCGATGCGGTGATCCGGGACGCGCACGCGCTCGGGCTGCGGATCATCGTGGACCTGGTGCCGAACCACTCCTCGGACCAGCACGAGTGGTTCAAGCGGGCCGTCGCGGAGGGCCCCGGATCGCCGCTGCGGGACCGCTACCACTTCCGTCCGGGCAAGGGCGAGAACGGTGAACTGCCGCCCAACGACTGGGAGTCCATCTTCGGCGGCCCGGCCTGGACCCGCCTGCCCGACGGGGAGTGGTATCTGCATCTGTTCGCGCCGGAGCAGCCGGATCTGAACTGGGAACACCCCGCGGTCGCGGACGAGTTCCGGTCGATCCTCAGATTCTGGCTCGACATGGGGGTCGACGGATTCCGGATCGACGTGGCGCACGGCCTGGTCAAGGCCGACGGGCTGCCCGATCTCGGCGGCGGCGATCAGTTGAAGCTGCTGGGCAACGATGTCATGCCGTTCTTCGACCAGGACGGAGTGCACGCGATCTACCGTTCGTGGCGCACGATCCTCGACGAGTACGACGGCGAGCGGATCTTCGTCGCCGAGGCGTGGACCCCGACCGTGGAGCGCACGGCCAACTACGTCCGGCCCGACGAACTCCATCAGGCCTTCAACTTCCAGTACCTGGGCGCCCCGTGGGAGGCCGACGAGCTGCGGAAGATCATCGACACGTCGCTCGACGCGATGCGCCCGGTGGGTGCCCCGGCGACCTGGGTGCTGTCCAACCACGACGTGACCCGGCACGCGACGCGGTACGCCAACCCGCCGGGTCTGGGTACGCAGATCAGGACGGCCGGAGACCGTGAACTCGGCCTGCGGCGGGCGCGGGCGGCCACGCTGCTGATGCTGGCGCTGCCCGGATCCGCGTACATCTACCAGGGTGAGGAACTGGGCCTGCCCGACGTGACCGACCTGCCCGACGAGGTCCGTCAGGACCCCTCCTTCTTCCGCGCCCAGGGCCAGGACGGGTTCCGCGACGGCTGCCGGGTGCCGATCCCGTGGACGCGGACCGGTACCTCGTACGGCTTCGGGGAGGGCGGCAGCTGGCTGCCCCAGCCCGACAGCTGGGGCGAGTTGAGCGTCGAGGCGCAGACCGGGCAGGAGGGGTCAACGCTGGAGCTGTACCGGACGGCCCTGGCTCTGCGCCGGGCGCAGGCCGGGCTCGGCGCGGGCACCGAGGTGACCTGGCGGGAGGATGCGCCCGCCGGAGTGCTGCACTTCGAGCGGCCCGGGTTCGCCTGCACCGTCAACACCACCGGCACCGCGGTCCGCGTCCCCGCGCCCGGCACCGTACTGCTCGCCTCCGGCCCGGTCACCGTCGAGGACGGCCAGATCGAACTGCCCGCCGACTGCACGATCTGGTGGGCCGCGTGACGATCCCGATGCCGCGGGGCGCCGACAACGCCGGCGCCCCGCGGCTCCACGACATCGCGGGCCAGGCGCAGGTCAGCGAGGCCACCGTCAGCCGGGTCCTCAACGGCAAGCCCGGCGTCGCGGCGGCCACCCGGCAGAAGGTGCTCGCCGCCCTCGACGTCCTCGGCTACGAGCGGCCGGTGCGCCTGCGCCGGCGCAGCGCCGGACTCATCGGCCTCGTCATCCCCGAGCTGACCAACCCGATCTTCCCGGCGTTCGCGCAGGTCATCGAACAAGTACTGGCCGGTTACGGATACACGCCCGTGCTCTGCACCCAGATGCCGGGCGGCGCCACCGAGGACGAACTCGTGGAGCAACTGGAGGAACGCGGCGTCAACGGCATCGTGTTCCTGTCCGGGCTGCACGCCGACACCACGGCCGACGCCGCGCGCTACGTCCGGCTGACCGAGCGCAAGGTGCCGTACGTCCTCATCAACGGCTTCAACGAGCACATCAACGCGCCGTTCGTGTCGCCCGACGACCGCTCGGCGGCCCGGATGGCCGTGCGCCACCTCGTCGACCTCGGGCACGAACGCATCGGCCTGGCCATCGGCCCGACCCGGTTCGTGCCCTCACGGCGCAAGGCCGAGGGATTCGTCGCCGCCCTGCACGGCATGCTCGGCCTGCCGCGCGACGAGGCGGAGAAACTGATCCAGCGCACCCTGTTCACCGTCGAGGGCGGCCACGCGGCGGGCGGCGCCCTCCTCGACCTCGGCTGCACCGGCATCGTCTGCGGCAGCGACCCCATGGCGCTCGGCGTCATCAGGGCGGTGCGCGAACGCGGGCTCGACGTGCCGCGCGACATCTCCGTGACCGGCTTCGACGACTCGCCGCTGATCCCGTTCACCGACCCGCCGCTGACCACCGTGCGCCAGCCCGTCCAGGCCATGGCGACGGCGGCCGTCGGCGCCCTCCTGGAAGAGATCGGCGGAACGCCCGTCCAGCGCACGGAGTTCGTGTTCCAGCCCGAACTGGTGGTACGGGGTTCGACCGCGCAGCGGGCGCGCCGCACCACCTGAGAACCGGCCGCGCCCCGGGCGAAGGCCGGGCGCTCTCCGGTCACGGGGTTCCCGGCCGCCGCGTCGGCACGGTTCGCTGGTCCCACACGGCGACGGGGGGGGCGATGGACATGGAGGGCGCGGGCGCGCTGTTCGTGGCGGTCGTCGGGGTGCTCGGAACCCTGCTGTCCGCCCTGCTCACCCAGCGCGCCGCCGACCGCAGCAGGCGACGCGAGCAGGAACGGGCCGAGCGGGCCAGGGCCCTGGCACGGGAGGCCGAGGAGCGGCGCGCCGGTTACGTCGCCCTCAACACCGCCTCCCGGCAGTACCTCGCCGCGCTCACCGACCTGGTGCACACCCTGCTCCGCGCGGAGGACGCGCCCGCGGTCCGCCAGCGCCTCACCGAAGCCCGTGACGTGCACCGGGACGTGTACGCGGAGGCCCAGATGCGGCTGCCCGACACGGTCCTCGACCTGGCCGGCGAGATCACCCACGCGCTCGGCACCGTCTACGGCAGGCTCCGGCGCCTCGACGACGGAGACCCCCGCCCCGGCGACTCGCTCGACGCCGCCCGGGCGGAGATCGACGCCCTGTGGGAACGGATGCGCGTCCTGCGACGCGGCATGCGGAGCGACCTGGGCGTCGCGGACCAGCCCGCACCGGACACCGGACAGCTCCTCGATCCGGCTGCTACAAGGGCGAGTTCAGGACGATGAACAGACGGCACCCGGAAAACCTCGGTGATCGGCAACCGCGGCGCCGTGCGCCTCGTCATCATGGAGGCGGAGGCGCACGGCTGGGGTTCTCGGGACGGGAGGAGAGCCGGTGAGCGAAGCGGAAGAGACCGGCGGCGTCCAGGCGCTGCGGGCCTGGGCGGGCGAGGCCGTCGGCCGGGCCAGGGCGCTGATGCCGGCATCCGGCACCGCGGCCAGGCCCTCGCGCGCCCACGACGACTCGATCGCCGAACTCGACGCCCTCTCCGGCCTGTTGGACCACGAACCGGCGCTGCGCAGCACGGTGACGGCATGGCTGGGCGGCGTCCTCACCCTCCGCCACGCCGCGGGCGGCGGTACCCCGGAGGACAGGGAGCGCGCCCACGGCCTGCTGCGTGACGTACGGGATCCGGCGACGCGCACCGGTGCGGCGGCCTCGACCGAGGACCGCAGATGGGCCGCGCTGTTCCTGCTGACCCATGTGCTGCCCTTGCAGGACATGGGAGGCGGACTCGCGCCGGAGCCGGACGCGACCGCGTTCTTCGACCTGATGATGCGGGACGGCGTCGACGGCATGACCCGCCGCGCCGACGAGGCGCGAGAACTGATGGCGGACGCGATGGAACTGCCGCTGCCGGCGGAGCAGTTGGAACAGATGCGGCAGATGCACGAGTTCGGGGACAGTCCCTCGATGGACGGGCTCGCCGATCTGTTCACCGGCATGGTGCCCGACGACGGTTCGCCGTTCACCGCTCAGATGCGGCAGATGGTGACGGACATGATGGGGCGGATGACCGGAGGCGGCGGCACGCCCGGCGCGACCGCCACGCCACCCGCGGACAGTGCCGCGTCCGACAGATCCGCACCGCCCTGGACCCCTGATGAGTTCCGCCGGATCATCGCCGCCTGGCAGGCCGTCAACACCACGTCGGTCGATTTCGTCGACCACGCCGGTGGGGGCGACCCCGCGGTCCTCAACCAGCAGCTCAAGCACCTGCGCGAGGCGTTCGACGGGATGCCGGAGGGTCTGGGGATCAAGAAGGACGCCCTCGAAGGCATGATGGCCCTCCTGCTCAACGTGAGCGAGGGCGCGGGCGGCACCCTCCAGGACCAGGCGGTCGGGTTCGCCAACAACCAGAAGGCCACCGACTACCTGCGGCATCAGTCGCGGTCCTCGATCCCCATGGCCGAAGGCTTCGGGGTGATGGCGGACGTGCTGGACCTCATGACGAAGGTACGGCTCGCCGGGCAGACCGAGGACGTCCGGGAGCTGCGCGGACTTCTGCCCGACGCCGAGCGGCTGGTCGACGCCGTCCCCGAGGACGGCGACTTCCGCTTCGCGGCGCTCCTGGCCCGTGGCATGGTCCGGCTGACGCTCGGCCGTCACACCCTGGACAAGGAGATGCTCGCCGGCGGACTCGCGGACCTGGAGGAGGGCAAGGCGGCGGGCGCCGCGAGCAACCTCCCCTTCGGGCGCGAGGAGTTCCTGAACGTGTTCCCCGAGCCCGACCTCGCCGCCGTCCGGGCCTGGCTCGCCGGAGACACCTCGGCCGTCCCGGACCGGGACGTGCCGCCGGCGGACGCCCCGGCCGACCAGCTGCACTCCGCTGCGAACCGGCTCGCCCTGCGCTTCTCCGCCACCGACGACCCGGAAGACCTCGACGCCGTCATCGCCACCCTGGAACGGCTCCGCGAGCAGATCCGCGAAGGCCGGGCCCCGCGCGTCGCCGCCGAGTCCCTGTGGAACCTCGCCGACGGCTACCGCGCACGCTGGCACCGGACCCGGCAGGAGACCGACGCCGCATCGGCCATCGACACGGCGAACGAGGCGCTCACCACGCTCGCCGCCGACGTCCTCCTCCAGAACGGCACCGAGCACCGCCTCACGACCGCGCGCACCGGAGCCTCCCTCGCCGTGCGGGCAGCCTTGTGGGCCGCCGTCCATCAGCGGGTGGACGACGCGGTCGCCGCCCTGGAACTGGGCCGCGCCCTGGTGCTGCAGGCGGCGGCCACGTCCCGCACCGTGCCTGATCTCCTGGAGGAGCGCGGCCACCCCGGCCTCGCCGACGCCTGGCGCGCGTCGGGCGCCGCCGACGGTACCGAGCTGCCCGCCGAACTCCCCAGCACCCTGCGCAGACAGGCCCTCGAAGCGCTCGGCTACCGGGAACCCGGCGGCCTGCTCGCCACCCCCACCCTGCGCGAACTCGCGGACGGCGTGGGCGAGGCGGGAGCGGACGCGCTGATCTATCTGGTCCCCGGCACCGGAGGCGAGGCGCCCGGCATGGTCCTCGCCGTCGGCCCGGAGATCGGCATCGGCGTCGGCGCGCTCCCCCTGCTCTCCGAGACCGGGAGCGGCCCCCTGGAGCGGTACCTGGACGCGGCCGCCGCCCTCCCCGAGAACCGGCCCGGCGGGAGGCAGGCCTGGGAGACGGCCCTGTCCGAGCTGTGCGACTGGGCGTACGAGGTGTTCGAGGACGTGCTCGGCGGGCTGAAGGACCACCTCCCGGACGGCACCATGGAACGCCGGGCGCCCCGCGTCGTCCTCGTCCCGTGCGGCCGCCTCGGCATCGTGCCCTGGCATGCGGCCCGCTTCCCGGAGGGCTCCCCGTACGACTACCTGTGCCGGGCCCTGGTGATCAGCTACGCCGCCTCCGGCAGCCAGTTCCTGCGGACGGTGCGCCGGGCTCCCCGCGATCCGGTCTCGGCCCCCGCCATGGTCGTCGACCCGAACGCGAGCCTCCCGTACGCCGAGTTGGAGGTCCTCGCGCTGCGCGAGGCCTTCTACCCCGGCGCCCGCCTGTACGGGGACTTCGGCACGTTCCCGCTCGATTCGGTGCCGGCGGGCACCCCCGAACAGCTCCTCTCCCTGCTCGCCCAGGACCACTCGATGGTGCATCTGGCGACCCACGCCATGGCGGGGCCGCGTCCCACCGAGTCGGCGCTGCGCCTCGCGCCCTCCGACGCCGACGACGCGAGCGGCCGGCTCACCGTGACCCGCCTCCTCGACCGGCCGCAGCCTCCCGAACAGGACGCGGAGGACGGCCCGTTGATCGTCCTCAGTGCCTGCGAGACCGACCTGAGCAACCGTGACCACGACGAGGCCCTCACGCTCACCACGGCGTTCGTGTCCGGTGGCGCGCGGGACGTCGTGGGGTCGCGATGGGCCGCGGCGGACGGCGCGTCGAGCCTCATGATGACGGTGTTCCACCACCACCTGCGGGCCGGACTCAGCCCGGTCGACGCCCTGCGCGCCGCCCAGCTGTGGATGCTCGACCCCGACCGGCGGGACCCGGGCTGCCTCGGCCACGCCCTGCGGGCGGACGCCGGCCGGCCCGACCTGCCACGGCCCGCGCTCTGGGCCGCGTTCATCCATCAAGGACACCCCGGCAAGGGAAAGACGGAGGCCGTATGAATCCCGGGGACGACGGCACCGAGGTGCTCGACCTCATCGCCGACCACTACGACAGCATCCGCGAGCACCTGACCGACGAGCAGTACGGGACTCTGCTCACGCATCTGCGGGCGCTCGCCGACAGCGCGCCGGACGACGCCAGAGCCGTACGCCGCGCCCTCCAGCGGGTCCGCCTGAGCCTGGTGCCGCTGCCGTACGGCCACCCGGTCCGCGAGGCGCTGGACTCCGAACGGCTCGTCGCCGCCCCCACGGCTCCGCGGCCGGTCGTGCTGCGGACGGTGGATCTGCTGGCCCGGATCACCATGACGCCGCCGGCCCCCGGCACCCCGGCCATCATCGCCGGCGTCGAGCAGCGACTGCTGCGCGCGCCCGCCCTGACGGCGACCGAGGTCCGCGGCCGGTACGGCGGAACGGAACCACCGCCCCACCTCATCCGGCTCGCCGATCCCGAACGCGGCGACCGCTACCCCGAGTTCCAGTTCACCGCCGAGGACGGGACCCCGTACCAGATCGTCCTGGAGATCAACGGGCTGCTGTGCGCGGACGCGGACCCCTGGGGCGCCGCCGACTGGTGGCTGAGCGCCAACGCCTGGCTGGGCGGCAAGCCGCCCGCCGCCCTCCTCGGCGGCCGGGGCGACGACGAACTCCTGGACGCCGCGCAGGTACTGGTGGAGGGGGACTGATGCACGAGCAGACCGTGTCACCCTCCGCCTACCGCTTCCAGCCGCACTGGGAAGTACTGCCCGTCGGCACCCAGTTGTGGCGGATGCACTCGTCGCGGTTCGCCGCCGACGAGTTCAAACCGTTCCAGCCGGACGACCGCGCGCCCGGCCGTTTCCACGGCACACCGGAGGACCCCTACCCCTGCCTCTACGCGGCCGTGGACGCGGAGACCGCACTCGCGGAGACGCTGCTGCGCTCCGTGCCCTTCGACCGCGAGACCGGGATGCGACTGGTCCCCTGGTCGGCCGTGCGCGGAAAATCGCTGCACGCGGTGCGCACCCGGTGCGAGCTGCGCCTGGTCTCGCTGTGCTCGGGACCCGCCCTCGCCGCCGTCCTCCAGGACAACACCCTGCTGGAGAACGAGGGCCGCGAGCACTACGCGACCACCCGGCAGTGGGCGCGAGAGGTCCGGGCGCAGGTGCCCGAGGCCATGGGCATGATCTGGGGCTCGAAACGCAACCCGGCACGGCGGGCCCTGGTGCTCTTCGGCGATCGTCTCGCCGGCCCCGTGGACGGTCCGCTCGCGCCCCTGCCGTACCGCAGCATCGCCGACCTCGGTTCCCCGGACGGCATCAAGGAGGCCAACCAGTTGCTCGAACCCCTGCGATCGGCGATCAAGGAGCCGCTGCACCGCTGATCCGGAAGCCCCGCGCAATCGGCTTGTTCGGCCGTTGCACGTGGTGCCATCGTGGGGCGCATGGCACGAGCGTCCGTCGACCACACGTCACTTCTGGCCGAGTTGCAGACGGTCCGGCGCGCCGGGCTGCTCCGGCTGCGCGACCGTGAGCTGCCCGCCCTGGAAGCGGCCGCGGCCGCCTCGGTCACCGGGCGTACCCGCGAGGCCGCGGTCGAGGCGCTGCTGCGGCGAGCCGTGGACCGACTCGACGCGGGCACCCTGCGCACCGCCGCCGCCTACACGCTCGGCCTCGCCCAGGGCACCCGGGACTGGCCGGCGTCCTCCCGCCGGGCGCGGGCCGCCGAGCTGTACCGGGTCAGCGAGGAGCGCTTCCGCAAGCACCACGAGGTGATGGTGCTCGGCCAAGTGGCGGAACACATAGTGCGGTTGACCGTCGACGGGAGCGGCGGCGAACCGGACGCGGACGAGTGGGAGGGGGTCACCCACCGCGTCGTGGACGTCCTCGCGGGCGACCGTCCCGTACGCCTGACCCTCCACGTCCACCCCGTCGACCTGCTCCGCGACGTGGACGTGGTGGTCTGCCCGGCCAACACCTACTTCGCGCTGCCCGAGCCCTACAAGTCCTCGGTGTCCGCCTCACTGCGCAGGGCCGCCGCCGTGCGCGGGGTGACCGGAGACCTGATCGACGACCCGCTCCACGACGAACTGCGCAAGTGGGCCGCCAGGAACGGCACGTCGGGCCGCCCGGTCCTGCCCGGCACGGTCGCGGCCACCGGCGCGGGAGCGATGACCGGGGCCGGCGTCCGGCGGATCTACCACGCGGCGGTGACCGTCCCCCGGGCCGGCACCAACGACTACGACGTACTCCCCGCCGACATCACGCGCGCCACCTCGCGCGCCCTCGCGCTCCTCGCCGACGAGCACGACCGGCACACCCCGCCACTGCGCTCGGTGTGCTTCCCGCTGCTCGGCGCCGGGCGGGGCGGGCTCCCGTACCGGGTGAGCGCGGCCGCCGTGTGGAGCGCCGTCGAGGCGGAGCTGGCACGCGGCGCGGCCTGGGACGTGCACTTCGTGGTCCGCACCCCGGAGGCGGCCCGCGTCGTGGAGCGGACCACTGCCGGGACCCGACCGGTTCGCGACCGATCCGCGCCCGGCCGGTCCGCTTGACTGGAGGTGCGGGTCGCCCGGGTGGGATGCCTCGGGGGAGCCTTCGCCCCGGGCGGCCCGCGCCTCGACGCCGAACATCCGACGGGGCGTCAATTTCGTTAAGGGGCAACAAAGATGGGCTCGATGGCACATACTGTGGGCACATGACCAGGGGGATGGGGGAGTGGGCGCACGGCATCACCGGTCGCACGGTGACCTGGCCCGCCCCGGACACGTACGTACTCGTCGACGGTGTTCTGCTGCGCATGCGTCCCGAGCCGCCCGGCCTGCCGCCGGGTACCGCCGTCACCGTGCGCCACGACGCCGGGCGGCAGTGCCTCGTGGCCCACGCCGACACCGAGGGAGCGGCCGGATGAGCGTGCACGGCATCGAGTTCGGTGCCGGGTACGAGGAACGCCAGCCCGTGGTTCTCCTGCTCGACACGTCCGCGTCCATGGGGCGCCCCGCGGCGCACCCCCGGATCGACGAGCTGAACGCGGCGCTGAAGAGCTGGTTCGACGGGGTCCGGGCCCAGGAGCGGCTCCGCACCCGGGTGGAGACCTGTCTGATCACCTTCGACTCGGCCGTACGGGTCCACGATCCGCGGGCCGGCCGTCTCGTCGAGGTCGGGGCGGCTCAACTGGACGACGTCGACCGGCTGTTCGTGCCGGTCGACCGTCTCCACCCGCCCACGCTGCGCGCCGGGGGACTGACCCGGCTCACGGAGGCCGTCGAGACCGGCCTGGAGCTGGCCCGCGCCCGCTACCGGGCCCTCCAGCGCGGCCGCGTCCCGGTCCGCCGTCCCTTCCTGTGGGTCCTCACCGACGGCGCGCCGAGCGACGCCGAGGGCCGGCCGCTGGACGCCGCTGCCCTCGCGGGCACGGCAGAGCGCGTGCGCCGGGGCGAGGCGGACGGGGAGTGCGTCGTCCAAGTGATCGGCGTGCGCGGCGCCGACCTGCCGATGCTGCGCGTCATCGCGCCGAAGGGCGCCTCCCTGCTGGAGAACCTGGACTTCGGGCGCATTCTCGACCTGCTCTTCCAGAGCACCGACGACAGCAGCCCCGACCAGGACGCCGACCTCATCCACCAGCAGATCGACGACCGCGCGGAGAGGGTCGCGCGCATGGAGGCCATGGAGAGGGGCCTGCTGTGATCGTGGCGGGCGCCGGCGTCCAGGGCACCGCGCACCTGGCCCGCGCCCAGGGCTGCCAGGACGCGTTCAAAGCGGTCGACCTGGGTGACGCCGCCGTCCTCGCCGTCTCCGACGGTGCGGGCAGCCGCGACCGCAGCGCACTCGGTGCCCATGTCGCGGTCGATGTCGCCGCGCGCGTGCTGGCCCGCGACATCCCCGACGCCTCGGCGGCACCTGAGGACTGGACCGCGTGGATCGCGAGGTGCGGCAAGACGGTCGTCGAGGAGTATCTGCGGGCGGTGGCAGGGGTGTTGGGCGCGGACCGCGCCGATTCCGTGAACCGCGCAGTTTCTGCCGACCGTGCCGAGTCCGGTGACCGTGCGGACTCTGCCGACCGCGCCGATTGCGGTGACCCCGCGGGTGCCGGTGACGCCGCGGACGCCGGTGATCCGGGCGACCTGGCGGCCACCCTCACCGCGGCCCTCGTGGCGCCGCCCTGGGTGGCGTTCGTGTCGGTCGGCGACGGCTTCGGCACCCTCCTGACCCGCGACGACCGCTGCCACCTCGTCCTGCCGCCGCCCGAGGGGCCGCCCGTCTTCCTCTCCTCGCCCGGCGCGGCCCTGCGCGTCCGCACCTTCGTCGTGTGGGAGCCCGAGCTGAGCGGCGTCGTCCTGTCCACCGACGGCTGCGCGCCCCTTGCCCTCGACCACCCCACCGTGCGGCAACTCCCGCTCTCGGCGGGCCCGTTACCCGCCGACGGATTCTTCCTCGGCCTCGCCGCGGCCCTGCGCGACACCCGGGGCGACGCCGAACCGCTCAGACGCCTGCTCTCCGCGCCCGAGGCCGGCCGGACCGGTGACGACCTGACCGTCCTGTGCGCGCTCGTCGAAAGGGGCTGACCGTGCCCCTGACACTGGTGTCCCGCGGCGGACACACCTGGCGGCTCACCGAACAGATAGGCAGCGGCTCGGAGGGCTTCGTGTACGGCGTCGACGACGACCGCCCCCTCGTCGCCAAGCTCGTCCCCGATCCGCCCGACGCCGAGGCCTACCGGCGCCGCGTCGCCTGCCTCGTCCGCCAGCGCCGCGAACCCCGCACCGTCGGCCTCCTCTCCGGCAGTCCCGTCCGCCTCGCCTGGCCGCTGGTGCAGGTGCGGACCGCGGGCGGCACGGACGCGGACCGCGTCGACGGCTACGTGATGACCGACATGCGCCACGCCTACCAGCCCTTCAGCCATCTCCTCGGCACCTCCGCCCGCCGCGGCTTCCTCCCCGGGGCGACCTGGGAGACCGGCCTGCGCGCCGCCCTCGCCCTGGCCCGGCTGCTGGCCGAACTGCACGCCGAGGGCTATGTGGTGGGTGATCTCAAGCCCGACAACCTCTGGGTCGACGAGACCGGAAGGGTCGGGATGGCGGACGTCGACTCCTGGCAGTTCCGCGACGGCCGCGAGGTGTTCCCGGGCCGGATGCGCACACCCGGATACACGGCACCCGAACGCACCGGCGCGCGCGCAGGAACACCGCCGTCCGCGGCCTCCGACGACTTCACCCTGGCCGTACTCGTCCACCAGCTCCTCATGGCGGGCCTGCACCCCTTCGCCGGGCACCCGGCGGACGGCCGCGACTACCTCTCGTACGACGACAACGTCCTGCACGGCCGCTGCCGGCTCGTCGACCGCACCTCCGTGCTGCTGCCGCGCTCGGTGCCGCCCGCCGACCTGCTCCCGCGCCGACTCGCGGACCTGCTGCGTACGACCTTCGGCGGCGCCCCGCGACGGCCCACGGCGACCGAGTGGGCCGACGCGCTCGCCGCCGAACTGGGCGCCGGACGACTGAAGAAGTGCGCGGTCAACGCCCACCACGTGCACACCGTCGAGCGCCCCTGGTGCCCGTGGTGCGACCAGGCCGAGCGGGGCACCGACAGCTATCCCGGCCCCACGCGGGAGGCGCGATGACGACCCTGCTCTCCGTCTCCCGGACCCTGGAACGGTGCACCGTCCTCGGCCCCGGCAGCCGCGCCGTCGTCTGGGTGCAGGGCTGCCCGCTGCGCTGTCCGGGCTGCGTGGCCGCCGAGACGCTGCCGTTCGACGGCGGAACGATCCGAAGCGTGCCCGAACTCGCCGACTGGCTCTGCGCGTTGGACGGCATCGAAGGAGTCACGTTCTCCGGCGGTGAGCCGTTCAGCCAGGCCGGAGCCCTCGCCGAACTGCTCGACACCGTGCGCGACCGCCGCCCCGATTTCGGCGCGATGGCGTACTCCGGGTTCCGGCACGAGGCGCTGCGCCGCGGCGGCCCGGACCGGATCGCCCTGCTCGACCGGCTCGACCTGCTCGTCGACGGGCCGTACGTCGCGGCCCGGCACGGCGCGCTGCGCTGGCGCGGCTCGGACAACCAGCGGCTCGTCCCGCTCACCGATCGCTACCGGTCGATGCTCGACGAGCCGGACACGAGCGCCGGGGTCGAACTGTCGGTGGACACCGACGGCTCCCTGTCCTGGGCCGGAGTACCGCCGACCCCCGGATTCCGGGGACAGCTCGAGGAACAGCTCGCGGCGCGGGGGTTCGTGCTGCGCACCGAGGCACGGAGGGAACCATGAGCGGATCACCGAAGTACAGCACCGTCCAGGTCGGTGCGCTGTACGCCCAGCGGGAGGAGGCCGAGCGCAGGCGCCGGGCCGAGGAGCGCCGGGCGAGGGAGCGCCGCCGGGCCGCCGAACGGGAGAGGATCGCCCAGGCCGCCGCCGCCCGCAGGGAACGCGCCCGCGCCGCGGCCGCCCGCAAGGAGGCCGAGGTGGCGGCCCGCCGGGAGACCGAGCGCGCCGCCCGCCAGGTCCGGGCCCAGGCCGAGCAGACCCGGGCCGACGAACGCGCCCTGGAAGAGGTGCGGGAACTCGTCGCCGAGGCCCAGCGCTCCGGGGCGCGCGACGGGATCGGAGCCCTGGAGGGGGAGTTGGCCACCCTGAAGGTGCGCCTCGCACGCGGCGAACAGCTCGGCGGCGCGGTGGAGGAACTGCGCGGCAGGGCCGTCGGCCTGCGGGCGACGGCGGACGGCGGCCGGACGGACGACCGCGCCCACGTCCTCGCCGGCCTGGAGCGCCGACTGTCCGCCGCCCCGGACGGCGCCACCCTCGATGCCGAGGGACACCGGCGCTGCACCGACCTCCTCGGGCAGCTCCGCGCGGCGACGGCCCCGGACCAGCAGGTCCGCTTCGAGGCGCTGCTGGGCACGGTCGAACACGCCCTGGACCGGCACGCGGCGACCCTCGGGCAGGCGCGGGAGAACGCCGAGCGGGAGGCACGCGCCGAGCGGGAACGGACCGCGGAGCGAGACCGCGCGGCGGAAGCGGAACGCGCGGCCGAACGGGCGCGCGCCGAGGCCGAAGCGGCCCTGGAGCTGGCCCTCACGGAGGCCGCCGAACGGCTCGACGCCGTCCGCCCCGCCGCCCACGGCGTCGTCAACACCGCCGCCGACCTCGGCGCCCCCGACCTCGCCGACACGATCGACGACGCGCTGCGCGCCGCGACCGAGGCACTGACGGCACGCCGCCCCGCCGAGGCGATGGCGGCCGTCGCGGGCCTGGAGGCCGCCCTCCCCGACGCCGAGTCCCGGCTGGACGAGCTGGAGCTGGCCGACGAGCGGCGCCGCGACCTGGTGGCGGCGCTCCGGGACGCCATGACCGGCGAAGGGTTCGCCTTCGAGGGCGGCGCGGAGGAGGACGGCGCGTTCCGGCTGCACTTCACCCGGCCCACCGGAGCGACGTACGAGACCACGATCGCCAGCGAGGAGGACGGCACACCCGTCCTCGTCTACCGCGTCGAGGGCGAACCCGACGTCACGCTGCACGCGGCCCCGGACGGGGCGGTCTGCGACACCACCGAGGAGCTCCTGGAGCGCGTGCACGAATCGCTCGGCGGCGACGACGGCTTCGTGCCCGGCGAGATCACCTGGGACGGCAAACCGCCGGGCCGCCGCGCCAAGCAGCTGCCCGGCGAGGCCTCCTGGAGGTGGACGAACCCGTGACCACGCTCGACTTCACCAAGCCCGACGAGGACGGCGCCGACGACAAGGACGGCACGGGACCGGTCACCGCCGACGGCATGATGCCCCTGTGGGCGGTGTCCCTCATGTGGGAACTGCGGCGCGGCCGCCAGGTCATCCTCAACGGCCAGATCAGGGACCGCTGGTGGTTCGAGGACCGGCCCGCCTCCTTCCGCGACCTCCTCGCCGGAGTCCTGGAGGCCCGCGGCGCCGACGTCGTCGGCTGGTGGGACCCGGTGGCCGGACTCACCTTCCCCCTGCCCGGCCACGCGGAACGCTTCGCGCGGCTGGCGGCGGGCCGCTCAAGCGGGGCGCAGTCGACGGGCGACAGCGACGCCCGGTCCGGCCCGCCCGCCCGGCGCGGCACCCAGGACGACCGGGACGGGCGCCGCGAGGGTGCCCCCGCCGAGGACGCACCGCCCACCGACCCGCGCAGCCGGCGCGGTGCCGAACGCGGGCGGGAACGGCAGAGCCTGCTCGCGCCCCGGCAGGCCGGGCCGCCGCGGTCCTTCGACGACGTGGTGGCCGTCGCACACCGGCTCGTCGCGTCCCCCGACGCCTCCGTGGCCTTCGTCTTCCAGGACGTCGACCACCACCTCCCGCCCGGCCAGCCGGAGTCGAACGCCGGCTACCTCAGGCTGCGCGCCGCGATGACGGACGCCGTGACGCCCCGCGAGGCCCGCGTGGGCCGCCCGCCGCACGCGCGCAACGCCGTCCTGTGCGCGGTCGGTGACGTCGGCCGGCTGCCGGGCTGGTTCCACCTGGAGGACCCCCGGACCGCCACCCTGCACATCGGCCCGCCCGACCCGAGCGAGCGACGCCTCTGGCTGACCTGGCTGCGCGGCGAGTTCAACGGTGCCCCGGAGGCGACCCGGCACGACATCGAGGCCCTGGTCGGCGCGACCGACGGCATGTCCGGCTGGGACATCGAGGCACTCGCCCGGACCTCGTGGCTGCGCCTCGCGCCCCTGCAGAAACCCGACAAGCTCCTGGAACTGCACCGGCTCAATGTGAGCGTCGACCCGTGGACCCAGCTCGACCGCGACACCGTGGCCCGCGCCGCGGGCGTCCTCGGCACCCGGGTCGTCGGCCAGGCCAAGGCCGTCGAAGCGGTCTCCGCCGCGCTGCAGGCCGCCTTCGTCGGCATCGACTTCGGCGGCTCCGGCACCGCCCGGCCGCGCGGCGCGTTCTTCTTCGTCGGACCGACCGGCGTCGGCAAGACCGAGCTCGCCAAGGCGGTCGCGGAGCTGATGTTCGGCGACCAGAGCGCCTACGCGCGTTTCGACATGAGTGAGTACCAGCAGGAACACGCCGCCGAGCGGCTCGCGGGCGCCCCGCCCGGCTACATCGGGCACGAACAGGGCGGCGAACTGACCCGCCGGGTCCAGGAACGCCCGTTCAGCGTCCTGCTCTTCGACGAGATCGAGAAGGCCCACCCGCGCGTTCTCGACAAGTTCCTGCAGATCCTGGAGGACGGCCGGCTCACCGACGGCCGCGGCCAGACCGCGTACTTCTCCCAGTGCCTGATCATCTTCACCTCCAACACCGGCGCGGAGGCGGTCCAGGGCCTGCTGTCCGACGGCGACGACGCGGACGGTGAGGAGATTCCGTACGCCGACCTCGAGGCGCACTTCACCCACGCGGTCGAGGAGAAGTTCCGGAAGATCGGCCGGCCGGAGATCTACGGGCGGCTCAAGCCGGGCGTGGTCGTCTTCGACATGCTGCGCCGCGTACACATCGTGAAGATCGCCGACCGGCTGCTCGGCCAGCTCACCGAGTCGGTCCGCGAACGCCACCAGGTGGAGCTCGTACCGGACACGGAATCCCTGCACCCGTGGATCACCGCGCGGATGAGCACCCCCGAGCACCAGGCGTACGGCGGCCGCCAGATCCGCAACGAACTGGAGCGGCTGCGCACGGCCGTGGTCGCGCATTTCCTGGCCCGCCGCCCGTCACCGGGCAGCAGGATCCGGCTCGGCGTCGACGCCACCGGCACGCCCTGGGCCAGAACCGAGGCCACGACCGGGGCCGGAACCGAGGAAGGGAACGGCTGACGACATGCTCGGCATCGCCATCGACCACCACATAGCCCACCTCGGCCGGTTCGACCCGCAGGGCCGGCCGTCCGTGACGGCGACGGACCTCGACGGCACGGACGGCATCGCCGATCCCGCCGCCGCGCTGCACCTGCTGCTCACCGCGGCCGAGGACGAGGAGGCGGTGTTCGGCCTGCCCGCCTCGGCCGACCGTGACGCCGAGGCCCGGCTGCGCCGCGCCGCCGAGGACGCCGGCCTCCGCGTCCACCGCGTCGTCCCGAAGCCCGTCGCGGTGGCCCTGCACTACGGCGCGATCGACGAGGGCGTGCTGCGGACGGTCCTGGTCGTCGACCAGACGGTGGAGACCGTGGAGCTGACGGTGCTCGCCATCACCCCGGACCTGACGGCCCGCATCGTCAGCACGCGTACGGTGCCGCTCGGCGAGGACCACGCCCGTACGGCGATGGACCGGGAACTCGCGGAGGCCGCCCCGGACGCGGTCCTCCTCTCCGGCGGCCTGTACACACAGGCGGACCGCCGCGACGAGGTCGAGGACCTGCCCGCGGCACAGGGCCTCATGGTCCGCTGCACCAGTCCCGAACTCGCCGTGGTGCACGGCCTGTTGCTCCTGGACGACTTCGGCCTGCTGCGCGTCACCACGGGCCCGGCACCGGAGGCGAGCCAGAACTTCCCGCCTCCGCCGGAGGACCCGGAGCCACAGCCCTGGACCACCGCCCCGACGGACCCCGAACCTCCGGCCGCCGCCACCGCGACCGAGCCCCCGCCCCGGCGCGCCGAGCCCACCGCCCCACCCACGGAACCGCCACCGGCACCACCGGCGGAACCGCGAAAGCCCGAGCCCGAATCCGCCCCACCCGCGCCCGAGGAGCCCGCGCCCGCTCCTTCGGCCCCGACCGCGACGCACACCGGTGCGGTCCAGTCCGTCCCCGTCACCCAGCTCCAGGCCACGCGCCGCGACGACCACCTCCTCGTCCTGTGGGCCTGGCCCGACAACGCCCTCACGGCCCGCGTCCGCTGGCGCCG
Organism: Streptomyces sp. HUAS MG91; assembly: GCF_040529335.1. Classification (GTDB taxonomy): domain Bacteria; phylum Actinomycetota; class Actinomycetes; order Streptomycetales; family Streptomycetaceae; genus Streptomyces; species Streptomyces tabacisoli. The sequence goes on along the minus strand of NZ_CP159534.1, from coordinate 708,883 downwards.
CGAGGACCCGACCGCGCCCGGCGACGGTCCGCGCGACGGCGACATCCGCTGTCAGCGCAGGGTCTACGAACACGACGGCGGCCTCACCCTGCCCCTCGGCCGCGGGGCGGTCACCCTCACCGTCGAGGCGCTCGTGCCGGGCGCCCGCGCCGACACCGAGGGCGCCGCGTCCCTGCACGTCGCCGCCGAACCGCCCATCGTCGACTACGAACCGGCGCTGCGCCGGCGCCTCACCGGCGCCCGCGTCGCGACCGTCACCTTCACCGCGCGGACGGGCTGCGACCTGCCCGCCGTGCGCATCGTGCACGGCCTCGGCCGCTACCGCCCCACCAGCACCGCCGAAGGCACCGTCCTGCACGAGGTGCCCGCCCAGCGTCTCTCCGCGGGCACCCCCCTCACCGTGGAGTTCCCCTTCCCCGGCACCAAGGGGACCTCCTGGCTCGTCTGCTTCCCGGCCGACGGGCCCGCCGCACCGCACGACCCCGACGACCGTCCCACCGACATCCGCCCCACGGCGCTGCACCGGCTGCGAGTGACCTGAATGGCCAGACGACTCACCTGCCCCTACTGCTACGAGACCTTCGCACCGCGCGAGATCCGGTTCCGCTGCAACAGCCGGCTCAGCCCTGTCGGCAAACGCTGCGAGCGGCGCCGCGACCCGGTCCTCGACGAACGGTTCGGGCGGCGCCCCAGCCACGAGGTCGGCCCGGACTTCGCCGCCGACGGCCGCCGGTCGACCGCCGTGCACCCGGACTGCGAGAGCGAGACGACGTACCGGATCTGCCCGGTCTGCCACGTCGAACTGCCCGTGCAGTTCGGCATGGTGGAGAACCGGCTGATCGCCATGGTCGGCGCCCGCTCCTCGGGCAAGACGATCTACATGACCGTCCTGCTGCACGAGGTGCGCAACCAGGTGGGCGAGCGGTTCGGCGCCTCGCTGATGGGCCTGGACGACACGACCATGCGCCGCTTCAGCACCGAGTACGAGGACCGGCTCTACCGCGACCGGCAGATGTTCCCGCCGACCCAGACCGCGACGACCAACGCCAACCGGGTGGAGCCGCTGGTGTTCCGGTTCGGGCTGCGCCGCAAGAAGCTGTTCAAGGAACAGCCCCAGCACACCGTCCTGTCGTTCTTCGACACCGCGGGCGAGGACTTCAACAGCCGCGAGAGCGTGGAGCTCAACACCCGCTACCTGACCAACGCGGACGGCATCATCCTGCTGCTCGACCCGCTGCAGATGCCGGGCGCCCGGAACAACGCCGCGCCCGGCACGGCCCTGCCCGCGCTGGACGGCATCGACCCGCCGATCAACGTCCTGAGCCGGGTGAGCAGCATGCTCCTCGCCGCCCGCGGCGGAAAGGCCGCCAGGGTCGACACCCCGATCGCGGTGGTCTTCTCCAAGATGGACGCGTTCTGGCACCTCATGGAGAGCGGCAGCCCGCTGCGCTCCCACGATGCGGCGCGCGGCCGGTTCGACGTCTCCGACAGCCTCAGCGTCCACGAGGAGGTGCGCCAGCTCCTCAAGGAGTGGGACGGCGTCTCCATCGACCAGTCCCTGGAGAACACCTTCTCCCGCTACCGCTACTTCGGCGTCTCCGCACTGGGCCGCAGTGCCACCGCCGAGTCGCGCGTCGCCGACCTCGGCATCCAGCCCTACCGGGTCGCGGACCCGCTGCTGTGGCTGCTCAGCGAATTCGGCTCGGTGCCGAGGACGGGCCGCGGATGACCGGATTCCAGCAGCTCTACTACACGTCCTGCGAGCACGGACTGAGCGGCTCGTCCGGGTTCCAGTTCAACGCGGTGAGCGAGCAGGTCACGGCCGGGACCCGGCACCGCGTCGAGGGCCTCGCCGGATACGAACCCCCGCGCGCCCTGGCCGAGTCCGACACCCCCGAGTCGCTGGCCCGCTGCCCGGTCAACCTGTGCCACACCGCGGGCACGACGGGCGCCACCACCCTGTGCGTGCGCTACGCGGGACGGGACTCGGCACGCCGCTTCGGCAACTACTTCGCCCACGCCCTGCACACCGAGGGCGAGTTCACCGCCGACAGCGGCGGGCTGCTCGCCATCGAGCTCTGGGACTCCCCGCTGTGGGCCGCCCGGACCGTCGACTCCACCGAGCTCCCCGAACAGCCCGCACCCCTGCCGCGCGGCCCGCTGTCGCCCCGCGCGGTCCGGGCCTTCCTGCGCGCGCACCCGTACGCCGATCAGCTCCCGGCGCTCCTCGCCGCGGTGTTCGCCGCGCTCGCCGAGGACGGCTCGGTCGTGGTGGTCGACGACACCACGGACCGGATCGCCCACTGGTTCGCGGCCGTCTCCTACCTCCTGCCGCGGCCGCTGGCCCGCACCCTGTCCTTCGCCACCTACCTCTTCCGCCCGGCCCGCAGCAGACTCCACCTGATCGGCACGGTGCCCGGCGCCCGCCTCGATCTGGGGCCGGACGACGAGGAGTCGTACACCGTCTTCGACTTCGCCGCGGGCCGCTTCCCCGAGGTGGTGCCCACCCACCACCTCGTACGCCTGCTGACCCGGATCGGCGTCGGATCGATCCGCTCCGTGTGGTCCTGGACCGCCGAGTACACCGCGGGACAGGAACGGACGGTCGGCGACTGGCACGCCCCGGTCGCGGCGGCCGCCGCGGCAGGCGGCATCGAACTGACCGACCCCGACGTCCGCGCGGTCCTCGACTGGCTTCCCGGCGCCGACCACCTCGGGCCGCGCCGGGCCGCCGTGGCCGCGGACATCCACCACAAGCACCGCGACCTGGACGACCACCAGGTCGGGGTGCTCAGCGCGGCCGCCGCGGCGGGCGGCGACACGGCCCTGCACCAGGAACTGGAGGGCAAGCTCCACCAGTCGCGGATCCGCGCCTACGTCACCGGGGCCGAGAACGCCCCCGGTCCCGTGCCCCTCACCCACCCGGACGAGCGGGACCGGGCCACCGCCCTGTGGCAGCGCATGCTCGGCGAGGCCACCACCAGCCGCCAGCGGGTGCGCCTGCTGCTCTGGGCGGTCGGCGCCCGGCTCACACCCCCGCCCGACCTGCTCGCCCGGCAGAGCCTGGACCTGGCCCGCGTCCTCCTGGGCGCCTCGGACGCGGGCCCGGGCCTGCGGGCCGAGGTCGGCCAACTCGTGCACACACTGCCGGAGTTCAGGACGAAACTCGCCGTGGCGGTGCAGGAGGTCGTCGACGAACGCGGCGCGCAGGAGCAGCTCTTCGGCCAGTTCCCCGCCGAGCTGCTCAACGAGAGCGACCTCGGGGAGCGGCCCGGCTTGTTGGAGCATTACTGGCTGGCGCAGGCCGAGCGGTATCCCGCCCGCACGATCGATTTGCTCTTCCGGATCCTGGACGTGCGCCGCCAGGACACACCCGACGCCGACCTGCTGCGGGCGCTGTGGCGGCAGCCGTCGCGGACCTGGACGCACCAGGAGGCGACCGAGATCGCCGTGCGGCTCCGGCCCGGCGAACCGGTGGGCGAGGCGGTCGCCGAGTGGTTCGACCGTGCCGTGAAGCAGGAGATCAAGGACGAGGAGTCGCTGGACGCCTGCCTGACGCTGTGCCACACGCTGGCCGAGCCGAACCGCTTCGCCTGGCTGACCGTGGTCACCCAGGAGTGCGTCTCCCGCACCGCTTCCCTCGACGACGCCCTGCGCACGGCGAAGGAGGCCGCCGGTCTCGCCGCGGTCTTCGACGTCCCGCAGGTCCAGGCCTGGGCGGCGCCCCGCGCCCTCGGGGAGTACCGGCTGCCGTCCGCGCTGCTGCGGATCCCCGCCGACCCGGCCCGACTCCGCGGCGGCATACCCGAGTTCAGGTTCCGTCTCGCGGACGTCTATCTGCGCGCCGTGTACCTGGAGGCGTCGACCGTACGCGACATCGACGCGCGGCTGCTCAGCCACGTCGCGGGCGTCGTCGCGGTCACCGACCCGCGAGGCCTCCTGCCGCAGGCCCACCGGGATCTCGTCGTCGCACTGCGCCAGCACGTCGCCGACCACTGGCGCTCCGCCGACCTGGACCGGCTGGCCGCCGTACTGCGCCCGTACGACGCCAAGCGCGCCGCCCGCTACGAGGAGATCGCCGAGATCCGCCTGGGGCGCGTGAAGAAGCTGGGCCGCAGGCTCACCGCACGACGGTCCACGGACCGGCGCCGACCGGACGAGGACTGAATCCGCGATGGAAGACATCCTGACCTTCATCGTCCTCCCGGCGATCTACCTCGTGCTGCTCATGGGCTACTTGTTCGTCGCCCCCTTCATCGCGCTCCTGCGCGCGGCGGCGCTCGTCAGCGAACTGCTCTGGCGCTACGTCCAGGTGCTCGACGGAGTGCTGCGGCGGCGCACCCCCGAGTTCACGACGGTCCCGCGCCACCGTCCCGCCGACGAACTGGCGCACCGCAACTACTTCTTCGGCCCCGCCACCCGGGATCTGCGCGAACTCCTCGTCCAGGGGCGGCAGATGTACCTCCGCACGGTGACCGACACCGGCCGCCGGGTGCGGACCCGGCAGTTCACCGCACCCACCGTGCACCGGGCCCTCTCGATCCCGTACGGCCTGACCCTGTACGTGGGTCTGGGCGTCGGGGCGATCTTCGCGGCACCCCTGCTCGGGCTGCTGCTCGGGGTGCAGGCTCTCGGCGTCGCCCTGCTCGCGGGCGGCGCCCGGCTCCTCGCCCTCACGCTGCGGGGCGTCGACCGTGCGGTGATGATCCTGCGCGGCCTGCCCCGCGGCATGCTCTGCCCGAGCTGCTTCGAGCGCGTCCCCTATCCCGCGTACGACTGTCCCCGCGACCGCTGCCGCCGCCGGCACGCCGACATCCGCCCCGGCACCTTCGGGCTCGTCCGCCGGCGCTGCGCCTGCGGACAGCGGATGCCGACGCTGCTGATGCTGATGGGCAAGGACACCCGGCTCAGCGGCCACTGCGTGCACGCGCACTGCGGAAAGCCGATGAACCAGGACGCCGGACACATGTCCGAGGTGATCCTGCCGCTGATCGGCGGCCGGGCCGCGGGCAAGACCCAGCTGATGGCGGCGATGGTGAAGTCGCTGGAGGACGCGGCGGCGGACGGCGGCGCCGAGCTCCGCCTCGCCGACCCCGAGTCGAGGGACGCGCAGGAGGTCCTGAACGAGGTCCTGGAGATCCAGGGCCACACCCGACCCACGCAGAAGGACCTGCCCCGGGCCCATTCGTTCGTGCTCGGCACCGGCCGCGGCCGGCGTCTCGTGCACGTCTTCGACACGGCGGGGGAGCGGTTCGTCAACCGCGAGGAGACCGACGCGCTGCGCTACATCCGCGAGGCCCGCACGTTCGTCTTCGTCCTGGACCCCATGGCCGTCGACGCGTTCTGGACGCGCCTGGACGCCGAGGGCCCGAAGGTCGACCGCACGCTCGCCTCGACGGTCGACCCGGAGGACGTGTTCGCGCGTTCGGTGCAGACGGTCCGCACGATGGGCACCCGCCTGGACCGGTCCCGGCTCGCCGTCGCCGTCAGCAAGCGGGACCTGCTGAGCGGACGGTCCGCCCTGCTGCCCGACAGCCCGGACGACACCGAGTCGGTGCGGAAGTGGCTGAGTGAGCGGCTCGGACTGCGGAACCTGGTGGAGACCATGGACCTGGACTTCGGCGAGGTCCGCTTCTTCTGCACCGCCGCGGTGGCGGACGACGAGGGCCGGGTGGACCCCAGCGTCACGACCTTCGTCGACTGGTGCATGAACGGCTGACGGGGCTCCGGGTTCCGCGGGGACGCTGCCGGTCCGGACGCCGGGCGCGTGGAACCCGGCGCGGCCGGGCCCTCGGCGCCGGACCGGAGCGTGGTTGAACGTAACACTGCTGGAATACTTGCGTAAGGCCTTGCAGGCAGAATCGCTCCTTTTTCTCCGTGAGTTGAAGAGCCCGGTGCCCAAAGGGTTGACCGAGGCGACGGCGGCTCATACGGTCACCCCGCAATCACTTGCAGCAAGATTCAAGCGATCCCCCCAGCACGCTCACGGGCATGGCGCGTTGCCCTTCGAATCAGGAGGAACCATGGCCAGAAAGTCCGTGGCTGCCGCACTCGCCGTTCTGGCGGGAGCCGCTGCCGCCGTCACGGCCCCGGCCCCCGCGCAGGCCGCCGCGCCCGGCACGAAGGACGTCACCGCCGTGCTGTTCGAGTGGAACTTCGCCTCCGTGGCGAAGGAGTGCACGAACACGCTCGGCCCCGCCGGATACGGCTACGTCCAGGTCTCCCCGCCCCAGGAGCACATCCAGGGCGCCCAGTGGTGGACGTCGTACCAGCCCGTCAGCTACAAGATCGCGGGACGGCTCGGCGACCGGGCCGCCTTCAAGAACATGGTCGACACCTGTCACGCGGCCGGCGTGAAGGTCGTCGCCGACTCCGTCATCAACCACATGTCGGCCGGATCGGGCACCGGCACCGGCGGCTCCTCGTACACCAAGTACGACTACCCCGGCGTCTACTCGGCCGCCGACATGGACAACTGCACGGCGACGATCAGCAACTACCAGGACCGCACGAACGTCCAGGAGTGCGAACTGGTCGGCCTCGCCGACCTCGACACCGGCGAGGAGCACGTCCGCGCCACCATCGCCGGCTACCTCAACGACCTGCTCTCCCTCGGCGTCGACGGCTTCCGCATCGACGCCGCCAAGCACATGGCGGCGGCCGACCTCGCGAACATCAAGTCGCGGCTGACGAACCCGAACGCGTACTGGAAGCAGGAGGCCATCTACGGCGCCGGAGAGGCCGTCTCGCCGAGCGAGTACCTCAACACCGGAGACGTCCAGGAGTTCCGCTACGCCCGTGACCTCAAGCGCGTCTTCACCGGCGAGAACCTCGCCTACCTGAAGAACTTCGGCGAGGCCTGGGGATACATGCCCTCGGGCCAGTCGGGCGTCTTCGTCGACAACCACGACACCGAGCGGGGCGGCGACACCCTCAACTACAAGAACGGCGCCACCTACACCCTCGCGAACGTCTTCATGCTGGCCTGGCCGTACGGCTCGCCCGACGTGCACTCCGGCTACGAGTGGACCGACAAGGACGCGGGACCGCCCAACTCCGGTGCCGTCAGAGCCTGTTACACCGACGGCTGGAAGTGCCAGCATGCCTGGCGCGAGATCGCGAGCATGGTCGCCTGGCGGAACACCGCGCGCGGCCAGGCCGTCACCGACTGGTGGGACAACGGCGCGAACCAGATCGCGTTCGGCCGCGGCGCCAAGGCGTACGTCGCCATCAACCACGAGTCGTCCTCGCTGACCCGCACCTTCCAGACGTCGCTGCCCGCCGGCGACTACTGCGACGTGCAGAGCGGCAAGGGCGTCACGGTCAACTCCTCCGGCCAGTTCACGGCGACGCTCGCCGCCGACACCGCGCTCGCGATCCAGACCGGCGCGAAGACCTGCGGCGGCGACAGCGGCACCACCGCCCCCACGGCGGGCGCCTCCTTCAGCGTCACGGCCTCCACCTCCTGGGGCCAGAACATCTACGTCACCGGCAACAAGGACCAGCTGGGCAACTGGAACACCGGCAACGCCCTGAAGCTGGACCCCGGCACCTACCCGGCCTGGAAGCTGGACGTGCCGCTGCCCGCCGGCACCTCCTTCGAGTACAAGTACCTCCGCAAGGACGCGAGCGGCAACGTCACCTGGGAGAGCGGCGCCAACCGCACCGCGACCGTCTCCCCCTCCGGCCGCGTCTCCCTCACGGACACCTGGCGCGGCTGACCGCGGCCCGAACCGTCCACACCCCCCTGAACCACCCGCTCCACCGACCGCCCGGTGCCCCGCCTCCCCGCAGGCACCGGGCGGTCCGGCTCCGCATGGCCACCCGCACCCGCGGCACCGTTCCAGAAAGGCCCCACAAGGTGAACCGAAGAAGCGGCGCGCACGGCGCGTCACGCAGGAAGACTGCGGCCGCCGCGGCCGTCGCCGCGCTGCTCGCCACCGCGCTGCACACCGCCACCCCGGCGTCGGCGGCGCCCGCACCGCCGAAACCCCCGTCCGACGCGAAGCTGGCCGCCGAGCCCGCCCGCCACGACGCGACCAGGGAGCAGTTCTACTTCGTGCTGCCCGACCGGTTCGCCAACGGCGACAGCGGCAACGACAAGGGCGGACTGACCGGCAGCCGTACGTCCACCGGGTACGACCCCACCGACAAGGGCTTCTACCAGGGCGGCGACCTCAAGGGCCTGACCAAGAAGCTCGACTACATCAAGGACCTCGGCACCACCGCGATCTGGATGGCGCCGATCTTCAAGAACAAGCCCGTACAGGGCGAGGGCAAGGACGCCTCGGCCGGCTACCACGGCTACTGGATCACCGACTTCACCCGGGTCGACCCGCACTTCGGCACCAACAAGGACCTCGAGACCCTCATCGACAAGGCCCACGCCAAGGGCATGAAGGTCTTCTTCGACGTCATCACGAACCACACCGCCGACACCGTCGACTACACCGAGAAGAAGTACAGCTACCGCCCCAAGGGCGCCTTCCCGTACCTCGACACCGAGGGCCGCCCCTTCGACGACAGCCGGGGCATGGCGAAGGTCGACGCCGACGCGTTCCCGTACACGCCGAGGAACACGGGCGAGATGGTCCCGTCCTGGCTCAACGACCCGACGATGTACCACAACCGCGGCGACTCCACCTGGGAGGGCGAGTCCGCCACGTACGGCGACTTCAACGGCCTGGACGACCTGTGGACCGAGCGCCCCGAGGTCGTGAAGGGCATGCGGGACATCTACGAGAAGTGGGTGCACGACTTCGACATCGACGGGTTCCGCATCGACACCGTCAAACACGTCGACCTGGACTTCTGGACCCAGTGGGCGACGGCCCTCGACACCTACGCTGCGAAGCGGGGGCGCGACGACTTCTTCATGTTCGGCGAGGTCTACTCCGCCGACACCGACGTCACCTCGCCCTACGTGACCCGAGGCCGGCTCGACGCCACCCTCGACTTCCCGTTCCAGGACGCGGCCCATGCCTACGCCTCGCAGGGCGCGCCGGCCGACAGGCTCGCGAAGGTCTTCGCCGACGACTACAAATACGCGACCGACAAGGCGAACGCCTATGAGCAGGTCACGTTCCTCGGCAACCACGACATGGGCCGCATCGGCACCTTCCTGAAAGCCGACAACCCGAAGGCGTCGGACGCCGAACTCCTGCGACGCGACAGACTGGCGAACGAGGTGATGTTCCTGTCGCGCGGCAACCCCGTCGTCTACTACGGCGACGAGCAGGGCTTCACCGGCGCCGGCGGCGACAAGGACGCCCGCCAGACGATGTTCGGCTCGAAGGTCGACGACTACCTCGACGACGACGAGATAGGCACCGACCGCACCCACGCGAGCGACGCCTACGACACCACGCACCCGCTGTACAGATCGATCGCCGCGCTGTCGAAGCTCCGCAAGGCCAACCCGGCGCTGACCGACGGCACGCAGAAGGAGCTCTACGCCGAGGACTCGGTGTACGCGTTCTCCCGGACGGGGGACAACCGCGAGTACGTCGTCGCGGTCAACAACGCCACCGAGGCGAAGACGGTGACGCTGCCCGTCGCGTCCGCGAAGTTCGCTGCCCTGTACGGGGGTTCGGGCAACGAGACCGCGCGCGACGGACGGATCACCGTGCAGGTGCCCGCCCTGTCCTCCCTGGTGCTGCGCGCCGACGGCAGGCTCCCGGCGCCGACGGCGAGGCCCACGCTGTCCCTGACGGCCCCGGACGACGGCGCCACCGGCACCGTCACGCTCTCCGCCGACCCGGGGGAGACCGCATCGGCCCGTGTGGTGTTCGCCGCGCAGGTCGGCAACGGCTCGTGGCGCACCCTCGGCTCCGTCGACCACGCCCCGTACAGGATCACCCAGTACGTGCCCGGCACGGTGTCCGCCGGAACGCCGCTGCGGTACAAGGCGGTTGTGGTGGACCGCGCCGGACGGATCGCGAGCGCCCTCGCCGACACGACGGCCGGCCGGGCCCCCGTGGCCGAGAAGCCCAGCGCCGTCGACCGCGACCACGCGATCGTCCACTACAAGCGCGCGGACGGCGACTACAGCGGCTGGAGTCTCAAGTCCGGCGACGCGAGCGGTGACTTCAGCGGACGCGACGCCTACGGTGCCTTCGCCTGGGTGAAGGTTCCGGACGGTGCAGGATCGCTCTCGTACACGGTCGAGAAGTCCGGCACCGCCGACGGGCCCCAGCGGACGATCGACCTGGCGCGGACCGGCGAGGTCTGGGTCGAGCAGGGCAAGGACGGCCAGCTGACCGCGAAGCCCGACGGGGTCTACCCGGCCCCCGACAAGAGCAAGGCGATCATCCACATCCACCGCGCCGACGGCGACTACGACGGCTGGGGACTGCACACCTGGACCGGCGCCGCCCAGGGAACCGACTGGTCGAAGCCGCTCGAGCCGACCGGCAAGGACGCCTACGGCGTCACCTTCGAGGTGCCCCTCGCCGACGGCGCGACCTCGCTGAGCTACATCTTCCACAAAGGCGACGAGAAGGACATCCCCACCGACCGCTCCCTGGACCTGACCACGTACGGCCACGAGGTGTGGCTGAACGCCGGTGACAGCGACTATCTGCTGCCGTCGACGGGATCGGCGCCCGATCTGGACCTCACCAAGGCCGAGGCGCAGTGGATCGACACGAACACCGTGGTGGTCCCCGGCTCCGTCGACGCCAAGGCCGCCGCCTCCACGCAGCTGGTGTACGCGCGCGACGGCGGCATCACCGTCGAGGACGGCGCGCTCAGCAGCGAGGGCCGCTGGCTGCGGCTGACGCCGGCCACGCTCACGGACGCGCAGAAGACCGCGTACCCGCACCTGAAGGAGTACACGGCCTTCACCGTCGACCCGCGCGACCGTGACCGCATCCGCCGGGCGCTCGACGGCCAGATCGTGTTCACCCAGCGCATCGCGAACGGCGCGCTCGTCGCCGCGACCGGCGTACAGACCCAGGGAATCCTCGACGACCTCTACGGAGCGAAGGCCGAACGGGCCGCCCTGGGACCGGTGTTCAAGAACGGCAGGGTCACCCTGTCCGTGTGGGCACCGACCGCGCACGGGGTCTCCCTCGAACTCGGCGGCAAGAAGCTGCCGATGCGGCGCGACGACACCACCGGCGTCTGGTCCGCCACCGGTCCGGCGGCGGCCTGGAAGGGCAAGGAGTACCGCTACGCCGTGACGGTGTGGGCGCCCAGCGTCCGGAAGATCGTCACGAACGAGGTCACCGACCCCTACTCGGTCGCCCTGACCGCCGACTCCGAGCGCAGCCTCGTCGCCGACCTCGACGACAGGTCGCTCGCCCCCAAGGGCTGGTCGACCCTGGCCAAGCCCGAGGCCGTCGCCATGAAGGACGCCCAGATCCAGGAACTCCACATCCGTGACTTCTCCGTCGAGGACCCGACCGCGGCCAAGGGGCACCGCGGCACCTATCTGGCCTTCACCGACAAGAACAGCGACGGCTCGAAGCACCTGAGGAAGCTGGCGAAGGCGGGCACGTCGTACGTGCACCTGCTGCCCGCCTTCGACATCGCCACCATCCCCGAGAAGAAGTCCGGCCAGGCCACCCCCGACTGCGACCTCAAGTCCTACCCGGCCGACAGCGACCGGCAGCAGGAGTGCGTGGGCAGCACCGCCGCCAAGGACGCGTACAACTGGGGCTACGACCCGTACCACTACACGGTTCCCGAGGGCTCCTACGCCACCGACCCGGACGGCACGGCCCGCACCGCGCAGTTCCGGCAGATGGTGAAGTCCCTCAACGACGACGGTCTGCGCGTCGTCATGGACGTCGTCTACAACCACACCGCCGGCAGCGGCCAGAGCAAGACCTCCGTCCTCGACAGGATCGTGCCCGGCTACTACCAGCGGCTCCTGGCCGACGGCTCCGTCGCCAACTCCACCTGCTGCTCCAACACGGCGCCCGAGAACACGATGATGGGAAAGCTCGTCGTCGACTCCGTCGTCACCTGGGCCAAGGAGTACAAGGTCGACGGCTTCCGCTTCGACCTGATGGGCCACCACCCCAAGGCCAACATCCTGGCCGTCCGCAAGGCCCTCGACGCGCTCACCCTCAAGAAGGACGGCGTCGACGGCAAGAAGATCATCCTCTACGGGGAGGGCTGGAACTTCGGCGAGGTCGCCGACGACGCCCGCTTCGTGCAGGCCACGCAGAAGAACATGGCGGGCACCGGCATCGCCACCTTCAACGACCGCTCCCGCGACGCCGTGCGCGGCGGCTCCCCGTTCGACGAGGACCCCGGCGTCCAGGGCTTCGCCACCGGCCTCTACACCGACCCCAACGCCGGCAAGGCCAACGGCACCACGGCCGAGCAGAAGGCCCGGCTCCTGCACTACCAGGACCTCATCAAGGTCGGCCTGTCCGGAAACCTCGCCGGATACGAGTTCACCGACACCGACGGACGGCAGGTGAAGGGCGCCGACGTCGACTACAACGGCGCCGCCGCGGGCTACGCGGACGCGCCGGGCGACGCCCTCTCCTACGCCGACGCCCACGACAACGAATCGCTCTACGACGCGCTCGCCTACAAGCTGCCCGCCTCCACGAGCAGCGCCGACCGCTCCCGCATGCAGGTCCTCGCCCTGGCGACGGCCGCACTCGCGCAGGGCCCGGCGCTCTCCCAGGCAGGCACCGACCTGCTGCGCTCCAAGTCCCTCGACCGGAACTCGTTCGACAGCGGCGACTGGTTCAACGCGATCCACTGGGACTGCCGGGCCGGGAACGGCTACGGACGCGGGCTGCCCCCGGCCGCCGACAACAAGTCCAAGTGGCCCTACGCCAAGCCCCTGTTGACCTCCGTCCCGGTACCGGACTGCGCGGCGATCGACGGGACATCGGCCGCGTACCGGGATCTGCTGAGGATTCGCACGGACGAGTCCGCCTTCCACCTGTCCACCGCCGGCCAGGTCCAGAAGCAGCTCTCCTTCCCGCTCTCGGGCAAGGACGAGACCCCGGGCGTCATCACCGCCCGTCTCGGTGACCTCGTGATCGTCTTCAACGCGACCCCGAAGGCTCAGAAGCAGACGGTGAAGGACCTCGCGGGGACGGGCTACCGCCTGCACCCGACGCAGGCCGGCGGCTCCGACACCGTCGTCAAGTCCGCCTCCTACGAGAAGAGTTCGGGCACCTTCGACGTGCCCGCCCGCACGGTCGCGGTGTTCACCCGCTGACCCGCACCCGGTCGTTCCCCGCGTGGCGCGCGCGGGGAACGACCGGACCTCCTCGGCCGCACCGGCGCGGCCCCGACCAAGGAGTTGTCATGAACCTTTCCGAACGGCGGCGTACGCGTCACAGGCACCGCCACGACCCCGCGGGGCTCGTCCTCGCGCTGCTGGCCGCGCTCGTGGCCACCCTGCTGCCCGGCCTGCCGCTCGGCGGCGCCACGGCGCAGGCCGCCGCGGCCAACACGGCCACCGTCTACTACGCGACGAGCGCCACCAACTGGTCCACGTACAAGCTGCATTGGGCCCCCTCGGGCGGCGGCTGGACCACGGTCCCGGGCGTCACCATGGACGCCGCCTGCACCGGCTGGGTGAAGAAGACCGTCGACCTTGGCGCCGCGACCACCTGGCAGGCCACCTTCAACAACGGCAGCGGCACCTGGGACAACAACGGCGGGAAGAACTACCAGCTCGGCACCGGCCCGATCACCGTCCAGGGCGGCACCGTCGCCCACAGCGACCCGTGCGCGGACGCGCCGCCGGCCGAGGGCACCGCCGCCACCGTCTACTACGACACGACCACCACCAACTGGTCCGTCACCAACCTCCACTGGGCACCCTCCGGAGGCGGCTGGACCACCGCGCCCGGCACCGGCATGGAGGCCGCCTGCACCGGCTGGGTGAAGAAGACCGTCGACCTCGGCGCCGCGACCACCTGGCAGGCCACCTTCAACAACGGCAACGGCACCTGGGACAACAACAACGGCGCCAACTACCAGCTCGGAGCCGGGCTCAACACCGTCAAGGGCGGCACCGTCACCAAGAGCGCCAAGGACCCGTGCGCCGCGACCGCCCCCGACACCACCGCCCCCTCCGTCCCCGGACAGGTGAAGGCGACCGCGTCCGGCACCTCCATCGTGCTCACCTGGGACGCGGCGACCGACGACACGGGCGTCACCGGCTACCAGATCACCCGCACCGGCGGCACCAGGGGCACCTCCGTCATCCCCGTCACCACCACCGTGTACTCCGACACGGGACTCGAGGAGAAGACGGCCTACACCTACACCGTCAAGGCGCTCGACGCGGCGGGCAACCTGTCCGCCGCGAGCACCCCGGCGAAGGCCACCACCGGGGAGAAGGCCGCGCAGACCACCGGCACCCCGCTCGGCGGCGACCCCCGCAAGGACCCGATCTACTTCGTGCTCACCGCCCGCTTCTACGACGGCGACGCCTCCAACGACCGCGGCGGCAACCAGCACGTGAAGACCGGCAACGCGGCCAACAACGACCCCATGTTCCGCGGCGACTTCAAGGGACTCGTCCAGAAGCTCGACTACGTCAAGGGCCTCGGCTTCTCGGCGATCTGGATCACCCCGGTCGTCCTCAACCGGTCCGACTACGACTACCACGGCTACCACGGATACGACTTCTACAAGGTCGACCCGCGACTCGAATCCGCGGGCGCCTCCTACCAGGACCTCATCGACGCCGCCCACGCCAAGGGTATGAAGATCTACCAGGACGTCGTCTACAACCACTCCTCGCGCTGGGGCGCCAAGGGCCTGTTCACCCCGACCGTGTACGGAGTGCGCGACGCCCAGTGGAGCTGGTACTACGACGAGAAGCGGAGCGGCTTCGAGTACGACGGCCTCACCGTGGAGCCCGTCTCCGGCAAGTCCTACTACAACGGCGACCTGTGGTCGACGGCCGAGCCGTCCGGCAACACGTGTCTCAACTGGGGCAAGCCCACCGGAGCCAAGAGCCCCGAGGGCTACACGATCTACAACTGCCAGTGGCCGAGCCCCACGTCGGGCATGTTCCCCAAGTCGCTCTACCACACCTGCTGGCTCGGCAACTGGGAGGGCGAGGACTCCCGCTCCTGCTGGCTGCACGAGGACCTCGCGGACTTCAACACCGAGAACACGCAGGTGCAGAACTACCTGATCGGCGCCTACAACAAGTACATCGACATGGGCGTCGACGGCTTCCGCGTCGACACGGCCGTGCACATCCCGCGCGTCACCTGGAACCGCCGCTTCCTGCCCGCCATCGAGGAACGCGTGACCCAGCGGTTCGGCGCCGAGAAGGCGCGGGACTTCTTCGTCTTCGGTGAGGTCGGGGCGTTCGTCAACGACAAGTGGAACCGTGGCTCGGTGAACCACTCCGCGCAGTTCTACACCTGGAAGGAACGCAAGGAGTACTCCGCCGACGACGAGAAGGCCTCCCTCGAACAGTACGACTACGAGGAGCAGTTGGGCACCGGCAACCAGCCGACGTCCACCAACGCCTTCCTCGACGGCAACAGCTACCACACCCCCGACCGCAGCAGGTTCTCCGGCATGAACATCATCGACATGCGCATGCACATGAACTTCGGCGACGCCTCCAACGCGTACAACAACGGCAAGGACTCCGACGACTCGACCAACGACGCCACGTACAACGTCGTCTACGTCGACAGCCACGACTACGGCCCCAACAAGAGCGGTGAACGCTACGCGGGCGGCACCGACGCCTGGGCCGAGAACATGTCCCTGATGTGGACGTTCCGCGGCATCCCGACGCTGTACTACGGCTCGGAGATCGAGTTCCAGAAGGGCAAGAAGATCGACTGCGGCACGACCTGCCCGCTCGCGGACACCGGCCGCGCCTACTACGGCGACAAGATCGAGGGCAGCGTCACCGCCTCCGGCTTCGGTACGGTCTCCGGCGCGTCCGGAGCCGTCGCCACCACCCTCGACCAGCCCCTGGTCAAGCACGTCCAGCGGCTCAACCAGATCCGCCGGGCGATCCCCGCGCTCCAGATGGGCCAGTACTCGACCGCCGGCATCACCGGGAACATGGCGTACAAGCGGCGCTACACGGACCCGGCGAGCGGCGTGGACAGCTTCGCCCTCGTCACCGTCACCGACGGCGCCACGTACAAGAACATCCCGAACGGCACCTACCAGGACGCCGTCACCGGCGACGTGCGCACCGTCACCGACGGCACCCTGACCGTGACCGCCCCCGGCAAGGGCGATCTGCGGGTCTACGTCCTCGACCTCGGAGGCAGGAACGCGGCGCCCGGCAAGGTGGGGACGGCGGGGCCGTACCTCAAGTAGCGCGTCCGGCGCGGGGAGCCGCTCTCCCCGCGCCGGAACCGGGCACCTGCCGCCGACGCTTCCTGTCTCTCCGGTCAACCGCTGTACTAGCGTGGAGAGATGACGCCGGATCAGCGGCCGGACAGGCCGTGGCGGGTGCGGATCGACGACCGGCACGGGGGACCCTGCGGGGCCGGCGTGCTGCTCGACGACCGGTCCGTGCTGACCTGCGCGCACGTCGTCCAGCAGGCGGACGCCCACCCCGGCGCGGGCCCCGCCGCGTTCCTCCGGGTCCGCAGCGCCGTCGCCGCCCCCGAATGGCGGCGCACCGCCCGTGTCGTCGAGGACGTCTGGGCCTTCGAGGACGGCTCGCGGCGCGGCGACGTCGCGCTGCTGCGCCTGGACGAGCCCGTCGGCCACGCCTGCCCCACCGAACTGTGGAAGGTGCCCATCTCCGGCGGCCAGGTGCGGGTGTACGGCTTCCCTGCCTTCGAGCCGTACGGCATCGGCGTCGACGCCGAACTCGCCGGATCGGGCGGCCGGGCCGGCGAATGGGGGCTGCTCAACCGCGTCCACGAAGGCCGGCCGTGGATCCAGCCCGGCTACTCCGGCGCCGGTGTGATGGCCCTCGACGGCGCGTTCGCGGGCCAGGTCGTCGGCATCGTCGTCGCCGACTACGTGGACGAGAACGGCAGGGCCGCCTGGATGGTCCCGGTCGAGACGATGCAGACGTACCTGGGGCGGCGGATCACACCGTACGTACGCGGCGTCGGCATCGAGGTGCCCTCACGGGGCGACCCCGCGGCCGACCTCGACGACCCGCTGCAACTCGCCCTGACCCGGGAGCTGGCCCGCCTCCTCACCAGCGGCTGGGCGGGCGTCGCCCTCGTCGCCACCGGGCGGCGCACCGGCCCCGGCTCCTCCTGGCTGGTCCGCCTCACCGAGACCTCCCGCGCACCCGGCCCGGACGGCGGCGCGCCCCGGGGCACCGCCCTGCCGTTCGGCGCCGTCGACGCCGCCTACGACGCCCGCGGCAGGACCCCGGGCGAGGTGTGCGCCTATCTCGCCCATCGCTTCGGCTTCGACCCGGGCGCCCGCGACCCCGCCGCGCTGGTGCACCGGCTGCTGCGCCGCAGACCGCCCCCCTTCGTGATCGTGGACGGCATCGACGGCGCGGGCGACCCCCACCGCCTCCTCGCCGATCTCCTGATCCCGCTCGCCCGCGACGCCCGCACCCGCGGCCTGCGCCTCGTCCTCGGCGTCGAGGGCGACCCGCCCGACGACCTGCCCTACCAGGTGCACCTGGACCCGACCCCGCTGCCCGGTACCGCCGCCCCGCGCCCGGTCACCGTGGACCGGGCACGGGAGGCCGTCGCCCGGCTGGCCCGGGCCGAGGCCGAGGCGCTGCTCCTCGAACGGACCACGGCGCGGCGCTTCCTGGCACCGCCCCGGCTGCCGCACGGCCGGGCACCCCGGCTCACCGTCCGGCTCGCCGTCGCCCGCGCCACCTTCCCGCACGCCGAGATCGCCGCCATCGAGGCGCGGGCCGTCGCCGCCGCCACCGACGTCGACGCCTACCTGACCGAGGTGCGCGCGATGGACGCCGCGCACGAGGACCTGACCGTCCGTCTGGAGCTGTACCGCGCGCTCGCCGAGGAGCACTTCGGAGCCTCGGACCGCGAACTCGGCGCACTGTTCACCGCGGCGCACAGTGCCCTGCGAACCGCCCCCGTCGACCTCGCGGCCGCCGGCCGGAGGGTCCCGCGCTACATCGCCGCCGTCAACCGCCGGATCGCCGAAGGGTGAGGCCATGAGCAGATGCAACCGTCCCGGATGCGGGCGCGGCACCCTCGACACGGACGGCTTCTGCCCCGTCTGCGGCCTCAGGGCGCTGCCGCCCGCCCGCACCGCCGGAGCGGGCACGGGCGTCGCCCAGGTGCGGCCCGATCCCTGGTACGGCCTCACCCTCGTCGACGACACCCGGCTCCCCGACGACCTCGGCGCCGGCGCGGCGCACGAGCCGCAGCCGGAGACCGGCCCCGTCGCCGAGGAGCACCGCTACTGCCACAACCCCGGCTGCGGACAGCCCGTCGGACGCGGCCTCGACGGCCGACCGGGCCGGATCGCCGGATTCTGCGCCCTGTGCGGCACCCGCTTCGACTTCACCCACGTCGCGGGCCTCCTCATCGCCGGCCGCTACGAGGTACGGCGGCTGCTCGGCCAGGGCTCGTACGGCGTCGCCTACCTCGCGCACGACCGCAACCTCAAGACCGACGTCGTCCTGAAGGAACTGCGCACCGCGCTCGCCGGGTCCGACCGGGAACGCGACGTCCTCGTCGGCCTGCGGCACGACGCCATCGTCCGCATCCTCGGCTACGAGGAGGAGCACGACCGCACCTATCTGGTGCTGGAGTACGTACCGGGCGAGGCCCTGCGGGCCGCCCGGGGCGACCGGCTCGCCACCTTCCTCGCCCACGGCCTGCGCCTGCTCCAGGCCCTCGACTACCTCCACGCGCGCGGCCTGCTGCACTGCGACGTCAAGCCGCTGAACATCATCCGCTTCGCGGAGACCGCACCGTCCGGCGCCCTCGACCGGGTCCGGCTCATCGACTTCGGCGCGGTGCGCTCCGTCACGGACCCGGCGCCGCTGTCCGAGTACACCGAGCGGTACGCGCCGCCGCCGGGCGACGCCGAGTACACGCACGGACCCACCCCCGGCTTCGACCTGTACGGGCTCGGCATGACCCTCGCGGAGACGTCCCACGAGCTGACCGACGGCTCGACCGCGCCCGGCGTGCAGTCCCTCCGGCTGCTCCTCGACCGGTCCGTGCACGGCGGCGGGCCCCAACGGCGGTTCACCTCGGCACGCCAGTTCGGCGAGCAGCTCAGCGGTGTCATCCGGCAGGTCGTGGCGGCGCCCGAGACCGGCCGCCGCGTCACCCGCGCCTCGGCCTTGTTCGGCCCGATGCCCGAGGCGCTGCACGGCGGCCTCGGCGCGCCCCGGCCCCTCGGCGACTGGGTGGGGGCGACGGTGGAGCGGCCCGCCGACGGCCCGGTGCGGCTGGCGCTGCCGCCCCTCTTCGAGGCCCCCGGGCCGGCGGCCGTCGCGGCGGCCCTGCCGATGCCGGTCCACGACCCCGACGACGCCGACGTCACCACCACCGTCCAGGGCGAACTCGACCTGTGCCGCAAGCTGTTGCGGGCCGGCGAGACCGCGGACGCGGCGGCGGTCCTCGACCGCGTGCCGCTGCCCGCCACGCACTGGCTCACCCACTGGTACCGCGGCCTGATCGCCCTGCGCGGCGACGAACTGACCCGGGCCACGCCCCACTTCACCCACGTACGCGCCACCCTCCCCGGCGAACTCGTCCCGCAGCTCGTGCTCGGCCTGTGCGCCGAACGCGCCGACGACCACGTACTCGCCCGTATGCACTACAGCACCGTCCTCACCACCAGCCCCGCCCTCGGCGCGGCCGGGTTCGGCCTGGCCAGGATCACCCACCGCGCCGACGGGCCGGCCGCGGCCGCCGCGATCGTCGACGGACTGGCACAGGAGTTCCGCTTCGCGCGCGAGGCGCACATCGCGCGCTTCCGGCTCTCGCTGGAGCAGCCGGGACCGGCGGCGGCCCGGATCCCGGCAGGCCTCGGACTGGCCGAGGCCGAACGCGCCTCCCTGGCCGCGGAGTCGGCGTACGCGCAGTACCTGCGCACCGAGGACCGCCTCGCCCTCTCCGACGCGATCCGCGGACTCGCCCGGCACTGCCCGAACGAGCGGGACTTCTACGCCCTGGTCGACCTCGCCAACGAGCTGCGGCCCGAACGGAGATGGCCCTGGTACGCCGGGACCAGACCGCGGGCCGGAGGCGGGCGCGGCAAAGAAGTCCGTGCAGAAGGCAACAACGAACGGCTGTTCCGTTCCGGAACGTGAACAGAAGAGCTAGGCTCCCTTGGTCCGCACAGGACACACACGACACAGGCGGCCAAAAGCTGCGACGAGGGAGTCGTGAGAGACCGATGGGGGACTTACCACGTGCGGCGCTGGACTTCAGCATGGAGCTGCACGCGCCGGGGGACCTGAACCGCGACACCGAGCGCGCCGACGCGCTCATCACCGTGCTCGCCCGCCCGCCGGACCGGGCCGGGGGAGGAGTCGGGAGCACACCGCCCGCCGCCGAGATCCTCATCATGGACCGCTCGCTGTCCATGTCGGGACCGGGCCGGCTCGACGAGGCCAAGCGCGCGGTCTGCGCGGCGATCGACACCCTGCGCGACGGCACCCTGTTCGCCGTCGTCGCCGGCGACCACGAGGCCACGGTCGTGCACCCGCCCGACGGCCGCCGCCCGCTCCCCGCCGACGAGGCCCGAAGACGCGAGGCCAAGGCCGCCGTGCACACCGTGCGGGCCCAGGGCGGCACGCGGATCGGCAGCTGGCTGGAGTGCGCCCGCCGCCTCTTCGAGACCGCCGCCGTCGACGGCGTACGGCACGCGGTGCTCTACACCGACGGCAAGGACGAGCACGAGACCCGCGAACAGCTCGACGCCGTCCTCGACTCCTGCGCCGACCGGTTCGTCTGCGACGTACGCGGCCTCGGCGGCGACTGGGAGTACCGCGAACTCCACCGCGTCGCCCAGGCGTTGCACGGCTCGTCCAGGGCCGTCATCGACATCGCCGACCTCACCGCCGACTTCCGGGCCCTCATGGACGAGGCGCGGCGCGTCGTCGTCCCCCGCGTCTATCTCGGCCTGCGCTTCAGCGAGTTGTTCACCCTCGACCGGGTCCGCCAGACCGCTCCCGTGGAGGCCGACCTGACCGGCCTGCGGCAGCCGTACGAGGAAGGCATCCACATTCCGCTCGGCGCCTGGTCGCCGGGGCTGCGCCAGTACCAGCTCACCCTGCGCCTCGACCCGGGCCGGGTGCCCTTCGACACGGACCTGCGGGCCGCCTGGATCACCCTGCACGCCGAACAGGGCGGCGCGCCGGGCCGGGTGGAGCTGCTGCCGACCGTCCCCATGAACGTACGGCGCCGGTCGGTCCCGGCGGGCCCGGCCACCGCATCCCCCGAACTGACCCGCGTGGAGCGGATCCGCGCCCTCGGCACGGCGATGCGCGCCTGCACCGACGCGTACGCCTCCGGCGACTTCGGCCGCGCCGACCAGGAGCTGAGAGCGGCGCTCGACCTGGCCGGCGAACTCGGCCAGACCCGGAAGGCGGCGGAGCTGCGGGCCGTCGCGGAGCGCGGCGCGGACGGCCGGATGATCCTGCGGCGCACGGTGACACGCGCGCAGATGCAGCGCCTGGCCCTCGACTCCACCCGGACCGGCGTCCCGACCGGTACGCCGCCCGGCACCCCCTCCGATGCCGCGTCCGGTCCTCCGCCCGTCGACGAGGTCGCCGGTGGCCCGGCCGACGGTCCCGCACGCTGCCCGCACTGCATGGCGGCCCTGCCCACCCGCAGGGCCAGGTTCTGCGAGGCGTGCGGCCGCGGCGTCGACAGCGGAAGCGGCGCATGACCGCCACGGCCGCAGGACCCGTGGCGAGCCGCCGACGCGCCCTGCTCTCCGAGACCTGGCGGGCCCTGCGCACCGCACACCCCGTCCGCCTCCTGCGCCTCCTGCGCGCCGGCCTGCTGGCGACGGTGTGCGCGACCGCCGTCGTCTACCTCGTCACCGCCACCCAGGGCGGCCAGGAGGTCACCACCGTCCGGCGCAGCGAGGAGGCCGGCCGCCGGCTCGCGGACGCCCGCAGGGCGGTCCACACCGCGGACGAGGCTCTGCGCAACGCGCTCAGGACCGGCCAGATCGAACTGATCGGACCCGGCGCGGGATTCGCCAACACCACCGCGCGCATCGGAACCCTCCTCACGGCCGCCGGCCAGGGCAACGCGGCCGGGGCGACCGGACGCGCCCAGTTCCAGTTCGTCCAGGGGAAGCTGCTCATCTGCCAGCAGCTCATCAACACGGCCGTGAGCGACTATCCGCGCGGCGGCCCCGCGGGCGTCGAGAGTGCCCGCGACACACTGACGGCACCTCGCCTGCGCGACCCCGACACCGGCCGTCAGATACCGGGCACCGGCGGCCTGCGCGCCTCCATCGAGGACCTCCAGGACCTCCAGAGCGCCGGCCTGGCCCGGCAGCGCGACACCGGCTGGCTCGACCCCGTCCGGCTCTGGGGCTTCGCACTCGCTCCGCCGGTCGTGATGCTGGCGCTGTTCTGCGCCACCGCCCGGATCCTCGCGATCCACTTCCGCCGCCGGGTCAACGGCTTCCTGGTCGCCACCCTCGCCGTCACCCTGGCGGTCACCGGCGTCTTTGCCGGACTGACCCTGTGGGACGAGGACCGGCTCGCCCTCCACCCCGCCGCCGGCCATCCGGCCACCATGGCGCTCGTGCTGCTGGCACTCGTCGCTGCCGGCGTCCTCAACCACCTCGCCCACCGTCCGCGCCTCGCCGAGTACCGGTATCCGCGCCCATGACCCCCTCACCGCGGCGTACGGCCGTTGCCCGCGCACTGCGCGCCCGACTGTGCCAACTCCTCACGGCCATGGCCCTGTTGGCCGGTCTCACCGCGTGCGCGGGATCCGATGACCGGCACGTGACGGTGATGGTGCCCTGGACCGGACAGGACGAGTTCGGCGCCTTCTACTCCGTCGTCAAGGACTTCCGGCACGACACCGGCATCCAGGTCGACGTCCAGGTCACCCGCGCGCTCACCCAGCAGCTCGACGCCGCGGTCAGGGCCGACGCGCCGCCCGACCTCGCCGTCCTGCCGAGCCCCGCCGCGATCACCCGCTACGCGCAGGGCTCCGCGGACGACCTCCAGCCGCTCGACGAGCGGACCGTCGACACGGGCGCGTACCTGGAACCGTTCCGGGGGCTGGCCCAGGTCGACGGCGCCACCTACGCCGTCCCGGTCAAGATCGATGTCAAGAGCCTCGTCTGGTACGACACCGAGACCACGGCCACCCCGCGCACCCGGTCGACCGACGCCCTGCACGCCTTCGCGAAGGAAGGCGGCCTCGGCTGGTGCCTCGGCCTCGCCTCCGGCCCGACCTCCGGCTGGCCCGGCGCCGACTGGATCGCCGACATCGTGCTCGCCGACGCGGGCACGGAGGTGTACGCGCGCTGGGCCGCCGGGCGGCTGCCGTGGACCTCCGCCGAGATCGTGCGCGCCTGGACCCGGTGGCGCGACCTGGTCGGCGCGGCCACGCTGGAGAATGCCTCCGACGCGGGCTTCGCCGAGGCGACGCAGTCCATGGCCGCCGCGAAACCCGGCTGCCGGCTCGCCCACGGCGCCCGCTCGGCCCTCGCCACCGGTCTGCAGAAAGCCCCCCGCTTCGACTTCGTCGCGCCCGCCGCCCACGCCCCGCTGGAGGTCTCGGGGGACTTCATCGGCATGTTCACCGACGACAACCCCGCCGCACGCGCCTTCGTGCACTACCTGTCCGGCGCGCGGGCCCAGCAGACATGGGTCGACGCGGCGGGCTCGGCCGCCTTCTCCGCCCGGACCCACGGCATCGTCTACCGCAACGCCGTCCAGCGGCGCATCGCCGCGCTCCTTGACCCCGCCTCGGGCCACCCGCTGTGCTTCGGCGCCGCCGACATGATGAGCCCCGACACCGCCGCCGCGTTCTACCGGGCCGTCCTCGACGACGCCGAGGACGGCGGGGACGTGGCGAAGCTGATGGACCGCCTGCAAAAGGTCCAGACGGGTCTCGGCGCGAACCAGGTGCCCCAGGGTGACATCTGCTCCGGCCCCGGCTGACCGTTCCGTCCACCCGCCCACCACCGCCCGAGGAGTCCCGTGCCGTCAGAAGCCGTCCAGTTCGTACTCGCCGACGGAGAGACCACCGTCCTCGTCTCCGCGCCCCGCCGCGGCTCCGGCACCGTCGGAACCGGCGACGGGCTGCGCCGCGCGCAGCGGTCCCTGCGCAGCGCCCTCGCCCCGATCACCTCGGCCGCCGCCGAAGTGATCTCCGAGTTCCGCGCCCACGCCGAACGCCCCGACGAGATCGAGGTGTCCTTCGGCGTGACGCTCGACGCGTCGCTCGGCGCCATCATCAGCACCGCCAAGGCCAGCACCCACCTCGACGTCCGCCTACGCTGGAGCGGGTCGAGGAACGACGCCCCGCAGACGTAGGGGCGCGAGGAAGGCGGGGACGCGATGAGCGGTCTGTTCCCCCGGGAGCGGCGCGAGGTCGCCCCGGGCGCCGTCCACCTGCCGGACTGGCTGGACCTCTCGGAACAGCGGGGCCTGCTCACCGCCTGCCGCGCCTGGGCCCGGCCGCCCGCCGGCCTGCGCACCGTCCGCACCCCGGGCGGCGGGGAGATGACAGCGCGCCAGTTCGGCCTCGGCTGGCACTGGACCCCGCGCGGCTACACCCGCACGGCCGTCGACGGCGACGGCGCCCCCGTCAAACCCATGCCGAAGGAGCTGGCCGACCTCGGTGCGCGCGCCGTCGCCGACGCCTTCGGGAGCCCGCCCGGCGCCGCGTACGACATCGCGCTCGTCAACTACTACGACGACCGGGCCCGCATGGGCATGCACCAGGACCGCGACGAGCAGTCCGACGAACCGGTCGTCTCGCTCAGCCTCGGCGACCGCTGCGTCTTCCGGTTCGGGAACCCGCTGACGCGCACCAAGCCCTACACGGACGTCGACCTGCACAGCGGCGACCTCTTCGTCTTCGGCGGCCCGGCGCGCCTCGCCTTCCACGGGGTGCCCCGCGTCCACCCGGGCACCGCGCCCGCCGGCCTGGACCTGCGCGGGCGGCTCAACATCACGCTACGGGTCAGCGGCCTGTGACCACACGGAGTGAGCGGACGCCGTTCACCGGCTACCATTCCAGACCGTGATCAGGGCGAGGAGTTGCTGATGGGCGGCAGGGCGGCCTCCGGAACCGGAAGCCAGACGACGGGCGGGGGCACCGTGCGGCCACCACGTCTGGAGCGGGGCCGCAGCGCCCTCGGTCCCGCGCTCGAACTCGTCCACACCGGGCGCGCGCCCACCCGCGCCGTCCTCACCGCCGAACTCGGGGTGACCCGCGCCACGGCGGGCGCGGTCGCCGCCGAACTGGAAGCCCTCGGCCTGATCCGGATCGACGCCCGGCCGAGCGCCGCCGCCGGTTCCCAGGGCCGCCCCTCGCACCGCCTCTCCGTCGCCGAGGACGGACCGGTCGCGCTCGCGGCACAGGTCCACTCGGACGGCTACCGGGTGGCGCTCGTCGGACTCGGCGGCCGGGTCGTCGCCACCACACCGGGCTGCGCGATCATCGACCCCGACCCGGCGGACGTGCTGCGTTCCGTGGTGGAGGCGGGAGTCCGGCTCCTGCGGACGAGCGGCCGGGTCTGTGTCGGCGCGGGCCTCGCCGTCCCCTCGGCCGTGGCCGAACCGGACGGCACCGCCCTCAACCCGCTGCACCTGGCCTGGCCGGCGGGCTCCCCGGTCCGCGAGATCTTCGCCGACTGTGTGCGCGAGGCGGGCCTGGGCGTCCCGGCGTTCGCCGCGAACGACGTCAACCTGGGCGCGCTCGCCGAACACCGGCACGGTGCCGGACGCGGCGCCCGCGACCTGCTCTGCGTCGCCACGGGGCACCGCGGCGTGGGCGGCGCCCTCGTCCTCGACGGGCATCTGCACACCGGCAGTTCGGGTCTGGCCCTTGAGGTCGGCCACCTCACCGTCAACCCGGAGGGCCGCCCCTGCCACTGCGGCAGCCGCGGCTGCCTGGACGTCGAGACCGACCCGCTCGCCTTCCTCGTCGCGGCCGGCCGCACCCCCGACGCCGACGGCTCGCTCCTGCACCAGGCGCGCGAACTGCTGCTCACCGGCAAGGACGACCCCGCCGTCCGCACCGCCACCGAGGCCCTGGTCGACCGGCTCGGCCTGGGCCTCGCGGGCCTGGTCAACATCCTCAACCCCGACCGCATCATCCTCGGCGGCCTCCACCGCGCCCTCCTCGACGCCGCCCCCGAACGCCTGCGCGCCGTCGTGGCCGACCGCAGCCTGTGGGGCCGCAGCGGCGGCGTCCCCATCCTGGCCTGCACCCTCGACCACAACAGCCTGGTGGGAGCCGCCGAACTGGCCTGGCAGCCCGTCCTGGACGACCCACTGGGCGCACTCGCCACGACGTGACACCGAGACCGGGAAGTCACTCCTCCCGGCCGAGCCGCGCCTCCGGCATGTCAGCGCCACTCCACCGCGAACGCGGCCGCCGGATTGGCGACGAGCACCTGCTCGACGACGTCCTTGCCCAGGGCCTCGGTGAGGCGCGGGCGCACCCGGCGCAGCAGATACGGCATCCCGGGGCCGCCGCTCACCGACCGTGCCCCGGCGGTCGTCGTGTCGCCGCCGAGGAGGAGCCGGTGCGCGAACCCGGCCTCGGCGAGCGCCGCCATCGCGTCCGGCATCCGCCAGTCCGTCGCGTGGTTGGCCCGCGACGGACCGTCGAAGGCCAGATAGGCGCCCGAACGCGCGACGTCCCGCTGGACGACGAAGTCGGGGGAGCGGTTCAGGTGACCGAGCAGGATCCGGTGCGCCGGTACCTCCAACTCCTCGCAGAGCAGGTCGAGTACGTCCAGCGCGCCCGTGCCCAGCTCGTGGTGGACGGCGATCGGCGCCCCGGTCGCGTGGTGGGCCTCGGCCGCGGCGCGCATGGTCCAGCGGGCGTGCGCGTCCAGGGAGTGGAAGCCGCCCGCCACCTTGATCAGCCCGGCCCGCACCCCGCTGCCGGCGATGCCCTCGGTCAGCTCGCGCACGAACACCTCGGCGAGATCGGTCTTCCGCGCGGCGAGCAACTGCGGGGCGTAGTGAGCGGATTGGTGCATCCCCGTCGCGGCGACGATCCGGACGCCGGTGGCCTCCGCGAGCGCGGGCAGCTCGGCGGCCCGCCGTCCCAGCCCGTAGGGCGTCCACTGCACGACGGTCCCGCCGCCCACGGCGGCGTACGCGGCCAGCTCCTGCCGGGCCAGGTCGACGTCGTCCAACTCCTGCCCCGCCAGCAGCGGACTGCGGAAGAACAGATGGTCGTGGGCGTCGACGATCCCCAACTGCCCCGGATCGATGTCGCCCTGGACGCCACGCACGGTCGCCGGTGCGGAGTTCACCACTGTGTTCCCTTCCGGAGCTGGTCACGCTCGGGCTCCGAGACGTGCAGAACCTGATGGATGTCGCCGGGCGTGCGCGGCTCCGCGTGCTCCCAGACGGAGAACGTCAGCAGCTCCCACGTACGCGGATCGAGCCCGGCGGCCGCGTACAACACCCCTTCCTCGGAGGCCAGTTCGGTCGTCTTCCGTGCGGTGTCCGCCACCAGGTCGGGCAGGTGGACGTCGGCCGCGACCGGTGTCCGCTCGCGCACGGCGACCCGTGCCCGCCCGTCGGCCGAGGCGCCCTCCGCGTACGCGACACCCGTCCAGTGCTGCACGACGGGCCGACCGAAGTCCCGCACGATGCCCTGGAATCCCGGACCCCACAGGAAGGAGCTCATCCCTTCCTCCGTGTTCCAGAGGTAGAACGGCGCGTACTGGTTCACCGGCGAACCCAGCACACCGCGCTCCCGCATCAGATACGTCTTGACGCCGAGGCCCGGGTAGTCGTCGAGCAAGTGCCCTTTGCTCGCGACCCGTTCACGGATGATGTCCATGTCGTAGTCGGCGGGCAGCGTGATCTCGTACTGCATCGCATGCATGGTCGTACGCCCTTCAGCCCGCGGAGTGGATGTCGGCCTCGTCGACGTGCGCGCCCCAGCAGGTCGTCGTCCCGTCGGGGGCGGCCTCGACCGCCGCCAGGTGCGTCATGAACGTCCGGGGCCCGGCGCCGTGCCAGTGCCACTCGTCCGGCTCGATCCAGACGGTGTCGCCCGCGCGGATCACCTCGACCTCGCCGCCCTTGCGCTGCACCCGCCCCTCGCCCTCCAGGACGTGCAGCACCTGGCCGTGCGGGTGGGTGTGCCAGGCGGTGTGCGCGCCGGGCGCGAAGTGGACGTTGAACAGGCGCAGCCGGGACGGGGAGGCGGGCGCCGCGACCTCGTCCAGCCAGACCGTGCCCGTGAAGTTCTCGGCCGGGCCCTGCTGGGTGTCCGGACGATTGCGTGTGATGTGCACAGAGGATCCTCAGGCAGTCGGGACGGGGGAGGGCTTCAGGAGGGAGAGCAGGCCGCGGACGCCCGCGTCGAAGGCGTCCGTGTCGCCGGAGGCACGCGCCAGGACGTATCCGCCCTGCACCGTCGCCACGACGGCCGCCGCGATCTCGCGGGGCACCAGATGCGCGGCGAACTCGCCGCTGTCCACGCCCTCTTGGACGATGTCGGCGAGCCGGCCCTTCACGTACGCGATCGTGTCGTCTACGGGGCCGCGCAGCTCATCGCTGGCGATCACGTCCGGGTCCATCGTCAGCCGCCCGACCGGGCAGCCGCGCAGCACGTCGCGCTCGCGCAGCAGATACGCCGCGATCCGGTCGTACGCCGACCCGTCCGCGCCGAGCAGCCGGTCGACGGTCGCCCGCATCTCCTCACCGGTGCGGCGGATCGCGGTCAGCGCGAGGTCGGACTTCCCTGCGAAGTGGTGGTACATGCTGCCCTGCCCGACGCCCGCACGCTGCAGGATGGCCTTCGGGCTGGTGCCGACGTAACCGCGCTCCCACAGCAGCTCACGCGTCGTCTCGATCAGCCGTTCCTGAGTGCTCATGACCACACCGTACATACTAGTAGTTACAGAAGGCAAGATCGTGTCCGGCAAGAAGCCGGCCCGCCGAGAAGCAGCCCCGGACGGCCCGCCTACTCCCACGGAGGTACGCGCACTGCCGCTGGCCGTACGACGACGCGGGCCCCCTCCCGGCGAGAGGCTCGACCCATCACGAGAACACCGAGTTCCTTCGGGTTCAGCCGAGCTCCATCAAGGGAGATGAGTCAGATGCAGACCCTCGCGCAGTTCGGCCCCGGCGGCGGGCCGGGTCCCTGGATCCTGCTCTTTCCGCTGGTCTGGGCGGCCGTGGCGGTCGGCGTGATCACGCTGCTGCGCCGCACCGCCTGGCGCGGACGCCGCGGCCCGTGGCGCCCCGGACCCGCGGTCGACGAGCGTTCGCCGATCGCCGTGCTCGGCCGCCGGTTCGCCGCCGGGGAGATCGACGAAGACGAGTACTGGCGCCGGCTGTCCGTCCTGAACGAGGAGTTCGGGCGGGCCGCCGCCGCGGGCAGGGGCGGCGCGCTCTGACCCCCTCGACCCGCGGCGCGAGGGCGGGCCCGGCCTCCCGGCCGGGCCCGCCCTCCGTGTGCCGACGTCAGTGGCGGGGGCCGCCCCGCCCGAACTTGCCCTCACCGGGCGCGCCGCGCTCACCCTTCGGATCGTCGAACTCGATCCGCTCCTTGCGCACCGTGTCGGAGACCTCCTGCGTCTCCGTGACCTTCTCGGTCTCCAGCCGGACGCGCTCCACCGGGACGGTCTCCTTGCTGACGACCGCACGCTCGGCGTGCAGGGTCACCTCGGTCTCCGCCTCGCCGATCGTGGCGCGCTTCGCGTCGCCCTCGCCGATCGGCTCGCGCACCACGCGGACCTCCTCGTGGGACAGCGGAACCGACGTGGTCACGTTCTCGGTCTCGACCACCTTGCGCAGGTGCGCGTGGCCGACCTCCTGCTCCTCGACGCCGACGCGCAGCCGTTCCTCGGAGCGGATGAGCTCCGTCTCCTTGTCCGAGGTGTCGGCGGCGCCGCGCATCGCGGGCTCGCGGGCTCCGGCGGCGTGCCGGCCGGTGGACTCGCCGGTGGCGTAGCCGGAGCCGGCGGCCCCTGCCGCGCCGGCGGATCCCGCCGCGCCGGTCGTGCCGTGCACGCCGGGGGCGGCGGCCGGACGCTCGGGACGGTTCCCCGCGGTGCCGGCCGCGCCGGCGGCGGGCCGGGTCAGCCCGTAGTGCGCGTACAGCTCCTGCTGCTCGGACTCGTCCAGGTGCTGGTCCGCCTCGACGCGGGGCGCGTCCTTGACGGCCTCCTTGGTGTACATCACCTGGAGCCGGTCTTCCGTGCGGGACGCTCCGTTGAGCGGAACGAAGGTCTCCTTCATACCGAAGAGGCCGGTCTTGACGGTCGCCCAGCCGGGCTTCCCGGTCCGGTCGTCCAGGTAGACCCGCTCGACGCTGCCGATCTTCTCCCCGGTGCGGTCGTACGCGGTGAGCCCGACAAGGGCATCGGGGTTGTTGATCTCGCCCTGCGTCATGCGTGATCACTCCCTCCGGGACATGGGGGCGGCTGGGGGCCACCGGCTTGACCATGTGCCATGTCTCCATGGCGCGTGGGATGCGCGGGGCGCGCAACAAGGGATCTCACCGGCCGTAGCGAAAAGCCCGGGAGGGGGGCCGTTCGGGGCGTGATTGCGGGCCGGGAGGTGCAGGCGGGTGATCTTCCGCGCGTAGGCCGAACGGGTGAACCGGGCTCCCGCGTCCGATCGACCCCGATGGGCCCGGGCCGTCGACCCACGGGCCCTCCTTCCGTGCGAAAGCACCCGCTCGCCCGCCGGGTCGAACCCCGGCGGGCGAGCGGGTGCCGAACTGAATCGGGGCCGGGTCACGCCCGGCACCGGGCGCCCCAAGGGCGGGACGCCCGGTAAGTGATCACCGCCCGGTCAGCCTGCGACGGCCGACCGGGCGGGAGCGTGCTGGGGCGCCTCGGCGCGGAGCGCGGCCGCTGTCGCGTACACCGGCAGCGTGGGCAGCGCCACCGCGGGCGACGGCACCGGGAGGGTGAACCAGACGACCTTGCCGCCGTCGATGTGCGGCCTGACCCCCCAGCTCTCGCTCACCGAGGCAACCATCGCGAGCCCCCGCCCGCAGGTCGCGAGCGACTCCGCGTCCCGTATCTCCGGCAGCCGGGGATCGTGGTCGTGCACCGACAGGGTGAGACAGTTGCGGAAGAGCTCGATCTCCACGGTGCACAGCTTGTCCGGCTCGGCGTGCCGGTGGACGTTGGTGAGCAGCTCGGTGATCCCGAGCGCCGCCAGATCGATCAATGGATCGAGATGCCAGTAGCGCAACTGCGCCGATACGATTCTGCGGACCTGGCCGATCCGCGACGGCAGGGCCTGAAGCTCCACCGCACAATGCCTGCTCGGCTGGCTGATCACGGCTGCGACTCCCCGAATTGAGTCCGGAAGAAGACGAGAACGGATCGAGCGGAGCGACCGCGGTGTTGACAGGGTCGCCCGCTGCAGTGTCCGGCGGGCTGGTTCGCAGCGTCATCGCCGGTAAACCCTGAGTAGTGATGTGTGACCAGCGTGACCCAGGGGGTGCGGGCGTGCAACTTCGGCCGGTGACGCTCGTGCTCCGGTGAGCGATGAGGGAGGCGTGCGGGAGGCCGACGACGTTACGTCGCGCGCCCCGTCGCCTTGCGCACGGCGTCGATGAACCGGCGGGCCGAGGGCGGCCCCGCGTCCCCGTGATGACCGTCGCCGAGTCGCAGCAGATAACGCCTGCCGTCGACCTCGGCGGTCGCGCGGTCGTCGGAGCCGAACCAGGGCTTGCCCGCGCGGACTTCGCGCAGTGGCGCGCTGTCTATCTCGCTGCCGTAGCTCGTGAGCAGTTCCAGCCTGCCGCCCGTGATCCGGACCTGGCCGGCCCGGGTCAGCGACCGCAGACGGCGCCCGATCCGCACGCCCGTCGCCGTGAACTCCGGCTCCGTCATGCCGCGTCGCCCCCTCTGAGTGCGTTGGTGCGGTGCAGTCTGCACGCACCGGGCCAGGAGCACCAGTCTGCATGTGGACGCGACGTGAAGCAGTGGGCGCAAACGGATTTCGCGCCCCCTCCACAGGTGTCGTCACTCGAGTGGCCAGGCGTGCCTTTGAGGCTCCCAAAGATGCGTTTATGCAGGTGAGAAGCGTGTGGAAGGTGTCTATGATCGAGGCGTCCGGTCACGTTCGACCGACCCGGCAGCGGTTCCTCCGGCGCCCCCTTCGCGGGATCCCGCCGGGGCGGACGCTCGGAACGACGCGAAGGAGCCCCGTGGTGAGCACGATGGAACAAGGCCGCACCGGGGACGAGCGCCCGCTCGCCGAGCCGATGCCGACACTGGACGTCGACCACACGGATCCCGGCTACCGGAGCTGGCTGAAAGAAGCCGTGCGCAAGGTCCAGGCCGACAGCAACCGCTCGGCCGACACCCACCTGCTCCGCTTCCCCCTTCCCGAGCACTGGGGCATCGACCTCTATCTGAAGGACGAGTCGACCCATCCCACCGGCAGCCTCAAGCACCGCCTCGCCCGCTCGCTCTTCCTCTACGGCCTGTGCAACGGCTGGATCCGACCGGACCGCCCGGTGATCGAGGCGTCCAGCGGCTCCACCGCGGTCTCGGAGGCGTACTTCGCCAAGCTCGTGGGGGTCCCCTTCATCGCGGTGATGCCGCGTACGACCAGCGCCGAGAAGTGCCGACTGATCGAATTCCACGGCGGGCAGTGCCACTTCGTCGACGACTCCAGGACGATGTACGAGGAGGCGGCGGCCCTCGCGGCACGCACCGGCGGCCACTACATGGACCAGTTCACGTACGCGGAGCGGGCCACGGACTGGCGCGGCAACAACAACATCGCCGAGTCGATCTACCGCCAGATGGAGCTGGAGCGCTACCCCTGCCCGACCTGGATCGTGGCCACGGCCGGCACCGGCGGCACCTCGGCGACCCTCGCCCGCTACGTCCACTACATGCAGCACGACACCCGCATCTGCGTCGCCGACCCGGAGAACTCCTGCTTCTTCGAGGGCTGGACGACGAACGACCCGGACGCCACCAGCGACTGCGGCTCCCGCATCGAGGGCATCGGCCGCCCGCGCATGGAGCCCAGCTTCGTGCCCGGCGCCATCGACCGCATGATGAAGGTCCCCGACGCGGCCAGCGTCGCCGCGGTCCGCGCCCTGGAGGCCACCATCGGCCGCAAGGCGGGCGGCTCGACCGGTACGGGGCTGTGGAGCGCCCTGAAGATCGTCGCGGAGATGGTGGCGGAGGGCCGCAGGGGAAGTGTGGTCACCCTGCTGTGCGACCCGGGCGACCGCTACCTGGACAAGTACTACTCGGACCAGTGGCTGGCGGAACAGGGACTCGACGTGACGCCGTACCTGGCGGCGATCAACACCCTGCTCACGTCGACCGCCCCCGAGGCCTGAGGGCCGGGAAGTCGCGGGCCCGCGACGTCACGCGGCAGCGGTGGCCAGCCGTCGTTCGAGGTTGCCCACCGCGTCCCGGAACGCCCGCCCGAGACCGGACCGGCCCACCTTCACCCCGGCCAGGAACAGCGCGGCCCCGTCGGCGGCGAACGTCCACTGCACCCGCGCCCCACCGGGCACCGGCGTGATCCGCCACTCCTCGAGCAGCGCCCGCACCCCCGGCGCGTTGGCCTCGTCGACCCGGTACGCGTACACCTCGTCGGGCTCCGCGGACACGATCGTCTCCAGGAAGCGCCCGCCGCCCTTGAGCCGTATCTCGCGCCGCGGCCCGTCCGCACCGGCCTCGGCCGGCCGCGCCCGGGTCACCGCGGAGAACCACTGCGGCCAGCCCTCGACGTCCTCGGCCAGCGCCCGGTACACGGCGCCGGGCGACGCGGACACCTCGCGGGCGAAGACCAGGCGCAGGGGAGCGGTCTCGATGAAGTCGAGGCCGACCGGGAGAAGATGACGTGCCATGAGCGCTCAGCCCCCAAGCAGGACGACGATCCGAACGTCGGGCCGGCCCAACGGGCAGCAGGAGTAGACCAGTTGACCGGGTACGGTCACCATAGCTGGCGGCCCGTCAGATGTCTGCACCGCCCGGCGCGGAATCGGGGTCACCGGCCACGACGAGCCGCATGTGCTCGGAGATCTCCGTACGGGCCTCGACCGGCAGCCCCGCGTCCGTCACCAGCGTGTCCACCTGATCGAGCGCCGCGAACGAACTCAGGCCCACCGTCCCCCACTTCGTGTGGTCGGCGAGCACGACCACCCGCCGCGCGGACTGCACCAGGCGCCTGTTGGTCTCCGCCTCCGCCAGATTCGGCGTCGACAGACCCGCCTCCGGGCTTATCCCGTGCACCCCGAGGAACAGCACGTCGAAGTGGAGCGCCGCGATCGCCTGGTCGGCCACCGGCCCCACCAGCGAGTCGGACGGCGTGCGCACCCCACCGGTGAGCACCACCGTCGCCGCGCCCTGCCGGGTCCCCGTGGTGCGCTGCGCGGCATGGAACACGTCCGCCACCCGCACCGAGTTGGTCACCACCGTCAGGTCCGGCACGTCGAGCAGGTGCTGCGCCAGCGCGTACGTCGTCGTACCCCCGGACAGTGCGATCGCCGTCCCCGGCGCGGCCAGCGGCGCCGCCGCCCGCGCGATGTCCTCCTTGGCCGTCAGCTCGAGACCCGACTTGGCCTCGAAGCCCGGCTCGTGACTGCTCGCCTCGACGACGGGGACCGCCCCGCCGTGGACCTTCTCGAGCACACCCTGGCGGGCCAGCGCGTCCAGGTCCCGCCGGACCGTCATGTCGGAGACGCCGAGCTTCCTCGTCAGCTCGTTGACCCGGACGCCGCCGCGGCGCCGGACCTCGTCGAGGATCAGAGCGCGGCGCTGCTCCGCGAGGAGGTTCTGATTCTCGCTCACGTCCCGTCGGGTCCCTTCGGCTCGTCCCCATGACCACCCGGCCCGTCGGCCGAGGATCCCGTCATCCTCGCACGCGCCACCGACACCCGTCCCACCGCCCGCACCCGCCACCAGGGACGACGGCTCGAAAGGAGCGAGGAGATTCCGTGACGAGGGGTGCACGAGGGGGCGCTGAGGCGGAATCCTGGTAGCCGTACAGAACGGGGGACACACATGACCACGGCGCCGGAACAGCACACCGGAACCAGCGGGGTCGCCGACGAGAGCGCCCTGGAACTCCTCGTCCACGGAGTGGGCGGCACCACACCTCAGGAGATGCTCGACGACCCGCGCACCGTGCGCGTGTCGGGCGACGACACCGCGGCCGTCCACCGCCGCGCCGAGGACGTCGACGCGGAGAGCAGACCGGACGACTACCGCGGCAGACCCGTCCCCGAGGCGTACGTGTGGTGCAACCTCACGTCGGGCAACGGCTCACGGGCGCTGTGGCTGGTCCTGCTGCCCTTCATGGTGGTCAACCTCGCCCACTGGATGCGGCCCAACGCGCTGAGCAGAACCCGCACCGTGCGCCTCTACGGCCTCCTCGTCCGCCTCGCCGGCCTCACCCTCACCGTGCTGCTCGTGGCCGCCGCCTGCGAGGTCGCGCTCGACCTGACGGCCTGGCAGTGCGCGGGCACCCCGGCCTGTGCCGAGCGCCGGACATGGCTCGGATTCCTCGCCGACGGCTGGTGGAGCCAGCCCGGCCGCCGACTGGCCCTCGCCGCACTCGTGCCGACCGCGCTGAGCGTCCTGCTCTGGTACCTCTCGCACCGCACCTGGAGCGCGTACGAGGCCCAGCGCCCGCTGCCCCACCAGCCGGACCCCGAGGGCACGGACGGCTCGGCCGACAACGCGCTGGCCAGGCCCGGATTCTGGTACGGGCGCCGGCTCGTCTCCCGGCTGCGCGCCGCGCACACCGCCGCCGCGCTGCTGACCGTGGCCGCGGCCGTCGGCACGTCGGCCGCCCGCTACGACCGCAGGGCCGGCGGCCCCGTGCTCCTCGACGTCCTGGGACGGATCTTCGTCGGCGCCCTGATCGCGGGCCTCCTCGCCATCCTCGCCGTCGTCGTCCTGCGGGGCCGCACCGAGGACCGGATCGACCTCGACCTGGACCGCACCCTGGTCCGCGTCCTGCCCTACGGAGCGCTGACGCTGCTCGCCCTGACCATGGTGTACGCGGGCTGGTCCCGCCCGCACTGGCACTCGTCGGGGCGGCTGCCGGGCGACGCCGCGTTCGGCGGGATCGCGCTCGCCCAGATGGTCCTCGTCCTGGCGCTCGCCGTGGTGGCCAAGGCGATCTATCGCACGGCCGTCGACCGGCGCACCGCCCTGCGCGGCCTCGGCGGACCCGCCACCGCGATGCTGGCCTGCGGCCTCGGCGGCGTGATGACCGGCGGCGTCGCACAGCGCGTCGCCGACTGGCTCGACGGCACCAGCGGCCTGATCGCGGGCCCGCCCGTCCTGCTGTCCTGGCAGGCGTCCGTCATCCCGCCGCTGCTGGTCGTGCTCGCCGTCCTGTGCGCCGTCCTCGCCCTGCGCACGGCCCGCAGGAAGAAGGCCGAGACCGTCCGGGTCGCCGCCGACTACCACCTCGACGAACACGCCGACGGAACCGGGGAACGCCCGGACGCCGCCCGCACCTCGGACATCGCGGGCACACGCGCGCGAGCCGCACTCACCGACCGCGCCCCCGTGATCATCGGTGTGGTCTCGGCCGTCTCCCTGCTCCTCGGCGGCCTGGCCGTCGCCGGGGCCTGGGGCACCGGCCGGGTCCCCGGGACCGCCGCGCAGGGCACCTTCCCCCTCCTGGAGGGCGCCGCCGACACCTCGCAGGCGCTCGGCTCCTGGCTGATCGGCGCCGGCTTCATACTCTTCGTGGCCTGGGGCCGCCGCGCCTACAAGGACCCGGCCGCCCGCCGCACCATCGGCATCCTGTGGGACGTGGGCACCTTCTGGCCGCGCGCCGCGCACCCCTTCGCGCCCCCCTGCTACGCGGAACGCGCGGTGCCCGACCTGACCTGGCGGATGGACACCTGGACCCGGACGACCGGCGGCCGGCTCATCCTCTCCGGTCACTCACAGGGCAGCGTCCTCGCGGCGGCCGCCGCCTGGCAACTGCCGCCGTCGGTACGGCGGCGCGTCGGACTGCTCACCTACGGCTCGCCGCTCCAGCGGCTGTACGGGCGCTGGTTCCCGGCACAGTTCGGACCGCCCGCCCTGGCGTCCCTGCACCGCCAGGTCGACTGCTGGCGCAATCTGTACCGCGAGACCGACCCCATCGGCGGGCCGATCGGCCTGCCGGGCGACTGCGGCCCCGCGGTCGACCACCCCGCGCTCCTGGACCCGCTCGCCTACGGCCGCACCGAGCGGCATCCGCTGCCCGCCCCGATCCTGGGCCACGGCGACTACCAGGCCGACCCGGTCCTCGCCGAGGAGCGGGCCCGGCTGCTGGCCCGCCTCAAGCACGCGGTGCCCACGCCCCGCGGCCAGGGTCAGGGCAGCTCGGGCAGGTCCTCCGGGTAGAGGAGCGTGAGGTCGTCCGTGCTCGGCTCGCCGAGCTGGGCGACCCGCCCCGCGTGCTGCTCCACCATCGACTCGAACGTCTGCCGGGCCGTGCGGCCGTTGCCGAACGCCGGGCCCTTCGGAAGCGCCGTGAAGTACTTCAGGAGCGCTTCCGAGGTCCCGGTGGCGAGCCGGTACTCGTGCTCGTCGGTCTGCTGCTCCACGATCCGCAGCAGCTCCTCGGGCACGTAGTCGGAGAAGGTGATGGTCCGTGAGAAGCGGGACGCCACACCGGGGTTGACCGACAGGAACCGCTCCATCTCCGCCGTGTAGCCCGCGACGATCACCACGACGGCGTCCCGCTGGTCCTCCATGAGCTTCACCAGCGTGTCGATCGCCTCACGGCCGAAGTCGCGGCCCGAGTCCTCGGGGGAGAGGGCGTACGCCTCGTCGATGAACAGGACGCCGCCGTGGGCCCGCTGGAACGCCTCCTGGGTGCGGATCGCGGTCGACCCGATGTGCTCGCCGACCAGGTCGACCCGGGACACCTCCACGAGGTGACCCTTGTCCAGGACACCGAGGGAGGCCAGGATCTCGCCGTACAGCCGGGCCACCGTCGTCTTGCCGGTGCCGGGGGAGCCCGTGAACACCAGGTGCCGGCGGACCGAGGCCGCCTTGAGCCCCGCCTCCTGCCGTCTGCGGCCGACCTCGATCATGTCGGTGAGCGCCCGCACCTCGCGCTTGACGCTCTCCAGACCCACCAGCGTGTCGAGTTCCCCGAGCACGGCCTGCGACGTACGGGCGGGCGGCTCCTCGACGGGCGCCTCGGCCCGCTGGTCGGGGACCTGGCTGAGCAGGCCCACGGTCTGGGTCGCGGACTGCGTCTGCACCGCCGGCTGCGGCGCGGCGGACGCCCCGGGCCTTATCCCGCCGCTCTCGTCGCTCGTGCACTCCTCGACGACCGGGCCGTCCTCGGCGAACTCGTAGCCACCCCGTGAGCACCGCTCGGTACGGCACTTCCTGAGCGTCGTACGGCAGCCGTCGATGATGTGGAAGCCGTAGCCCTCACTGCCGGTCACCCGGCAGCCCTGGAAGGTGCCCCGGCCCTCCGCCGAGACGTAGAAACCGGCCTCCGCCGGAGACGTCACGGTGCAGCGGTCGATCGTCGGGTCGGCGCCCTTGGTGACGATGACACCCGTCTGGATCGCGTCGACCGTGCAGTTGGCCAGCGTGCCGCCGCTGCCGTGGTCGCGGAACCAGGCGCCGGTGGCGGCCTCCCGGATCCGGCAGTCGTCCAGCTGCGCCGTGGCCCCGTCGCTCACCGACACCGCCGTGTTGCGCACCTGCGACAGGTCGCTGTCGACGACGTCCACGCGCGAGCCGCGGTCCAGCACGAAGAGCGCGTCCGGCACGTCGTGCACCCGGCACGCGTCGAGGACGGCGGTCGCGCCGTCGCTGACCCACACCGCCGGGTAGTCGCCCGTACTGTCGTGGATCTCGCACTGATTGGCGTCCACGCGCGTGCCCGGGTCCCACACCGACAGGCCGTTGCGCCCGAACTGGCGGACGGTGGACCGCGTCAGCGTCAGGACGGACCGGGAGCGCAGGTCCACCGCGTTCTCCGGGATGTCGTGGATGTGGCAGTCCGCGAGCGTGAGCACCGCGTCCGTGTCGAGGGTGACACCGTCGCCCGTCGTGCGGTGCACGTCGCAGTTGGTCAGATGGGCGGCGGCCCGGCCGGTGATCTGCACGCCCGAGCCCTTGATCTCGTAGATCTCGCAGCCCACGGCCTCCAGGCCGCTGTGCTCGCCCGTCGCCGACAGCCCGGAGCCGGAGGCGTGGTGCACCCGGCAGCGCTCCAGACGCGGGTGCGCGCCGCCGCGCACCGCCACCCCGGCCTGCCCGGCCGCGACGACCTCGCACTCCTCGAAGACACCGCCCCCGCCGTCCAGGACGGCGATGCCGATCCCGGCGGGATTGTCGACGGTGCAGCGCCGCACGGTGGGGCGGGCCCCGCCGCGCACCTCGATGCCGGACGCGGACCGGGTCACGACCCGTACGTCGACCAGCTCCGGCGCGCCTTCCTCGACGAGAAGCGCGGGCGCCGCCGAGTCCTGGCCCTCCACGTGCAGGTCCTGGACCGTCGCCGACGCGCGGACGGTCAGCGGCACCCCGTCGACCGGCGCGATGCGCACCGATCCGGGGGAACCCTCGGGACCGCGCAGCGTCACCGCGCGCTGCACGATCAGATTCTCCCGGTACGTGCCCGGGGCGACGGTCAGCACGTCGCCGTCTCCGGCCGCTTCGAGAGCGGCGGCCAACGACGCGTACTCACCTGTGCGGCGCCGCCACCGTGATGTGCCGGTGTGCGTCACCTGGACCGTGCCCTGTGCCATAACGGTGCTGTGCCCCCACCTCGTCGTACGCGGGTCCTGCTCACGCCCTGACGGGCGCTCTTCCTGGGAAAGGTGGGTCCACCGTAGCGCGCGCGGAGCACGGCAGTTGACCGGAGTCGCGACCCTGTCAGCTGCCCGTGCCGGTCCGGCC
Source organism: Streptomyces sp. HUAS MG91 (assembly GCF_040529335.1). Classification (GTDB taxonomy): domain Bacteria; phylum Actinomycetota; class Actinomycetes; order Streptomycetales; family Streptomycetaceae; genus Streptomyces; species Streptomyces tabacisoli. The sequence goes on along the minus strand of NZ_CP159534.1, from coordinate 668,935 downwards.
CCAATCAGGGCCCGCTATGTCCCAGGCGTGGTCCCAGCGCGCGTACCGGCGGCGGACCATGCGCCAGACGACGAGCCTGCGGGTGCCCTCGAAGAGGCCGCCGACGGCGACGGCCGTGCCGAAACCGGCCAGCGCCGCGTGCGTCGCCGCCGTCGCCCGGTCGAGCGGACGACCGACCACACGGCCCCGCTCGTCGGTCCACAGCGGGAACGTGTCGCCGCGGTGCGGGGACTGGAGCGCGGCGACCACCCGGTCGCGGTGCGCACTGCCGTCGGGCGCCGTCCAGGTCGCGACGACGCGGCTGTGCGCGTCCCGCGCGGTCGACGTCTCGGGGTCCGAGTCGAGGGGCGGCTGCGCCAGTTTCCGTACGACCGTCGCGGTGGTCTCGTGACGCCGGCTGCGCTGCTCGTCCACAGAGCGGTACAGCGCGTCACGGGAGAGGGAGCCCGCCACCACACCCGCGACGGGCGCGGCGACGACGATGAGGACCAGCGCGATCAGCGCGAGCCACGCCTCGGCAAGATCGGTGCCGCGGCGCAGTGGATTGTGCCGCCAGCGCCAGATTCCGATGACCGCCCGCACAGCCTGCACCCCCTTCCACGTCCGTCCTCGCCCCGGACGGCAGCGCCTTGCGCGCGGGTGGAGCGAAGAGGGATGTCTCGCCCCGCCCGACCGGCTCGCCGGTGTCTCCGGCACTGCCATTGTCCCTCAACGAGTCTGTCGCGCCGCCGGGTTCCCCATCCGGGTGACGGTTATTCGACGCTATTCGACGACGATGAGCGGATCCCCGATCCGGATCGAGCCGGACGACTCCGGAACCAGATTCGTCCCGAAGCACAACTGGTCGCCGAAACGCCGGTGCCGGGCCAGGGTGCGCAGCGGCTCCTTGCCACGCTCCGCGGTCTCCTGGTTCGTGGTGGTCACCACGCAGCGGCCGCTCTTCTTCGTCACGCGGAACGTGACCTCGCCCACCGAGACGCGCGTCCAGTCGTCCTCGGCCCAGGGAGAGGTGCCCGAGACGACCACATTCGGCCGGAAACGGTTCGTGGGAAGGGGGCCCTCGTCCGCGTGATCTCCCTGGGCGATGAGGGAGTTGAGGGCGTCGAGGGAGGAGAGGGTGGTGAGGAGCAGCGGATAGCCGTCGGCGAAGCTGACCGTCTCGCCGGGCCGGGCGTACGCGGGATCGATCGGGCGGCGGCTCGCCGGATCGTCGAGGTGCATGAGGCGGACCTCGGTGTCCAGGCGGGCGCTCCACCAGGCGTGCGCCGCGTCCGCCGCGGGCACGGCCTCCACCTTGTCGCGCCACACCTCGATGGTGGTCGTCGGGCCCGGCTCGGGCACCTCGACCGTCAGCGGCCGCGCGCCGGGCGCGGACAGCCGGAGGGCGCCGCCGGGCAGCAGGTCGGCAGCGGCCAACGCGAGGCGCGGATGCGGCCGTTGCGTGACGATCTTGTTCGCCGCGTCGACCAGGACCCAGCGCCGGTCTCCCGCGAGTCCCCACGGCTCCACGACCGCCTCACGCGGTGCGTGCCCCCGAACCGCCTTCAGCGGGTAGACATGGATCGAACTGAGCACAGGCTGCTGCGACATGGGGCCATCCTGCCAGCAGGCACCGACAACCCCATGTGCGGGCCGTGGGGAAGGGCCGTGACGACGGCCCCCGGGTCCCCGGATTAGTAACCGCGGTACTGCTGACGGTTGTACGGATCCTCGTACGGCGCGGGAGCGGGCGCGGGGCGCGGCGCGGCCGGGCGCATCGCCTCGTAGCCGGTGCCGGGGGCCTGGCGCTGCGGCTGGGGCTGCTGGGCCTGGTAGCCGCGCGGGGCGGCCGTCTGCTGCGGGATGTACGCGGTCGGGGCGGCCTGCATGTGCGCGGGCTGCATCGGCGCGGACTGCTGCTGCGGATAGCCGTAACCCTGCGCGGGCGCGGAGGGGCCGGAGGGCAGTGCGGGCAACGCGGCCGGAAGCGCGGGAAGATGGCTTCCGGTGTCGTACGCGGAGGGGACCCGGATCGGGGCGATCTGGGGTGTGCCCCGCTCGGCGACGAGGGAGTCGTAGATCGGGGTGTCCGGGAAGGACGGCGCGGAGTAGTAACCGCCGCCATAGGTGGAGCGGGGGGAGGTCATGGCACATAAGTTAAGCCCACGATGTGGTCGATGGGGTAGCCCGATAAGAGGGTTCTTTTGCGTGTCGGGTGTGACCGTGCGTCCCCAATGCGAGCGAACTCGGCAAAAACGGTCGTTGTGCCGCGTTAGATTCGTGTAAGAGCCGCGTTTCGAAGCCGCGTCGGAGGCCGCTTTTCCGGCGGGGAACCAGGACGCCTGCGATAGGGGCAGACATGACCATGGGCAAGGGAACGAACGTCGCAGTGCCGGCCTCGGCGGTGCGCGTCGAGCTCGGGTGGCGCGGCGGCCCGGCCGTGCCCGACGCGGACGCCTCGGCGCTCCTGCTCGCCTCCGGACGGGTCCGCTCCGACGCCGACTTCGTGTTCTACAACCAGCCGGCGCACGCCTCCGGCGCGGTACGGCACGAGGGCAAGACGGCCACGGGCGGCGCCGTGACGGACACGCTCCTCGTGGATCTCGCGCGCGTGGAGCCCGCCATCGAGCGGGTCGTGCTCGCCGCGTCGGCCGACGGCGGCGCGTTCGGCCGGGTCCCCGGCCTGTACATCCGCGTCCTCGACGCGGCCTCCGGCGCCGAACTCGCCCGTTTCGACAGCACGGACGCCACGGTCGAGACGGCGTTCGTCCTGGGGGAGCTGTACCGCCGGCAGGGCGCCTGGAAGTTCCGCGCGGTCGGCCAGGGCTACGACAGCGGCCTGGCCGGACTGGCCACCGACTACGGGATCACCGTCGACGAGCCGGAGCGGGCCGCCCCGCCGCCGATGCCGACGGCACCGCCCGCCGCCTCCGGGCCGGTCCGCCTCACCAAGGTGACGCTCACCAAGGCTGCCCCCTCGGTGTCCCTGGCCAAGCAGGGCGGCACCTCGGGCGCGATGCGCGTGAACCTCAACTGGGAGATGCGCAAGCAGCTCGGCGGCTGGGGCGGCAGGCGCGGCCGGGCGAGCGCCCGCGATCTCGATCTCGACCTGTGCGCCCTGTACGAACTCACCGACGGCCGCAAGGGAGTGGTCCAGGCGCTGGGCAACGCCTTCGGATCGCTGCACCAGCCCCCGTACATCCACCTCGACGGCGACGACCGCACCGGCGCCGTGGCCACCGGCGAGAACCTCACGATCAACCTCGACCACAAGAACGCGCTGCGCCGCGTGCTCATCTTCGTGACCATCTACGAAGGCGCGCGCAGCTTCGCCGACCTCCACGCCACGGTCACCCTCGCGCCCCTGGGCGGGGCCCCGATCGACTTCTCCCTGGACGAGTGCACCGTCCCCTCCCCGGTGTGCGCGCTCGCCCTCATCACCAACGACGGCGGCGACCTGACCGTGCGGCGCGAGGCCCGCTACCTGGTGCCCGACCGGGGCGTCAGCCCGCAGCGCACCGTGGACCGTGCCTACGGATGGGGCATGGACTGGACCCCGGGCCGCAAGTAGGCGCCGCCCGGCGAGCTGACGACGTCAGGACGTGGCGTCCGGCCGCGCGTACGTCCGGCCCTTCCACGCCGCACCCCGCCCCCTGTAGTGCTGCACCGCGGAGTCCACCGTCATGAGGAGGTACAGGAACGCGGTGAACGGCAGCAGGGGAGCCAGCCACAGCGTCTGCCGGTAGTAGCGCAGCATCGGGATGTACGTCGCCGTCATCACCGCCCACGCGAGACCACCGAGCAGCGCCACCGGGCCGTCCCGCGCGACCAGGCCGAAGAACACGGCCGCCGGCGGCACCAGGTAGACCAGCGCGAGTCCGAGCACCGTCCCGAGGAGCACCAGCGGGTTGTGCCGCAGTTGCGCGTACGCGCTGCGCGACACCATGCGCCACAGGTCCGTCAGCCGCGGGTAGGGGCGCACGCTGTCCACGTGCTCGGCGAGGCCGAGCCAGATGTGTCCGCCCGACCGCTTCACGGCCCGCGCGAGCGACACGTCGTCGATGACCGCCTGCCGGATGGCGTCCGGGATCCGGGCCCGTTCGGCCGCCTCGGCGCTCAGCAGGACGCAGCCGCCCGCCGCCGCGGCCGTCCGCGACCCCGGGGCGGCGATCCTGCGGAACGGGTACAGCTGGGCGAAGAAGTACACGAACGCGGGCACGACCAGCCGCTCCCAGCCGCTCGCCACCCGCAGCCTGGCCATCTGCGACACCAGGTCGAAACCGCCGGTGCGGGCCGCCGCCACCAACTCCCGCAGGCTCTCCGGCTCATGGGCGATGTCCGCGTCGGTCAGGAGCAGGAACTCCGGCTCACGCGCGCGTGCCAGCGTGATGCCGTGCCGCACCGCCCACAGCTTCCCCGTCCAGCCGGCGGGCGGCTCCCCGGGGGAGTCGACCGTCAGCGGCAGCCCGCCGCACCGGTCGGACAGGGCGCGGGCCAGCGCGCCGGTACCGTCCGAACTGCCGTCGTCGATCAGGAAGATCTCCGCGTGCCCCGGATACTCCTGGGCCAGGAGGGAGGGCAGGCTCTCGGGCAGCACCTCCGCCTCGTCCCGGGCCGGAACCACCACGCAGACATCCGGCCAGTGCCCCGGGTCGGTGCGCGGCGGCAGCCGTAGATCGGTGCGCCAGAAGAACCCCTGGCACAGCAGCAGCCACAGCCATGCGGCGAGCGCGGCCGCGGTGATCCACACAACGACGTCCATCCGCCGCAGTCTGCCCCACCGCCGCGGTCCTGTCGGACCGATCGTCTATGGTTTTCGGGTGAAGATCGCGCTGATGGACTCGGGAATCGGACTGCTCGCGGCCGCCGCCACGGTACGGAGCCTGCGGCCCGACGCCGATCTCGTGCTCTCCTCGGACCCGGACGGCATGCCCTGGGGTCCGCGCACTCCGCAGGACATCACCGAGCGCGCGCTGGCCGCGTGCGAGGCCGCCGCGGCACACCGCCCCGACGCCCTGATCATCGCCTGCAACACGGCGTCCGTGCACGCGCTGACGGCGGTCCGCGCCCGCCTGGAGCCGGAGATCCCCGTCATCGGCACCGTCCCCGCGATCAAGCCCGCGGCGTCGGGCGGCGGCCCCGTCGCGATCTGGGCCACGCCGGCCACGACCGGCAGCCCGTACCAGCGCCGGCTGATCCGCGACTTCGCCGCCGGTGTCGAGGTCACCGAGGTGCCCTGCCCGGGGCTCGCCGACGCCGTGCAGTGGGCCGACGAGGACGCCATCGACCGGACCATCGCGGCCGCCGCCGCGCTCACCCCGCATGACGTACGCACCGTCGTCCTCGGCTGCACCCACTACGAGCTGGTGGCGGAGCGCATCCGCGCGGCGCTGCAGCAGCCCGGCGCCGAGCCGCCGGCGCTGCACGGCAGCGCGGGCGCCGTCGCCGCACAGGCACTGCGCAGGGCCGGCGACGCGGCCCGTGCGGAGACCGGGCAGAGCGGCCTCACCGTGCTCCTCAGCGGCCGCGCGGAGACGCTTCCGCAGGCGGCGCTCACCTACGCCGAGGGCCGGGCGCTGCAGGCCGTCAGCCACGCCGGGTGACCGCACGCACCGGACCGGAGCAGTGACTCTCCGCGAGGCGGTGCCCCGGCGGCGGAACATGAGTAGTCTCGAACGCATGAGGAAAGACGCCGCCGACGCACCCCCCGGGCGACGCACGTCCGACCGGGTGACCGAGATCTGGACCGGCCGCGCGCACAACCGTGTGCAGTGGCTGCTGGCCCTGGGCGGCTTCGCCTGCCTGGCCCTCGGCATCGAGCTCGCCGTGGACAGCTCCTGGGCCACCGGTATCGCCGCCCTGGCGATGTCCGTGGTCGGGCTGATCGCCGTCGGCCTCCTGGTGCTCTTCGGCACCCTCGCGTTCCTGCACGTCGCGGTGAAGGTCGACAAGGACCATCTGGAAGTGCGCTGCGGCCATGTCGGGCTGCCGCGCCGCCGGATCCCGCTGGCCCATGTCGTCGACGCCGACTTCGCTCCGCGCGTCACCCCGCGCCAGTGGGGCGGCTGGGGGTACCGCTGGCGTCCCGAGATCGGCACCGCCGTCGTCGTGCGGCGCGGCGAGGGCGTGGTGCTCAGCCTCGGTGACGGCCGCAAGTTCACGGTGACCGTCGACGACGCGGAGAGCGCGGTGCGCCACATCCGCGACCGGCTGAAGCCCGCGCCCGCGCGCCCGGCGGCCTGAGGCCCCGCCGCCCCACGACAGATCAGCCGCCGCGGCCGTCCCGGACGAATTCCGGGGCGGCCGCGTCGTCGTCCGGCGGTTCGTCGCCGAACGGCACGGCGGTGGCGATGCCCCCGAGCAGCCCCGCGCCCACCGTCACGGCCGTGAAGCTGAGCGCGTTGCCGACCGTCGCCAGCATCGCCACCGCCGTCAGGGCCGCACCGGCGGTGAGCACCACCTGCGTCGAGCGGGCCGAGCGCCACAGCACGTACAGCAGCCAGCCGTACGCGGCCGTGAGCAGCGCGAGCCCGATGAAACCCTGCTCCGCCGCGACCTGGAGCACGGCCGAGTGCGGCCGGGCGTCCGGCACCGGCGACGCCGCGGACACGGTGCCGAAGTCCTCGAACCGGCCGGGTCCCGCCCCGAGCACCGGATCGGACGCGGCCAGGTCCAGCGCCCGGTGCCACAGCCGGACGCGGTGCTCGGACAGCTCGTCCTCCAGGAAGGACGCGGGACCCGGCGGCAGCGCGCCGTCGGCGAGCCCGACGCCGAGCCCCGCCACCGCGGCCGTACCGAAGCCGAGCCCCGCCAGGGCTCCCGCCCGGTGCCGCGCCCGGGCCGACCCGAGCGCGCACAGCACGACGCCGCAGCTCGCCGCCGCCCCCGCCCCGGAACCCGCGAGGACCCCCACCACGACGGTGCCGGCGGACAGCAGGTGCAGCGCGATCCGCGGGCGCCGGGCCCGCGTGGCCCAGGCCGCGCAGCTCAGCGCGCCCGTCGACAGGACGAGCAGCGCGGCCGTCGCCCCGGCGCCGCCCGGCGGTGCCGAGGTGTTCGGCGCGGGCACCGTCTGCGGGGACGCGACGGCCAGGCACAGACCGCCGGCCGCGACCGCGCAGGACGTGGCGACCGGGGCGAGACCACCGGCGATCCGCCCGCCCGCGTACCCCGCGGCGACGGCCAGCACGGCGAGCAGCACCCCCTCGGGGCGGCCCGCCCGCGCCGTCGCCGTGATCAGTGACCATGCCGCGCAGCCGCCGAGCACGGCGATGCCCACCACGTCCGACACCCCGCGCCGCCGCCGGTCCACTCCCGGCCCAGCACTCGTCGACCACCCCGTCGATCCCAACCCCGTCGCCCCCCGACTGAGACGGGCCCCGCACGCGATGGCCGGATCCGGCACGGCGTCGGGGACTGAGGCACACGGTAACGGCTGGTGCGGCGCTTTGGACCGCAGTTGCGCAGGAACGTTCCTGGTCCGGTTCCGCCCCTCCTGCGGTGCGGGTCAGCCGGCGTCGCGGCTGCGCAGCAGGTTCATCGCGGTGAGCGTGAGCACGGTCTCGTCGTGCTGGTTGAGCACCTCGACGTCGGTGTGCACGATGCCGCGGTCCGGCTTGGAGCGCGACAGCCGGGCCGCGCGGATCGTCGTCACGATCGACAGCCGATCCCCGGGACGGACCGGGCGGGTCCAGCGCAGCGTGTCGATGCCGGGTGAGGCCAGGCTGGCGACGCTGCTGACGAAGTGGTCGGCGTAGAGCCGCATCATCACCGACGCGGTGTGCCAGCCACTGGCGATGAGGCCGTCGAAGGGCCCCGCCGCGGCGGCGACGGGATCGGTGTGGATGCTCTGCGGATCGAACTCCCCGGCGAACCGGAGGATGTCCGCCTCGGTGACGGGGATGCTGCCGTAGCGGTAGCTCTCGCCGGGGACGTAGTCCTCGAAGTACCGCTTCTCGACGGGGGTGGCGAAGTCGGGGCCGATGGCGGAGGTTGCTGGCGTCGTCATCGGCGCACGGTAGCCGATGGCGGGTGCACGGATCACCGGATCCGGCCGGACCGACCAGCCCGGAGCGGCGGACGGCATTACCCCCTTCGGCCCATGACGGGACCGGGAGACCGGGGCCACGGTGGAAGCGAGGCGCAGGCACGTCGGGGCGCCCGGCCTCTCGTGTTCTGGGCCCGTGAGGAGTGAGCGACCGTGATGTTCTGGAACGAACAGGCCGGAGGCTGGGGCTGGTTCGTCATGTCGGTGGGGATGCTGCTGTTCTGGCTCCTCGTGGGAGTGCTCGCCGTGCTCGCCTTCCGTTCGTTGTCCAGCCCGGAGCGCACCGTGCCGCCGCGGCGGGCCGCTCCCGAGACGATCCTCGACGAACGGTTCGCCCGCGGCGACATCGACGAGGACGAGTACCGGCGCCGCCAGGCGGTCCTGGACGGACGCCCCGCCGGTGACGGCGACCGGCTGCGGAAACGGTGACCCGGCGAAGTCAGGTGCGGCGGAAACGTGCCTCCTCAGTCGTGCGGCACCAGCAGCACCGGGCACGCCGTCCGGTGGATCAGGGTGTGCGCGACATGGCCCAGGCGGGCGCCGGCCGTCGTCCGGCGCCCGACGAGCACGAGCCCCGCGGTCCCGGCCGCCATGAGCAGACGGTGGGCCGGATGGCCGTACTCCAGCCGCTCCACGACCCGGATCTCGGGGAACTTGTGCCGCCAGGGCAGAAGGGTCGCGTGCAGCGCCCTGAGGCGTTCGGTCTCGGCACCGGCGGCGTCGCCGGGCGGGGTCACCCCGGGCGCGTAGTCGTGCAGGGCCGGCAGGGTCCAGGCGTGCAGCACCTGGAGTTCCAGGCCGCGCACCGCCGCCGCCTCGAAGGCGTGGGTGAGCAGATCGTCGCCCGGGTGCGCGAGGTCCAGGCCGGCCAGCACGGGCCGGTAGGGCGCGGGGACCGGCCCCGTGCGCTCGTCCTCGGGGCGCTGCCCGGCCCTGACCAGGGCGACCGGGCCGGTGGCGCGGGCGCAGACGGCGGCCGCCACCGATCCCACGAGGAAGCCGGTGAACCCGGAGAGACCGCGGGAGCCGAGCACCAGCATCGTCGACGCGGCGGCGGCCTCCAGCAGTACGGACACCGGCGCCCCGTCGGTGTGCCCGAACCGGATCTCCAGCGCCGGATGCGCGTAGGAGAGCTGGCGGGGCAGATCGTGCAGGGCCGCGGCGGCGCGCTCGGCCGGGGCGTCCAGCTCCGGCAGCCCGGACGGCCCGGCCGCGCCGGGGCCCGCGTGCAGCAGGCGCAGCGGCAGACCGTGCCGTACGGCTTCCCGGGCGGCCCAGTCGGCGGCGTCCCGGCTCTCGGGGGAGCCGTCGATGCCGGCGGTGATCGGACGCGCGGACAGGGGTGACATGAGGCGGACCTCCTCGGGGCGCGGGTCAGCCGGTCCAGGACCAGGCTGCGACGTCGGGCAGATCGGTGCCGTGCTCGCGGATCCAGGCGTGGTGCCGGGTCCGGCTGTCGGCCATCTCCTGGCGGACCGAGGCCGCGCGGACGGCGAGGCCGGGCACCCGGTCGATGACGTCCATGACGAGACGGAAACGGTCGAGGTCGTTGCGCACGACCATGTCGAACGGTGTGGTCGTGGTGCCCGACTCCTTGTAGCCGCGCACATGGAGCTGCCGGTGGCCCGCGCGGCGGTAGACGAGCCGGTGGATCAGCCAGGGATAGCCGTGGTACGCGAAGATGACCGGCTTGTCGGGGGTGAACAGGGCGTCGTACTCGAAGTCGGCCATGCCGTGCGGGTGTTCGTCCCGCGGCATCAGCCGCGTCATGTCGACGACGTTGACGACCCGGACCGTCAGCCGGGGCAGATATCGGCGCAGCAGACCGGCGGCGGCGAGAACCTCCTGGGTGGGGACGTCCCCCGCGCAGGCGAGGACGACGTCCGGCTCCCCGGAACCGTTCTCCGTGCCCGCCCACTCCCAGATGCCGGCGCCGCGCGCGCAGTGGGCGCGGGCCTCGTCCAGGGAGAGCCAGTCGAAGCACGGCTGCTTCCCGGCGACGATCACATTGACGTAGTCACGGCTGTGCAGCACGTGTTCGGCGACGGACAACAGGGTGTTGGCGTCCGGCGGCAGATACACGCGGACGACGTCCGGACTCTTGTTGAGGACGTGGTCGACGAAACCCGGGTCCTGGTGCGAGAAGCCGTTGTGGTCCTGTCGCCACACGTGTGAGGTGAGCAGATAGTTGAGCGAGGGGACCGGGCGCCGCCATGCCAGTTGTCGCGCCGTCTTGAGCCACTTGATGTGCTGGTTCACCATCGAGTCGACGATGTGGACGAACGCCTCGTAGCAGGAGAAGAGGCCGTGCCGTCCGGTGAGCAGATAGCCCTCGAGCCAGCCCTGGCACAGGTGTTCCGACAGCACCTCCATGACGCGGCCGTCCCGCGCCAGGTGTTCGTCGGTCGGCCTGGTCCCGGCCTGCCACGCCTTCCCCGTCGCGTCGAACAGTGCCTGGAGCCGGTTGGAGGCGGTCTCGTCCGGGCCGACCACGCGGAAGTCGCGGCGCCGGGCGGTGTCCCGCATGACCTGGGCGAGCAGCTCGCCGAGGACACGGGTCGGCTCGTGGAGCGTGGTGCCCGGCTTCTCGACGGGGACGGCGAAGCGTTCGAGCGGGGCGACGGGCAGCCGCCGGGTCAGCAGGCCGCCGTTGGCGTGCGGGTTCGCGCCCGCGCGGCGGGTGCCCTCGGGCACGTGCTCCAGGACCAGGGGCGTGGGCCGGCCCTGCGCGTCGAAGAGTTCCTCGGGCCGGTACGAGCGCAGCCACTTCTCCAACTGGGCCAGGTGCTCGGGGTTCTCGCGCACGTTGGCGAGCGGCACCTGGTGCGAGCGCCAGGTGTCCTCGACCGGGTCCCCGTCCACCGTCCGCGGGCCCGTCCAGCCCTTCGGGGTGCGCAGCACGATCATCGGCCAGCGCGGTCGCGCGGTGGCCCCCTCCGTACGGGCCTCGTACTGGATCCGCGCGATCCGGTCCAGGCAGCGGTCGAGGGCCTGCGCCAGCTCCCGGTGCACCTGTGCGGGCCTGCGTCCGGTGACGTGGACGGGCTCATGACCGTATCCGCGCAGCAGCTCGTCGAGTTCGGACTCGGGCAGCCGGGACAGCACGGCCGGATTGCCGATCTTGTAGCCGTTGAGGTGGAGGATCGGCAGGACCGCCCCGTCGTGCACGGGGTCGAGGAACTTGGTGGAGTGCCAGGACGCGGCGAGCGGACCCGTCTCGGCCTCGCCGTCGCCGACCACGCACGGCACCAGCAGCCCCGGGTTGTCGAAGGCCGCCCCGTAGGCATGGGCCAGGGAGTAGCCCAGCTCGCCGCCCTCGTGGATCGACCCGGGCGTCTCGGGCGCGACATGGCTCGGGACGCCGCCGGGGAAGGAGAACTGCCGGAACAGCCGCCGCATCCCGTCGGCGTCCCGCGGCACGTCCGGGTACACGTCGGTGTAACTGCCGTCCAGCCAGGAGTTCGCCAGCACCGCGGGGCCTCCGTGCCCCGGACCCCAGACGCACAGGGCGTCCAGGCCGCGCGCCTTGACGGCACGGTTCACGTGCGTGTGGACGAGGTTGAGCCCGGGCGAGGTGCCCCAGTGGCCGAGCAGGCGCGGCTTGATGTGCTCGGCCGTCAGCGGCCGGGTGAGCAGCGGATTGTCGAGCAGATAGATCTGGCCCACGGCCAGGTAGTTGGCGGCGCGCCAGTGCGCGTCGAGCGATGCCAGCTGGTGCTTCGTCGGGTCCTTCGCCATCGGGATCCTCCGGAAAGGCTCTCGGGGACAGGTGCGTGCCGGTCGCGGTGCGGGTGTCCCGTGCCGGGCCGGTCAGTCGTGCGGGACGACCGCGAACGGGCCTGCGGCGCGGCCTGCCGCGACCTGACCGAAACCACCCCGTCCGTTCCCGTCGTGGCCCCGCCGGACGACGACCGGACACCGGCCGAGCGCGGTCCGTGCCGACCGGCCGCCGACGGCTCTCGTGAGGCCCGAGCGGAAGGCGTGTGGAACACCGCCCTGGCGAACCGCCTCGTCCGCACCCGGCTCCTGACCGTCGTCCCCGACGCTCAGCGGATCCTCCACCGTCCTCGCCTCCTCACGGGCCGGTCCCCGACGGGCCGTCGTGCTCACGCTGGCACCGGGCGCGCGCCGAGTGGAGGGGCGAACCGGTCCCGCCGCACGGGTCCGTTCGGCCCGCGCGACCGCCCGCCCCGCGGACATTCCGGCCACACCCGGCGGCAGCGGGTACGGATGCCGTACGAGGGTGTGGACGCCCGGCGCCGCGGCCGCCCCGGAGCGGCCGAAGCCCGGCCGGACCGGGTGACAGGAGTGCGCCGTACACTCCCCGGGTGACCGCCACCGCACCTCCCGTCGCCCCGTCCGACGAGCCCGACGCACAGCCCGCACGCCGCTCCGGCCTGCGACGGTTCGTCCCGGTCGTCCTCGCGGCGATCGCCGGGCTCCTCCTGTACGTCACCTTCCCGCCGCGCGAGCTGCCGTGGCTCGCGCCGCTGTCGTTCGCGCTGCTCGGCATCGCCGTGCACGGACGGCGGCTGCGGGCCGGGTTCGGCCTCGGTCTCGTCTTCGGGCTGGCCTATCTGGTGCCGCTGCTGTCCTGGACGGGCGTGGACGTCGGTCCGCTGCCGTGGCTGGCGCTCGCCGCCGCCGAGGCGCTGATCCTCGCCCTGGCCGGCATGGGCATCGCCTATGTGTCGCGGCTGCCGCTGTGGCCGCTGTGGGCGAGCGCCGTGTGGATCGCGGACGAGGCGCTGCGCGCCCGGTTCCCGTTCGGCGGGTTCCCCTGGGGGAAGATCGCCTTCGGGCAGCCCAGCGGCGTTTTCCTGCCCCTCGCCTCGCTGGGTGGCACCCCGCTGCTCGGCTTCGGCGTGGTGCTCTGCGGCTTCGGGCTCGGCGGGCTCGTCCTCCGTGTGCTCCGGCTCAAGAAGGCCCGGGACACGGACCCGGCCCACGGGGTGGACGAGACCCCCGGTGCGAACGAGATCTCCGGGACGGAGGAGACGACCGGGCCGAGCGCGGCGCGCGGCACGGGCGGCGCCCGCCTGCTGCGCGACCGCGGCGTCATCGCCGCGGCCGTCTGCACCGTCGCACCGGTGATCGCGGGAGTGGCCGCCATGCCGCTCGTGTCGAACGACGCCGAGGCCGGCACCGCGCGCGTGGCGCTCATCCAGGGCAACGTGCCGCGCATGGGCCTCGACTTCAACGCCCAGCGGCGGGCCGTCCTCGACTACCACGTGCGCGAGACGATGAAGCTGGCCGACAGGATCAAGGCCGGCACGGTGAAGAAGCCCGACCTCGTGCTGTGGCCGGAGAACTCCTCGGACATCGACCCGTACGTGAACATGGACGCCTACGAGGAGATCCAGAAGGCCGCCGAGGCGGTCGGCGCACCGATCTCGGTGGGTGCCGTCGTCACCGACAAGAACGGTGACGAGCGGAACCAGCTCATCCTCTGGGACCCGAAGACCGGCCCCGGAGCCACGTACAACAAGCGACACCTCCAGCCCTTCGGCGAGTACATGCCGTACCGCGGCTTCTTCCGGGTCTTCAGCAAGGACGTCGACCGGGCGGGCAACTTCGTCCCCGGCGACAAGGCCGTCGTCTTCGACATGTCGGGGACCAAGGTCGGCAACGTCACCTGCTACGAGGCCGCGTTCGACGACGTGGTCCGCGACCAGGTCGACGAGGGCGCCCAGATCCTGTCCGTGCCGAGCAACAACGCCACGTTCGAGCGCAGCCAGATGACCTACCAGCAGCTCGCCATGGACCGGGTGCGCGCCGTGGAGCACGGCCGTGCCGTCATGGTTCCGGTGACCAGCGGCGTCAGCGCCGTCATCCGCCCCGACGGGTCCATCGCGCAGAAGACCGGCATGTTCGAGGCCGACACCCTGCTCGCCGACGTGCCCAGGCGAACCAGCAAGACGCTGGCCACCCGCGTGGGCGCCTGGCCCGAGGCGCTGCTGACCGTTCTCGGCGTCGGCGGGCTGGCCTGGGCGGTCGTCCGCTCCCGCGGGGGACGCTCCGCCACGGCCCGATCAAAGGGCCGACCTGCGAACGGTTAGGGTCGCGCGTATGGCTACCCCTGAATACATCCGCGCCATCCGCGCCACGGCGGGTCACCAGCTCCTCTATCTGCCCGGCGTCACCGCCGTCGTCTTCGACGGGCAGGGGCGGGTGCTGCTCGGCCGCCGCGCCGACACCGGCCGGTGGGCCGTACCGGCGGGCATCGCCGAGCCGGGCGAGCAGCCCGCGGACGTCGCCACGCGCGAGGTGTTCGAGGAGACCGGGGTCGACTGCGTCGTCGAACGTGTCGTCCTCGTCCGGGCCGACAAGAGCCCGACCACCTACCCCAACGGGGACCAGTGCCAGTTCCTGGACATCACGTTCCGGTGCCGTGCGACCGGCGGCGAGGCCCGCGTCAACGACGACGAGTCGCTGGAAGTGGACTGGTTCGAACTGGACGCGCTGCCGCCGTTGGACGAGCACGGTCTGTTCAGGATCAAGCAGGCCGTGCAGGACGGACCGACGTGGTTCGAGGCGGGTTCCACGACCTGAGCGACCGGCTCGACGCGCACACGCAGGAGGGGCGCGTGAGAGGGTTGCTGCCATGACAGTTGGCGCGCCGGGCAGCGAGGTCGTACTCGAGACGAGCCGCCTGCTGCTCAGACCTTGGCGGGTGGCCGAGGCTGTCGTCCAGCGTGAACTGTGGACCGAACGTGATCCACGAGTGCCGCCGCACCGCCGGATCGACGCGGACGGACACCCCACGGTCGCGGAGCTCGAGGAGCCGATCCGCACCGACACGGTGTGGTCGACCGGGCTGCTGGCGGTCGAACGCAAGGCCTCTGGTGACGTCATCGGCTACTGCGGGCTGGTCGACGGTGGACGAGGACCGGCGGGGGAACCGGAACTGGCATTCGAGCTGCTACGCCGAAGTTGGCGTCAGGGATACGCGACCGAGGCTTCGTCGGCGGTTGTGGAATGGGCGAGATCGTCCGGGTACGAACGTCTGTGGGCCACGGTCTGGGACTGGAACACCGCTTCCCGCCGAGTACTGGCCAAGGTCGGGTTCACCGAGACCGATCGGAAGGAAGTGGACCCGGTACGCGGGACCACCCTGTTCACCACGAGACGGCTCTGACCCTCGGGCTGCTCACGGGTTCGGACGGCACGGACACGTGTGATCACGGCCGATGTGGTGGCCTAGTGTCTCGGCCATGACCAGAACCACGCCGCCGCGCCCCGTGCACGTGGAGGAGCTTTTCCCAGAGCTGGGGGCGTTTCGGGGTGTGACGACGCGCCTGCATCCGCGGCCGGGGCGTCCGGACGCGTCGGTCAGCTCGGTCGGCGGTCCTCTGTTGTGGCCCGCCGACGAACCGTGGCCGGTCTGCACCGAGCCGCACAAGCGAAGCAGCGGGTACCGCGTCGCGGACATTCATCGGGGGCGGCAGGTGCTCAAGGACGCCTGGGCCCGTGACCGACCCACCGACGCGGAACGGGTCCTGCTCAAGGAGCTCGGCCGCAGCCATCGCGAACGGGAGATCGCCGATACCGACCCGATCCCGCTGGTCGGCCTGGCCCAGGTGTACCGGCGGGACGTGCCCGGCCTCCCGCCCGGCCCGGACGACTGCGACCTGCTCCAGGTCCTCTGGTGCCCGTTCGAGGCGGCATGACCCTCCGGCGCACGCCGAAGCGCGTTGTCGACGCTCCGAATCGGCCGGCAGGCCGCACAGGAAGCGCCGACGTGGTTCGAGACCACCACCGTGTACTGAAGTATGGGCTGTGACCACATCGGGGGGTGCGGGGCGACTGCCTAGGGTGCGGAGCATGACCCCGCTCACGCCTGTCACCGCCCCCACCGCCCCACCCCTCGACCTCGGCGGACGCACCGCACTCGTCACCGGCGCCGCCGGCGGCATCGGCCGGGCCTGCGCCCTGCGTCTCGCCGCCGCGGGCGCCAAGGTGCGCGCGGTGGACCGGGACGCCGTCGGACTCGACGCGCTCGCCGAGGGGGCCCCAGGGATCGAGCCCCGCGTCCTGGACCTGACCGACCTCGACGCCGCCGAGGCCGCGGCGGCCGGCACCGACGTCCTCGTCAACAACGCGGGCATCCAACTGGTCCGCCCGGTCGAGGAGTTCCCGCCCGACGTGTTCCACACCGTGCTGACCCTCATGGTGGAGGCCCCGTTCCGGCTGATCCGCGGTGCGCTGCCGCACATGTACGGACAGAACTGGGGCCGCATCGTGAACGTGTCGTCGGTGCACGGATTGCGTGCCTCCGCCTACAAGTCCGCCTACGTCACCGCAAAGCACGGGCTCGAAGGCCTCTCGAAGACGGTCGCGCTGGAGGGCGCCGCGCACGGTGTCACCTCGAACTGCGTGAACCCGAGCTATGTGCGCACCCCGCTCGTCGAACGGCAGATCGCCGACCAGGCCACCGCGCACGGCATCCCCGAGGAGCAGGTGCTCACGCAGGTGATGCTGCGCGACAGCGCCCTCAAGCGGCTCATCGAGCCGGAGGAGGTCGCCGAGGCGGTGGCCCATCTCTGCTCGCCGCAGGCGTCGTTCATGACCGGGACGTCGATGGTCCTCGACGGCGGCTGGACGGCCCACTGAGGGACCGCCCGCTGATGCGGTGATTTCTTGCTGTTCACGCCTTTCACGGCTTCTGCGGTCACTCGGTCGAGTGACCGCAGTTCTGTGATCGTTCGAGTTGTCCACAGGGCTGGCGGGGCCGGCCGTACGACGGGTAATCCTGTTGAGCATGTCGCACCCTCAACCGCACACGGCCGCTGCCGCCGACCCGCTGGACGCGGGGGACCCGCAGGCCCCGTTCCTGGAGCTGCTCGCCCGGGGCGCGTCGGCGGACGCCTACGAGCAGCCCGTGCTGCTCGCGCGCGCCGACGGCGCTCCGGCCGCCCGGATCGCCGCCCTGGAGGCGGCCAAGCGGCTCGCGCTCGGGGTACGCGAGGAGATGGAGGGCAGACGGCGCCGCGAGGCCGAGCTGTCCGCGCTGTTCGAGACCGCGCACGACCTGGCGGGCCTGCGCGACCTCGACGCCGTCCTCCAGGCCATCGTGCAGCGCGCCCGCTCCCTGCTGCGCACGGACGTCGCGTACCTGACGCTGAACGACCCGGTCAGGGGAGACACCCGCATGCGCGTCACCGAGGGCTCGGTCGCCGCCCGCTTCCAGCAGCTGCGGCTCGGCATGGGCGAGGGGCTGGGCGGCCTCGTCGCCCAGACCGCGCGCCCGTACGTGACCGACAACTACGCGCAGGACGTCCGCTTCCAGCACACGAGCACCATCGACGCCGGAGTCCGGGACGAAGGGCTCCAGGCCATCCTCGGAGTACCGCTGATGCTCGGCTCCCAGGTGATCGGCGTGCTCTTCGCCTCCGACCGCAGGACCCGGGTCTTCGCACGCGAGGAGATCGCGCTGCTCGGCTCCTTCGCCGCGCTCGCCGCCGCGGCCATCGACGCGGCCAACCTGCTCACCGAGACCCGCGAGGCACTGGCCGGGCTGGAGCGGGCCAACGAGATCATCCGCGACCGCAGCGCGGTCATCGAGCGCGCCTCGGACGTGCACGACCGGCTCGCCGAGCTGGTGCTGCGCGGCGGCGGCGTGCACGATGTGGCGGCCGCCGTCTCCCAGGTACTGGACGGGACGGTGGAGTTCACGGACGCCGGGGCCGCCCCGGCGGAGGCCCTCGAGGCATCCCGCGCCGAAGGGCACGCGGTGCGCCGGGACCGGGACTGGGTCGCGGCCGTCGCCGCCGGTGGCGAGCTGCTCGGCGCCCTGGTGCTGCGCGGCCACCCGGGGCTCGACCCGGTCGACCAGCGCACTCTGGAGCGCGCCGCCATGGTCACCTCACTGCTGCTGCTCGCCCGGCGCTCCGCCTCCGAGGCCGAACAGCGGGTCCGCGGCGAGCTGTTGGACGACCTGCTCGACGCCCGCGACCGGGATCCCCGTCTGCTGCGCGAGCGTGCGTCCCGGCTCGACGCCGATCTCGACGCCACCCATGTGGTGCTCGCGGCCCGCCTGGAGGCCGTCGCGGACGACGCCGAGGAGGAGGCGGCCGCACGCCGCCGCCTTGGCGCCGCCGCCGGACATCTCGCGGCGACCCGGCACGGGCTGGCCGCCGCACGGGACGGCGGCACGGTGCTGCTGCTGCCGCTGGCCGCGGACGACACGGCCTCCCAACTCGCCTCCCAGGTCGCCAAGCGGCTCTCCGCGGCGATCCACGAGACGGTCACGGTCGGCGCCTCCGCCCCGGTCGACCGACTGGCCACCCGCACCGAGACGGCCGCCGTCGCCTGTGCGGAGGCGCGGCGCTGCCTCGACGCGCTCCGGGTCCTCGGCCGAGCGGGGGAGGGCGCGGCGGCCGACGACTTCGGATTCCTGGGACTGCTGCTCGCCGACAGCCGGGACATCCCCGGCTTCGTGACCCGCACGATCGGCGAGGTCGTCACCTACGACGCGCGCAGGGGGACCGACCTGGTCCGCACCCTCGACGCCTACTTCGCGGCCGGATCGAGCCCCGCCCGCACCAAGGACGCCCTGCACGTCCATGTGAACACGGTGGCGCAGCGCCTGGAGCGGATCGGTCACCTGCTCGGTCCCGACTGGCAGTCGCCCGAGCGCTCCCTGGAGATCCAGCTCGCGCTGCGACTGCACCGGCTGGCGGGCCCGGACATACGCTGACCCCGTACACCCGGCCCGTGGTGGGCGGGGTGTACGGGGTCGGCGGACCCGGAGTCGTCAGACGCGGTACGCGGCCTCGGCCGGCCGGGACGCGTCGACCGCCCCGGCGCTGTCGGCCGCCTCGATGTCGGCGAGATCGCGGTGACGGGTCTCCTTGGCGACGGCGACGGCGATCAGGGTGATGACCGCGGCGGCGATCACGTACAGCGAGATCAGCGTCGACCCACCGGAGCTGTCGAGCAGCGCCGTGGCGATCAGCGGGGCCGGCGCACCGGCCGCGACCGAGGCGAACTGCGCACCGATCGAGGCGCCGGAGTACCGCATCCGCGTCGCGAACATCTCGGAGAAGAACGCGGCCTGAGGTGCGTACATGGCGCCGTGCAGGACCAGGCCGACCGTGACCGCGAGGATCAGGTTGCCGAAGCTCGCCGTGTCGACGAGGGAGAAGAACGGGAACATCCACAGGCCGACCCCGGCGGCCCCCAGCAGATACACCGGCCGGCGGCCGATCCGGTCCGACAGGGCGCCCCAGGCCGGGATCACCGCGAAGTGGACGGCGGACGCGATGAGGACGGCGTTGAGCGCGGTCTGCTTGGAGACGTCGGCCGCCTGGACCGCGTACACGAGGATGAAGGCGGTGATGACGTAGTAGCTGATGTTCTCGGCCATACGGGCGCCGATGGCGACGAGGACGTCGCGCCAGTGGTGCCGCAGCACCGCCACGAGCGGCATCTTCTCCACCGTGTCCGCGTCGGCGGCCTTGCGGGCCTCGGCGCGGGCCAACGCCGCCTTGAAGACCGGCGATTCATCGACGGAGAGACGGACCCACAGCCCGACCATGACCAGCACCCCGGACAGCAGGAACGGAATGCGCCAGCCCCATGAGGTGAACGAGGCGTCGGACATCAGCGCGGTGAGCGCCGACAGCACACCCGTGGCGAGGAGTTGGCCGGCCGGCGCGCCGGTCTGCGGCCAGGAGGCCCAGAAGCCGCGACGCTCGGCGTCCCCGTGCTCGGACACCAGCAGGACCGCGCCGCCCCACTCGCCGCCGAGGGCGAAGCCCTGGACCAGCCGGAGCGCCGTCAGCAGCACCGGCGCGGCCGAGCCGACCGTGGCATGCGTGGGCAGCAGCCCGATGGCGAACGTGGCGCCGCCCATCATCAACAGGCTGATCACCAACAGTTTCTTGCGTCCGAGCCGGTCGCCGTAGTGTCCGAAGACCAGAGCGCCCAGCGGGCGGGCCGCGAACCCGACGGCGTACGTGAGGAAGGAGAGCAGCGTGCCGACGAGCGGGTCGGAGTCCGGGAAGAAGAGCTTGTTGAACACGAGCGCGGCGGCGGAGCCGTAGAGGAAGAAGTCGTACCACTCGATCGTGGTGCCGATCAGACTCGCCGCGACAATGCGCTTGAGGTTTCCGGGTGTTGGCGGAGCTGTTGCTGCGGAGGCCATGTGCACCACTTCCAGGCGGGGACGGGGACGTCTCTGTGATGGCACAAGGTAGGAAGACGCAGGTCAGCGGCACATGTGGTGGGACACCATACTTTTGGGTCTGACCGTGGTTGTGCTGGGCTCTGCGTCGTGGCGGGGGTGGCGGGCGGGGCCTGAGTGTCGCGCGCTTGTCCCCGCCGAGGCGTGTCCCAATTGGGCGTGATTGGGGGAGGGGTGCTGACTCCCGTGCTGGTTTGGTGCTGACTACGGAGCGTTGCACCCGACGATTCGGGCGGATCCGCGAACTGGAAATAGGCAGTGTGCTGGTCCAGTTGGACTGCTCTCGTTCCGCGGGGAGAGAGTCTACGGCTGGGCGTGACTCGGCATGTGCATCCGCAACCCGTCTGTCGAATCATGTCAGGCCCGGAGTAGGGCAGATATCGGGACTCAACTTTCGGCGCAGTTCTCAGAGCCTAATCCGAGGCCGTCTTGGCGATCTGGTTGTCGTTGCCGCAGCCCTGCCGGGGCCGACGCTCCGTGCCTGTGGTCAGAAGGCGAGCGACCCACCTCGTCTCGGGTGCTCGATGGCCGCGCGTGCCCGGCGACGGGAGCGTGTGTGTGCCGAGCAGGTTCTTCGTCTGTGGTGGTACACGCTTGACCCGGCTTCTGACCGGCCGCAATGGGCGGAACCGTCTGGTGCGAGGCTGAGTTGGTCCGCACCTGGTCCGGATCTTGGTGAGGAGTCCGTGGTGCTGGCGATGCTGTTCATACGGGTGGGGCTGTCACGCTCCGGGGTGGGCCGTTGTGGCCTGATCCGGCGGTTCGTGGTCACCGCGCTCGGGTACTCGCGCGGCCCGGGGACGTAAGTCGCCGCACCGACCAGGCGGAGGAGGCATCATGCCCCAGCAGCTGGACGTCGTAGAACTGCTCAAGCAACAGCACGCCCGGATCCGCACGCTCCTCGACGAGGTCGCCAACAGCAAGGGAGGGGAACGCACCGCCGCGTTCCGCGAGCTGATACACCTGCTCGCTGTGCACGAGACCGCGGAGGAAGAGGTCGTCCACCCCTTTGCCCGCCGGAACATCGACGGAGGGGAACAGGTCGTCAAGGAGCGTATCCAGGAGGAAGAGAAGGCGAAGGAGATTCTGTCCGGGCTCGAGGACCTGGACGTCGACTCCGCAGAGTTCCTCGACCGCTTCGCCACCCTGCGGCAGGACGTCCTTGCCCATGCGAAGGCCGAAGAGGAGTACGAGTTCGCGCACTTCAGGGCGGCCGCGGACCGGGGGAAGCTCGAGAACCTGGCGCGCGCCGTGCACGCTGCCGAAGCCCTGGCCCCCACTCGTCCGCACCCCGGCACCGACACCGCGCTCAAGAACGTCGCCACCGGACCGGTGGCCTCGGTGATCGACCGCACCCGTGACGTCGTACGCAAGGCGATGGGCAAACCCTGATCCGCCCCCTCGCGACAGCCCTCGCGGACCAGGCGTGGGTGGACGCCGGCTACCGCACCATCGCCATCGACCACGGCGCCGGCCTCGGCATCGACGTCCACCCCGTCCAACGCGATCCCGGGGTCAAGGGATTCAAGGTGATTCCGCGATGCTGGACCATCGAGCGCAGCATCGGCTGGCTCATGCACCACCGCCGCCTCGCCCGCGACCACGAGCGCCACCCGCACCGCTCCGAAGCCATGATCCACCTCGCGATGATCGAGCTCATGGCCCGCCGCCTCACCGGCGAAGCCACCCCCAACTGGCGCGGAACCTGACCCGGGACCAAACACCAAGCCACGGACCAAACACTCAGTCACCGTTCGGTGATGTGTTGCCCGTCGGCTCCTCGGCCGGCGCTCCACGTGCGGAGCGCCGGCCGTAGATCCGAAGGAGGTGGGCTGTCAGACCTGGTTCCAGTACTTGTCGAACTGGGTGCCGATGATTCTTGTCGAGCCGGCGAGGAGAGCGAGCAGGTTACGGATCTGCTGTCTGTTGTTGTAGACGATGTGCAGCGGCCCCACGACCAAAGTGACGGAGGTAGTCGGGTCCTGGTTGAGCCGGTAGAACGCGTTCGAGAGAGCCCCCCAACTCGTCTCAGCTTCTTGCTCGAACGGCGTAAGCCCCTGAGTCACGGCGCTGGGGTCGCGGAAGGCATCACGGTAGTGAGCCTGGATGTCGGGGAAGCGGGCGGACTCGGAGAACATATTGATCATCTGCAGGAGAGCAGAGGCCGTACGCGCGTTGGTGGCTGCGTTCGTTCCGACGAATTGATCCTCCGGCGTGGTCGCCAGGTGCAGGATCTGGTCCCAGATGTTGTTGTACCCAATCCGCATGCTATAGCGGTCGTCGGCCCCGTCCACGTTGGACAGCGAACCGTAGCTTCCGCCGAACCTGAGGTTGCGCGGGGTCATGCCGTCCGGCAGCTCGGCCCCATAGGTGTCCGACTGCCAGTCGTTGAACATGTATGCGTTCCGGGAGTAGCCGGGGCTGAAGCCCATGAGGTAGAGGTCGGAGGCCTGGAAGTACAACGTCACCAGCTGAGTGGTGTTCTGATGGTCCGGAATGAAGAGCGTCACCGAGAGCAGGGCGCGGGTGTTCTGGGTCTGCTGCCCTCCGTCACTCGAAGGGACAGCCACCAAATTCCTGAGGTCCCGGATGGTCGTGTCGTAATCATCGGCGAGCGTAGGGCCCACTTCGTTAATTGGGACGTTCCAATGAACGTCTGTCTCCTGTCCCTCGGGGATCTGCGCCGACGCGGGTGAACCCGAAGTCATCAGGCCGCCCAGAGAAATGCAGAGAGCCAGCGTGGCCGCTCCGACAAAGCGACCGATCCTTGGTGCAGGCATGAAAGCTCCTCAAGAGTGCCAAGTATGGACAGAATTGAGAGCGGGCCCTTCTCGACTGCATCGACCAGGAGTCTGCCGACGTCTCCGCTCGGTCCCACTGTGGGACAGGGCTGCAGCGTGCGCATGAGTCAAACGACTGCACGTATGCGGTATCGGAGGGTCTTCAGCCGAGTAGATGCTTGGCGAGGGTGTCGGCGTTCGCGTTCAGTGAGCCATTTCCAACCTCAGGTTGGGGCGTGACGAAGGGCGGGGATGGTCTTCACGGTGGCCCTGACTCGGTTGGTGCTGCAGCGGAGTTCCCGGGGGAGCCACCAGCCCTTCAGGGCGGCAATGGCTTGCTCGCCGAGGCAGCTGATCCTGGCGTGGGTGCCGTTATGCCGACGTTGCTGCACCTTGAGATGCAGGCTGCGGAAGGGCCCCGGGGTGATGCTGTCGCCGCCTTGATACGCCTTGTCCGTCCAGCACTTCACCACCGCGTCGCGGGGGCGTAGACGCCGGCAGTCTCCATGTCGTGGCGAGCGAGCGCCGAGCCTGCCTCCGAACTGACCGGTGACCGCGACCCGGCACACCGCGGCCAGCTGCGCAGTGTGCTGTACCTGGGTCGCGGTGGGACGCAGTGGCCTGTGCCCGGAGTGCGCGAACGCCCGCCGCCGCTGCCGCAAGGGTGGCCCGCACGGCCAGCGCTAACGGGAGGCGTCATGCCGCCGTTGCCGCTGGCCCTTGGACGCGGCGATGACCTGGCCTTCGAGGGCCCCCTCCCGGGCTCCCGGCAATCTTCCACTCCGGCGTCGAACCCATGTCGGGCGATCCCACCAACAACCGCTGTACCAACGCTTGCCAGGTCGTATCACGAACCTTTGGGAACGGTGACTACACGTTTTGAGGCCTGCTGCCCTTATGTGTGATGAGGGCGGAGCACAGGACGCACTGGGCAGCCCCGGAACAGTTCACGGCGAAAGGGGCTTGAGATGTATGGAGAAGTTGCCACGATGGTCGGATCCGGTCTGGTGCTGCTCGTGGGGCTGACGATGAGGTTGGCGAGTCAGCGAGGTCGCCCCAGCCTGTGGGATGTTCTGCTGGAACTGGCGAAGGGGCGTACGACCGCGGCGTCGGAGAGGGAGCGCAGGGCGACCGCAGTGGAGGTGTTGGAACGGTTGCCCGACGGCGGGCGCGTGTGTGAGGTAGATGAGCGTGGCCGCCAGCGCACCTACGAAGTAGCACTGGTAACCAAGAGGTCAGCGGATGTAGGTGGCGGCCGGTGACTGCTGCGGAACCGATTCCACTTCATGGCGGTCGGCATTCGGACCGAACGGTTGGTCACGGCCCGCCAGGTTTTGAGGAGTTCTTCCGGGAGTACTGGCCAATGGTTCGCCGGTATCTGGTCTGGCTAGAGGCCGAGTTGAGCGTCCTGGACGACGCTGCACAGATGACCATGGTCAGCGCCTATACCTACTGGGGTCGTGTGAGCCGAATGGATCAACCGCGCGGCTGGTTGTTCAAAGTAGCCGGCCAGCGGCTCCAGGACGCCCGCGAGGCCCGCCGTCGCAACGGCATGCCCACCGAAACCGAGACGCTGCATGCTCAGTTGGCGCACCCGGATCCGATTGCTGTCAGCGATCAGCGGCTCGACATTCTCGCCGCGACCCGAAAGCTACCTCGCCGTCAACAGGAAGCGGTGGCGCTGCGCGAGCAGTTCGGACTTCCCTACAAAGAGATCGCACAGATCATGGGTGCCGCACCCGCCACCGTCCGTGCACATGTCCACCAGGCCCGTCAGACACTCAAGGAGATGCTCGGAGACGAGACCCAGGAAGGAGCAGACGCATGAGCATCAGCAGGCGTCTCAAGGCAGCAGCCCAGGCGATTGACGAACTGTGGTCCGACCAAGCCGAGGCAGCCGGGCATTACGAGCAGTTCCTGTCGGGCCTGTCGGCTCAAGAGCCGGATGAGGGGACCACTGATTCTTCAGCATCGGACTCCCATCGTCCGCTGTCTGCAATCGACCCTATTCCGCTAGACGCCCCGCCGCTCAGTCACGACGGCCCGGTGGAGATCCGCAACGGCGACCTGTCGGTCGACCAGGCGACGTACAGCGCTAAGCTCAAGGGCCGCGTCCTTGACCTTACCTTCAAGGAGTTCGAGCTCCTGAAGTACCTCGCCCAGCACCCGGGCCGCGTCTTCACCCGCGCCCAACTGCTCCAGGAGGTCTGGGGCTACGACTACTTCGGCGGCACCCGCACCGTCGACGTCCACGTACGACGGCTGCGCGCCAAGCTCGGCCCCGAGCACGAGTCGCTGATCGGTACCGTGCGCAACGTGGGCTACCGCTTCGTTTCGCCCGAGAATATCGAGCGGGCGCCGGAGGAGGCCATGACGGTGCAGCAACATGTGGAGACGACGGCTACTTCAGAAGCCGACGAGTTCGTTCCCGGACCGGCAGCTTGGGCGGAAACCTGAAGCCAGGGATGATTTTCCGCCCGGATCGGTTCATCCCGGCCCGTCGCTATCCCCGTTAGATGCAGCGGTCGTCGGGTCGCGCAGGGGCCGCGGGCCGCCGTCGGCCGGGGTGGAGACGCGAGAAAAGCCGGTGATCATGGTCCGGTCGGTGCGAGTGCGCTGACGTGCTTTCCGTACTCTCGGCGGGCCCTTGGGCGCTGGGCCGGCACCGCGGAAACGCCGCGTCACACGCAGAGCCGAGCGGTGGAGGCTCTCCATCTGTCCGTGGATGAGGAGGCCTTGGTTGGCGACCTTGTTCTGTTCCTGCAGGCAGAAGAACCTGCCGGACAGAGGGGGGCTGACGGGGGCTACGGGCTACAGACACCCGCACGGGCGGGACTTGGACGCTCAGTCCGGTGCTCGAGGAGTCTCCGGTGGACCGCCGGGGCGACGCCCCCGTGGCCGAAGCGGCGGTTGGTGCGGTCGACGGCCTGCTCGGCGCGCAGCCGCATTACCCGGCCGCGGTCGAGGGTGATCTGCTCCGCCGCGGAGCCTGCGGCCATCAGATCCTCGGCCCGGATCAGCAGGCCCGTGGGGCGTCCGCGTTGGAGGCCTGCGCGGTCCATGAGCCGTTAGGCCCGTGGTGCGAAGGTCCACGTCATGGGCGGAAGGTTCGGGCAGGCGCAGGGTCTTGGTCCAGCGGGCGCCGTCGGCGAAGTCGAGCGGCAGGGTGAGAGCGCGGGCGATCTGTTCGCGTGAGCGCGGGGGTGCCGGCGAGCTGCACGAGTCGAGCAGGCGGGCCCGGACGGCGCCGCCGTCCAGTTCCTGGCATTCGAAATGGTGCCGCACCGCTGCCGACGTGGGCCGGACCCGTTGTGTGACGGGGCGGGGGTCGATGCCGTGGCTGCGGTCATGGGCGCGAGGCGTCCAGCCTGCCCGCCGAGCAGACGCTGGATGGTGGCCAGCGGCAGGGCTGCCAGCATGCCGATGAAGTGGACGCCGCAGCGGGTGAGCGCGGCTGCCTGCACCGGTCCGATCCCGTGCAGCGCGTCCACAGGGATCGGGGCGAGGATGTCCGCTACCTGCTCCGGCTGCACGGTGACGGTGAGCCTCTGAGGGGCTGTGTGCCGGGCTATCGGTTGCCGTGCGAGAAGGTAGCGGCGGTGTGCGCTGCGGGCGTTGGCGGGGGCGAGGAGGCTGCTGCCGAGGCGGGACGATGCGGTCGAGGGTGGTCGATGGTGCGGCGGCAGAGCCAGCAGGGGTTAGGGCGTGTTTTAGAAGTCCCGCCTGCACCGCGGGCGCCGACGGGACTCCTGAAAGCGGATAGATTGCGCCGACACGGTGAATGACAGGGGTGGGGTGCCGGATGACGGACGATGCGGGGTTCGCGGTAAGTGGTTGGCGCAATCGCGTAGTCGAGATCCCTGCGCAAGATGCTGGGAAGCCAGCAGTGCTGGAATTTCGGGGTGGCTGGTTCACCTCCCAATACCGGCTGGAGGCGCTGGAAACGGTACAGGGGCAGGAGGCAGTCGGCCCCTGTCTCGCAACCGCGCTCACGCCCGTGCTGGTTTGGTGCTGGCTACTCTCCGCGTTTGAGCAGACCTTCGTCTGCCGGTGGTGCACGTCCCGAACCGCTTCCTGCCCGAAGCTAAGGGAGAAATCGGATCATGCGGCGTCGAGTTGATCCGCGTCCGGTCCGGATCCTGGCCGACTGAACAGTGTGCCGCCTGAACGAGTTGTTGCAGCACTGTCGAAAGCCTTGTGGACCTATGCGTCTCCTTCCGGCCCTTGGTGCTGTCCGCGAGTCAGGTGCTGGATCTCGATGGACACTGCCTCCCGCACCAGTCGGCGGGCGTGAGACAGCGGAAGCGTGCCGCTCAACCAGCGCGTGCTGAGTCCTTCCAGGAGCCCGGTGAGTCGCTCCGCGGCCGCCGTGAGAGTGGGCGCAGCGGCCGTCGGCTGGATGCGGCCCAGGAGGGCCGCGATCTCGTGAATCCAGGTGAGCGTGGCGCAGGCCAGGTCGCCGCGCAATGCGGGCTCGAAGATCGCGCTGGCGCGCAGTTCTCCCCACGCGGTGCTGTTCTCGCGGACTTCAGGGGTGTCCTGGAACTCCAACAGGAGTGACTGTTCCAGTTCGTGGCGGGCGTCGTGCGGTTCAGCGGTGCGGTCCCCATCGGCTGTGTACCGTTCGGCCCGGTCGCTGATGAACTCCAGCGTCTTGCGTAGCACGCCGGCCCGGTCCTTGAAGTGGTAGTAGATCAGTGCGGTGGAGACCCCGGCTTCGGCCGCCAGTTCCTCCATGCGCAGCCCGCGGGCCCCTCGCTGGGCTATGAGTCGGGCGGCACCTTCCAAGATGGCCCTACGGGGGTCGGTCGCCACGTGATCCCCTCATGAGTAGTCCGAATCAGCAGTGTCACATACTGACTGAATTCTTAGTCTGTCTACTCTGTGGCAGTCGGCTCCGTCGGCACGCATCGGCCGGAGTCGCGGCCCGCTCGACGTGCAGGGCGGTGATGCCGCCGGTGGAAGGTGCCGGATAAGGTTCAGGCCATGGCATCTCGCAGTACTCAGATCCTCGAAGCCGCAGCCCGGGTGATCGCCCGACGGGGGGTCCGTGGTTTGCGTGTGGAGGAGCTGGCCGAAGAGGCGGGCGTGTCCACCGCGCTGATCTACTACCACTTCAAGGACCGCACCGGAGTCCTGCGCAAGACGCTGGAGTTCATCAGCGACCGGGCCGAGCGCTACACGACCCGCGATGATCCGGATGCTGAGCCGCTCGACCCGCGGGCGGAACTGGACCAGACGCTGCTGCTGGAGCTCCAGGACACGACCGTGGTCAGGGAGAACAGCAGTGCCTGGGGCGAGCTACGGGCCAGCGCGGTCTTCGACGAAGTCCTGCGTGAAGACCTCGCGAGAGCCACCCTCGCCTGGGTCCAGGATGTGGCGGCCCTGCTGGGCCAGGTCAGGCCCATGGCCTCGGCAGCGGCACTCGCGGCGTCCGCCGAGCGGCTCACCGCCCTTCTGGAGGGGCTGAGCATGCGCTGGCTCAGCGGCATGCTCCCGATCGCCCACGCGCGGACCCTGATGAGCGAGGCCATCGAAGCGGAGGTCGACCGGCTGGGCCGCTGATGGCGTGCACCGATGCCGAAACGGACCCGGACGGCGGCGGCCTGTTGCCCCCTTGCGGGCCCGCTCCGGGTGCGAGCGGGCAGGCTGGCTCCTGATCCGTGCGGCAGCGGGCGGAGTGGGGCAGGCGGCCGTCCACCTCGGCAAGCCCTACGGCGCCCGGGCTTCATCGCCCCAGCTTCCCCTGTCAAACACGACACGGTCAAAGCCCTCGGCGCCTCTCCATGGGTGCCGAGCCCCCGCTAGCTGCCTGAAAGACCCTGGCCGAGCTGAAGGGCCAGATCACCGCGTGCGTCCACCTGCCTGAAAACCCCCGAAATCCCCCGCCGGCCAGGAGGTCGGCCGTCCTTGCGGACAGGGAGAACCGCCGCACCACCGGCAAGCTGACCCTCGCCCCTGGGCTTGGCGGCACATTGCCGGACCGTCCCGGAAGGGAAGGGGCGTAGCCGTGGCAGGAAGGTATTGACTGAAAATTCAGTCAGTGTCACTGTGGGCCACATGCCCCACGTTCGACACTCCTGAAGGGACGGGACCCATGCGTGTGACCAGGTCCGCTGGTCGGGAGGCGCCATGCCTCTGACCCCCACCGAGCGGGACCGGCTGCTGCTCTTCACGGCCGCCGAGGTCGCGCGGACCCGCCTGGGGCGCGGACTGCGCCTCAATGTGCCGGAGGCGACCGCACTGATCGCCGACACGGTGTGCGAGGCCGCCCGTGACGGCCTGCGTCTGGCTGATGCCCTCAAGCGCGGACGCGGCGTACTCGGCCCGAACGACGTACTCCCCGGCGTCACCGACATCGTGACGGAGATCCAGGTCGAGGCGGTGTTCGACGACGGCACCCGCCTTGCCGTGATCAGTGCTCCGTTCGGCAACGTGGAGCAGCACGAGGGCGTACCCGGCGCCGTCCTGCCCCACGCGGACCCCCTGCCACGGCCGGAACCGGTCGTCGTACTGGAGGTCCGCAACACGGCGGCGGTCCCGGTGAGCGTGACCTCGCACTTCCACTTCTTCGAGGCCAACCCCCGCCTGGACTTCGACCGCGCGGCCGCGTACGGCACGCGGCTCGCGGCCCCGGCCGGCTCGTCCACCCGGTTCGACCCCGGCGCCGTGGCCGAAGTCGGGCTCGTGCCGATGGGCGGGGAGCGGATCGCGATCGGTTTCGCGGGCCTGGTCGACGGGCGGCTGGACGCGCCCGGCGCGAAGGCGGAAGCCCTGCGCCGCGCTGCCGCGTGCGGCTACCAAGGCGCCGTTGCACCCGAAGGACCGGAAGGAACAGAGCGATGAGCAGGCCCAGCAGACACAGCGACCACTGCGCGCCGGGCGGCAGTCGGCACATCGACCCCCACGAGTACGCCGCCGTGCACGGACCGCGCGCGGGCGACCGGGTCAGGCTGGGCGACTCGGGGCTCGTCGTCCGCGTGGAGTCGGACGCGCAGGCGCACGGCGACGAGTTCCTCGCCGGCTTCGGCAAGACCGCCCGGGACGGAATGCACCTGAAGGCTGCGGCGGTCCGTGACACGTGTGACGTCGTGATCACGAATGTCCTGGTGATCGACGCCGTGCTCGGCATCCGCAAGGTGTCCATCGGTATCCGCGAGGGCCGGATCCATGCGATCGGGCGGGCCGGCAACCCCGACACCCTCGACGGCGTCGACGTGGTGGTGGGCACCGGCACCACGATGATCCCGGGCGAGGGCCTGATCGCCACCGCCGGTGCGATCGACACCCATGTCCACCTGCTCTCCCCGCGGATCATGGAAGCCTCCCTGGCTTCCGGCGTCACCACGATCATCGGTCAGGAGATCGGGCCGACCTGGGGCGTCGGCGTCAACTCTCCCTGGGCGCTCAAGCTCGGGTTCAGCGCCTTCGACGCCTGGCCCGTCAACATCGGCTTTCTGGCCCGGGGGTCCGCTTCCCGCGAGGCGCCACTGGTCGAGGCGCTGGCCGAGGGCGGGGCCTGCGGGTTCAAGGTGCACGAGGACATGGGTGCGCACACGCGGGCGCTGGACACCGCGCTGCGGGTGGCCGAGGAACACGATGTGCAAGTCGCCCTGCACAGTGACGGGTTGAACGAGTGCCTGTCGGTGGAGGACACCCTGAGCGTGCTGGAGGGCCGGACGATCCACGCCTTCCACATCGAGGGCTGCGGCGGCGGGCACGTGCCCAATGTGCTGAAGATGGCGGGCGTTGCGAACGTCATCGGGTCGTCGACCAATCCCACGCTGCCGTTCGGGCGGGACGCCGTCGCGGAGCACTACGGGATGATCGTCTCCGTCCACGCGCTCAAGACCGACCTGCCGGGCGACGCTGCCCTGGCGCGCGACCGGATCCGGGCCGGGACGATGGGCGCGGAGGACGTTCTGCACGATCTCGGCGCGATCGGCATCACCTCGTCGGACGCGCAGGGCATGGGGCGGGCGGGGGAGACCATCCGGCGCACCTTCGCGATGGCCGGGAAGATGAAGGCCGAGCTCGGCCCCCTGGACGGCGACGGCGAGTACGACGACAACGCCCGCGTCCGGCGCTACATCGCCAAGCTCACCATCAACCCCGCCATCGCCCATGGCCTCGCCCACGAGGTCGGCTCCATCGAGGTCGGCAAGATGGCCGACATCGTGCTCTGGCGCCCGCCGTTCTTCGGTGCGAAGCCGCAGATGGTCATCAAGAACGGCTTCCCCGCCTACGGGGTCACGGGCGACCCGAACGCCGCCACCGACACCTGCGAGCCGCTGGTCCTGGGCCCGCTGTTCGGTGCCCACGGTGCGGCTCCGGCCGAGCTCTCGGTTGCCTTCGTCAGCCGTGCCGCGGCCGAAGCGGGCTCCTTCGGTTCTCCGAACCACATGCCGAGTACCCGACGCAGGCGCGTGGCCGTACGGGGAACTCGCGGTATCGGCCCGGCCGACATGATCCACAACACCCGCCTCGGCGAGGTGGACGTCGACCCGCGCGACGGCCTCGTGACCCTCGACGGTGAGCTGATGCGCTCCGAACCGGCACAGGAGGTTTCTCTGAGCCGCCTGTACTTCCTCTGACGCTGCCTTCGATGACCGAATTCCAAAGGCACGCTCCTCCTCTTGACTGAATTTTCAGTCGGGAGCAAGATGCTGTTCACACCGCGTACCCGTCCTGTCCCTCAGCCCTGCTGAGCCGGCCTCTGCCGACCGGTACTTCTGGCGAAACGAAGAGAGATCCGTGATGACCGCATTCCGTATGCCCGCCGAGTGGTCCGAGCACGAGGGGTGCCTGATGGCCTGGCCCGTCCGTGAGGACCTGTGGGGCAGCGTGCTCGACGACGTCAAGGAGGAGTACGCGAACGTCGGCCGCGCGATCGCCGAGTTCGAGCCGGTGACCATGGTCGCGCCGCCCGGCCACGGCGAGGACGCCCGGACCAGGTGCGGCGAGACGGTCACCGTGGTGGAGATGGCCCAGGACGACTCGTGGTTCCGCGATTCTGCCCCGCTCTTCGTGCTCGACGGTGACGGCAACCGCGCCGGAGTGGACTTCCGCTTCAACGCCTGGGGTCGCAAGCACCACCCGTACGACTCCGACGACCGGGTGAGCGCCCTGCTGCTCCAGCACCTCGGCGTCGAGCGCATCGCCTCCGACATGATCCTGGAGGGCGGGGCGATCACCGTGGACGGCGAGGGCACGCTGATCACCACGGAGCAGTGCCTGCTCCACCCCAACCGAAACCCGGGGCTGAACCGGGAGGAGATCGAGACCGAGCTGAAGTCCCGGCTCGGCGTCGACAAGGTTGTGTGGCTCCCGTACGGCGGTCTGCTCGACACGGAGACCGACGGGCACGTGGACGGCGTCTGCGCCTTCGCCGCTCCCGGCAAGGTCGTCGTCTCGCTGCCCGACGACCCCGACCACCCCGATCACGCCCGGATGCGCGCCAATCGCGCGGTACTCGAGGCCACCACCGACGCCCGCGGCCGGCGCTTCGAGATCATCGGCCTCCCGCAGACCGCGTTCGTCGAGATGGCCGAGGGCGAGGTCGAGGTGTCCTACCTGAACTACTACGTGGCCAACGGCGGCGTCGTCGTCCCCGTGGCCGGTGTCCCCCAGGACGACGACGCCCTCGCGGTCATCGCCGACGCGTATCCCGGGCGCAAGGTCGTCGGGGTGCGGGCGCCCGTGATCGCCTTCGGCGGTGGTGGTGTCCACTGCATCACCCAGCAGATTCCCGCAGCACCGGCCACCGCCTGAATCGAGTACGGGCTGCTCTCGGCGGGCCGCTGCGGCGGTCCGCCGGCTCCTGCCCCCGGAATGAGAGCGCGACGATGACCCCACCCCAACTCCCTTGCGGGAGACGTCCACCCGGCAGGCATGGACGGATGGCCGTGACGGCGACCGCCCTGACCGGCCTCGCCGCCCTCGTGGCCTGCTCAGGACCGCCCAAGGACTCCGGCACCGGCAGCGAGTTCAAGCTGTCGGCCTCCACGCCCAAGGCCCGCGACGAGATCAACTCGTTCACCTGGGCCGTCTACGCGGAACCGCCCACGCTCGACTACACGGCGGCGTTCGACTACCCGCAGAACACCATCCTGTCCAACGTGTGCGAGAGCCTGATGCGCTGGACACCGGGGCTCACCATGGAGCCGGGCCTGGCGAGGAAGGCGTCCAACCCCGACCCGAAGACCTGGGTCTACGATCTGCGCGCCGGCGTGCGGTTCCACAACGGCAAGGAGATGACGGCGGACGACGTCGTCTACAGCCTCGGCCGCCAGATGGACCCGAAGAACGCCGCGGCCTGGGCCGAGGTCTTCCAGAACGTCGCCTCCGTACGGAAGACCGGCCCGCTGCGGGTCACTGTCAAGCTGAAGAAGCCCGACTCGCAGTTTCCGCAGTACATGGCGACCGCCGCGGGCGTGGTGGCCTCCAAAGCCGGCGTCGAAGCCGCGGGCAAGGACTACGGCACCTCCGGGGGCCTCGCCTGCACCGGGCCGTTCGAACTCGGCGCCTGGAACAAGGGACAGTCGATCGAACTCGACCGCTTCGACGGCTACTGGGGGAAGCCTGCCAAGTCCAAGAAGGCCGTCTTCCGGTTCCTGACCGACCCTTCCGCACGCACCAACGCCATGCTCAGCGGGGAGGCCGACGGCGGCTACCTGATCCCCACCGAGAGCTATGGCCACCTGCGCGACAGCGGCGTGGGCTCCCTGTACTTCGGCGAGGGTCTGACCACGGTCAACGTCAACGTCACCAACATCCAGGGCCCGCTCGGCGACGTCCGCGTACGCCGCGCGCTGTCCCTGGCCATGGACCGCTCCGGGTTCGTCAAGGCCGGGCTGGGCGGCGCGGGCACCAGCACCGGCTCGATCACCCCCAAAGCCGTCTGGGACGCGGCCCCGGAGCCGACCCGGAAGGCCGCCCTCGGTGCGCTGCCGCCCGCGAAGCAGGACATCGGCAAGGCCAGAGCGCTGATCAAGGAGGCCGGCGCCACCGGCAAGACCCTGACCGTGGCCACCAGCCCCATCGGTCAGGACGTCTCCCTCCTCGCCACCGCGGTCCAGGCGGCCGGCACCCAGATCGGCCTCAACATCCGCCTCAGGACCATCGCCCCGAACGCCTTCACGGCCCTGTTCACCGACCCCGAGGCGCGCGAGGGCATCGACCTGTTCCCCTACACCTCCTACTACAACATCACTGACCCGCTCGACCTCCTGGCGAACTTCAGGACCGGCGCCTACCTGAACTTCGCCGGCTACAGCGACAAGGGCTACGACAGGCTCGTCGCACGGGCCACCGCCGTCTACCCGCGCGAACCGCGGATGAAGATCGAGGCCGAACTGCAGAAGCAGGCCGCCGACAAGGTGTTGTGGATACCGGTCGCCGAGTGGCCCACCTCGGTCTTCCTCAACAAGAGGATCACCGGCGCCCCCACCACCATCTCGTACATGTACTACCCGTGGGCCGCCGATGTGGGGGCCGCGCAGTGAACTTCCTGAGATTCGCCGTACGCCGTCTGGCGGAGATGGCGGCCACCCTGCTCGGTGCCTCGTTCGTGGTGTTCGGCGCCATGTACCTGGCGCCGGGCGACCCGGCCGGCTTCCTGCTCTCGGGCCGCTCGGCCTCACCACAGGCCCTCGCCGCGGTCAGAGCCCAGTACCACCTGGACGACCCGTTCTTCGTCCGTTACTTCCGCTGGCTCGGGGACATCGTGCAGGGAGACTTCGGACGGTCCATCACCTACCGCACCGACGTCTCACGATTGTTGGCCGACCGCCTCCCCACCACACTGCTGCTCGTCGTGCTGGCGCTGGTCGTGGTCGCGGTGATCGGCCTGGCACTGGGCTGGATCGCCGCCGTGTGCGGCGGCGGCATCGACTCCACCGTCCTGATCGGCACCACGCTCGCCGTCGGGACCCCGTCCTTCGTCGCCGCCGTGCTGCTGCAGGGCCTGTTCGCCGTGAAGCTGGGATGGTTCCCCAGCAGCGGAGCCGGTGACGGCCTCGCCGACAAACTCTGGCACCTGACGCTCCCCGCGATCGCCCTCGCGCTCTATCTGATCGGCATGCTCGCCCGGGTGACCCGCTCCACCATGCTCGAAGCCCTCGACAGCGAGCACGTCACCGTCGCCCGCAGCCGCGGTGTCCCCGAACGCCAGGTCATCAACCGCCACGTCTTCCGCAACTCCCTGGACACCGTCCTCACCACCGGCGGGCTGATCGTCTCCACCCTCCTGATCTGCACGATCCTCGTGGAGACCGCCTTCAGCATCGGTGGCATCGGCGAACTCCTGGAACTGTCCACCACCACCAAGGACTTCCCGACCGTCCAGGCCATCTCCCTGATCATCGTCGCTCTCTTCATGGCCGTGAACCTGATCGTCGACCTGTTGCTGCCCCTGGTCGACCCGCGGATCGCCCTCGGAACGAGGAGTACCTCCGTATGACCACCGCCGTGCTCACCCGCCGCCCCGGCCTCTCCAGGATCCGCGCCGCCGGGTCCCCGCTGTACCTGGCCTGCCTCGCCTTCGTCGCCATGGTCACCACTGCCGCGCTCCTCGCCTCGTGGGTCGCGCCCCACGACCCCAACGCGGTCGACCTCGGCAGCGCGATGGCCGCTCCCTCCGCGGAGCACTTGTTCGGCGTCGACGCCTCCGGGCGCGACACCCTCTCCCGACTCCTCCTCGGCGCCCGCACCTCGCTGCTCGGCCCGCTCGGAGTCGTGGTCTTCTCCACGCTCGCCGGTGTCGCGGTCGGCATGGCGGCGGGCTGGCGCGGTGGCTGGCTCGACTCGGTCCTGTCACGCAGCACCGAGCTGGTCTTCGCGTTCCCAGGAATGCTCCTGGCGGTCCTGATCATCGCGGTCTACGGAGAGGGGCTGATGGCCCCCGTCGTCGCCCTCTCCATCGCCTACCTGCCCTACGTCAGCCGGCTCACCCGCTCCCTCGTCCTGGCCGAACGCAAACGCCCCTACGTCAACGCCTACCAGGTCCAGGGCCATTCGGCGCTCCAGATCTGCCTGCGCCACATCCTGCCCAACATCGCGCCCGTCGTCCTCGCCCAGTCCACCATCAACTTCGGGTACGCCCTCATGGACCTCGCCGGCCTGTCCTTCCTCGGCCTCGGGATCCCCGCGCTCACCCCGGACTGGGGACGCATGGTCTTCGACGGGCAGACCGCCATCCAGCACGGCTACCCGCTGTCGGCGATCTGGCCCTGTGTGCTCATCGTGCTGACCGTCGTCGCCTTCAACGTGGTGGGCGAACGCTGGGCCGACCGCGTCGCCAGGAGGACCCCATGAACACGGTGGAACCGATCGCATCCCCGTACACCCTCGACATCCAGGGTCTGCGGATCACCCTGCCCGGCACCGCCCGCCCGGTCCTCGACGGCGTCGATCTACGCGTCGTCGCAGGCGAGACCGTTGCCCTCGTCGGCGAGTCCGGGTCCGGGAAGACCCTCACCTCGCGCAGCGCCCTGAACCTGCTGCCGCCCGGCGCCACCGTCGAGGGCGCCGTGCGCGTGGGCGGCCAGGACGTTCTCACCATGAACGCCGACCAGTTGCGCGTCCTGCGCACCAACACGGCGGCCATGATCTTCCAAGACCCACGCGCCGCCCTCAACCCCCTTCGCCGCGTCGGTGACTTCCTCATCGAGAGCGTGACCCTGACCAAGAGCATGAGCCGGACGGATGCCACCGCCCGCGCCGGCGAACTCCTTCAGGCCGTCGGTCTTGATGCTTGCGCGTTGCGCAAGTACCCCGGTCAGGTCTCCGGCGGCATGCTGCAACGTGTCATGATCGCGGCCACGTTGATGGGTGCCCCGGCCCTCCTGCTCGCCGATGAGCCGACCACCGCGCTCGATGTCACCACGCAGGCAGAGGTCATCGCCCTGCTGACCAAGCTGCGCGAACGCTTCGGCACCGGCCTGCTCTTCGTCACCCACGACCTCGACCTCGCCGCCGCCATCAGCGATCGCGTCTACGTCATGTACGCCGGACGGATCGCCGAGAGCGGCCCCGCGCGGGCCCTCTTCGCGCAGCCCCGGCACCCCTACACCGCGGCGTTGCTCGCCTCCACTCCGCGCCTGGAAGCCCCTGTGGGACGGCTTGCCGCCATCGACGGCCAGCCCCCGGACCTGCGGCAGGAGTTGCACGGTTGCCCGTTCGCCGCCCGCTGCGCCCTGGCCACGGAAATCTGTGACCAGCAGGCCCCCGAGCCGCTGCGGGCACCGGGCCGGCCGGACCACCAGGCCGCCTGCCACCACACGGACCGGCTCGAAGGGAGCCTCGTCGATGCCTGAGCACGTACTGGAGGCCGTCGGTCTCCACCGCGCCTTCGCGGACGTTCGCGCCGTCGACGACGTGTCCTTCACCCTCCCCGAGGGTGGCTCCCTGGGCATCGTGGGGGAGTCCGGATCCGGTAAGACCACCACCGCTCGGATCATCGTCGGACTCGAACGGGCCGACACGGGCCAAGTCCTCGTACGCGGGCGGGAACGCGATGCCCGAAGGAGAGGCCGGGCCCAGCGCCTGGCGCGGGCCCGCGAGATCCAGATGGTCTTCCAGGACCCCTACCTCTCCCTCGATCCGCGGACCAGCGTCGAAGGCGTCCTGCGCGAGACCCTGCGTCTGCACTTCCCGGGCGCCGACCACGACCGGCGCGTCCGCGAGCTCCTCGACCAGGTCGGCCTGGGCACCCGCGCCGCCGACGCACGGCCTCGACAGCTCTCCGGCGGCCAGCGCCAGCGCGTCGCCATCGCCCGAGCCCTCGCCGTCGAACCGGCCGTCCTCGTCCTGGACGAGGCCGTCGCCGCGCTCGACGTCTCCGTCCAGGCGCAGATCCTCAACCTGCT
Organism: Streptomyces sp. HUAS MG91; assembly: GCF_040529335.1. Lineage (GTDB taxonomy): Bacteria > Actinomycetota > Actinomycetes > Streptomycetales > Streptomycetaceae > Streptomyces > Streptomyces tabacisoli. The sequence continues at coordinate 631,075 of NZ_CP159534.1, read as the reverse complement.
CGCCGACATCCGGGAGCAGACCCGGATCGGCTACCTGTTCATCACCCACGACCTCGGCGTGGTCCGGTGCGTCACCGACGAGGTCATCGTCATGCGCCAGGGCCGTGTCGTCGAGGCGGGATCCACCGCCGAGGTGCTCGCCGCGCCTCAGCACCCCTATACGCGGCTCCTGTTGGAGTCCGTGCCCCGCCCCGGCTGGGACCCCGAGGCGATCGCCGCCGCCCGCCGGGCACTGTGACGTCCCTGGTGAGCGGGCGTTTCCGCACCTCTGTACCTCTGTCCGCCAACGAACCCACTGCGCAACCCAGTTGAAACAGGAGGTCCACCATGAACGATCACATCGCCGGCGGCCGTGCACGCCGAGGCCCGAACCGGCGCGGATTCCTCGCGGCGGCCGGACTGACCGCCGTCGGCGCGGCCGTCGGGACGGCCGCCCAGGGCTGGTCCGGTACCGCCAGAGCCGCGGGCGCCTTCAGGGTCCCGGCCGAGGACGTCCGGCACACCCGTACGTGGATGGCCTGGCCCGACCGCACCGCGATCTGGGGCAGCGACCTGGGCGGTGTCCAGGCCGACATCGCCCTGATCGCCCGCACCATCGCGAAGTACGAACCGGTCGTCCTGTGTGCCAACTCCGCCAGCGCCGCCAAGGCCCGTTCGATGTGCGGCTCCACGGTCACCGTCATCACCTCCATCCCCGTCGACGACTGCTGGATGCGCGACACAGGGCCCGTCTTCCGCACCGACGGCTCCGGCGCCCTGGACGCCGTGGGCCTCAACTTCAACGGCTGGGGCAACAAGCAGTCCCACGCCAGGGACGCCCTCGTCGCCGAGCGCATCGCCGCTTACGCGGGCGTGGCGTTCTCCTCCGCCGACCTGGTCGGCGAGGGCGGTGCCGTCGAACAGGACGGCGCCGGGACCCTGATGGCCACCCGCAGCAGTCTGGTCAACGGCAACCGCAACCCGGGAATGTCGCAGAGAGCGTTGGAGACCGCGATGTGCGCAGCGTACGGTGCCTCCGCGGTCATCTGGTTCGACGGCGTTAGAGGCAAGGACATCACCGACGACCACGTCGACGCCACGTCCCGCTTCCTCGCCCCCGGCAAGGCGCTCGTCCAGATGCCGCTCGCGTCGGACACCGACGCGTTCTCGAAGGACGCCCGCCAGCAGTACCAGATCCTGTCCACGTCCAGGACGGCCACCGGTACCGCGATGACGGTGGCAAAGCTCCAGGGCCCCGACTACAACAAGATCCGTTCCACGAACCAGGACTTCTTGGCCTCCTACGCCAACTACTACGTCTGCAACGGCGCCGTCATCTCCGGCCAGTTCGGTGACACGGCGGCGGACCAGGCCGCGAAGGCCACCCTGGCCCGCCTCTACCCCGGCCGCACGATCGAGCAGCTCAACATCGACAGGCTCGGCACCGGAGGCGGCGGAATCCACTGCGTCACCCAGCAGCAGCCGGCCGCCTGACCGAGTCATCCGACATTCCAGTCAACACTCCCGTTCTGAGTGTTGACTGGAATTTCAGTCTTCCCCGCGACGCGGGGTCAGTCGACCGGCTTGCCCGGCTCGTCGTGCGTGGAGCAGTGGATGCCGCCGCCACCGGAGGCGATGGTGTCGATCTGGACCTGCACGATGTCGCGCCCGGGGAAGTGCTCCTGGAGGATGCTCCTGGCGCGCCTGTCGGCCTTGCGATCCCCGAACTTGGGCATGAACACGGAGTCGTTGGCGACGTAGAAGTTGGCGTACGTCGACACGAAGTCGTCGCCCTCGCCGGTGATCTCGTACAGGTCCGGCTGCGGCAGATCGATGATCTCGAAGGGGCGCCCGTGGGCGTCGGTGGCCTTGCTGAGCACGGCCCGCGCCTGGTCGGACGAGCGCGACCAGGAGTCCGGGGGCGTGTCGGGATGCGCCGTGTCCAGGAGGACCACGCCGGGCGCGGTGAACCGTACGAGGCTGTCCACGTGCGCATCGGTGATGTCCTGGCCGCGCACGCCGGCCAGCCAGATCACCTTCTTGATGCCCAGCGTACGCTTGATCTCGGCCTCGATCTGGTCCCGGCTCCTTCCGGGGTTGCGGTTGTCGTTGACGATCGAGCTCTCGGTGATGAGGAGGGTGCCCTCGCCGTCGCTCTCGAAGGAGCCGCCCTCGGCGACGAAGGGGGCCTTCCGGCGCGGGATGCCGTACTTCGCCAGGAGCTTCGCGCCGACGCGGGCGTCGTTGGTGTGCACCTGCTTTTCGCCCCAGCCGCTGAAGTTGAGGTCGACGCCGGTGACCTTGCCGCCGTCCTCCACGAACACCGGCACGGTGTCGCGGGCCCACAGGTCGTCGACCTCCAGCGGGATGACCTCGACATCGCGTCCGCACGCCTTCTGGGCGGCCTTCTGCTGATCGGGCCTGGCCATCATCACGACGTATTCGTACTGCCCGACGGCGCGGGCGACGCGGGCGATGTCCTCGCGCACATAGGGGAGGTCCTCGCCCCACACCGACTGCAGCGCGGGCCACGACATGAAGGTACGCGCGTGGCTCTCCCACTCGGCCCCCATGCGGAGCCCCTTCGCCGCTGTTTCCGGGTCACCGGGGGTGCTCGCGGCCCGCACCGCCTCTTCTCCGGGGCCGCAGGCCGAGGCGCCGAGGATGACGGTACCGATTCCGGTGAGCGTGCGAAGGGCTGTACGGCGAGTGGGGGGAAGAGGAGGCACGGTGAGCTCCGTTGATCGTGGTGGGGTCAAGTTATCCGTCGGCGCGGCGGGCTGCATGGTGGGCGTGACGGTGCGGCGCGAACGCATCCGATCGCTTCCTCGACTCTGACACGAACTGAAAATTCAGTCAAAGAGCCCGAGCTGTACCTGCGAGACCTTCTGGCTCAGAGAAGGGCTCGCCGCGCATGTGATGCCCGACGCTCCCGAGCGCCTGAGGTCTCTGATGGACGCCGTCTTCACGCTGCAGACCGAGCTCAACCTCCCCGTGGAGTTCGAGGCGGTGGTCGAGGCGGCCTGGGATGAGTCCGTGAACGGGTGATGCCCTCAGCCGGACGTCCGGCTGAGGGCATCACCCGTTCGCCTTGGGGTGTCCGTGAAGCACGACCGACGGGTCTGATCGCGGATCTCAAGCCCCTGGTACTCGGTGATTTCCCAGGGTGATATGTCTACGCTCCGCCGGATGTGTGCGTCGTTACGGTCGCGCCGATGATGAGTTGTGCCCGGCCGCGCCCGCAACGGCGTGGGACGCCTCTCACGATCCTGTCCATCATCCAGTTTCCCGTCCATATGGTCGGCTACTGAGGGCAGGCGCATGTACGTCGACCCGTTGTCCCCGAACCGTTCTCGCGCAGTACCGCGGTGAGCGTTACGTCGACACTCTGCTGCTCTCCTTTCCTGCCGGGAGACCGGCTGTTCTTCGTCAGCTACGGCGTGTTCGCCGCCGAGCCGAACACGGGCGAGGCCTTCGGGAAGGAGTTGCTGGCCCATTTCTCAGGACCGCCGAGCCTCAGGCCGAAGGCGGGTGGGGCAGACCCGCCTGCTGCTCGACGGAGCCGACCGCCGGCGCGGCCACACGCTGATACCGACGGCCGATCGCCGCCCTGCGTGTGACGCAGCGAGCGGAGCACTTCTGCAAGCACGCGCGGCAGCGAGGGTGTCGGCTGCTTTCGCGAAGCGGCCCAGAGCGGTCTGCGCGGAGTCCGAAGCCTGGTCACCGTCACGTCACCGTCGCGCGAGGGCGTTGGACGCCGGCCGGTGCGGCGCCAGCGACAGTTACCTTCGAATACCTGCCCTATGGCAACTATGAGCGGCTGCCGTCCTGGCGTACACATGATCATCTCTGTCGGGATCGCATCGTCGTCCGGTCGTCCAGTGAGTGCGTGGTTTGTGTGTGCGAGCCCAAGGGCACACGGGCTCGGTGCCGGAGACCACAGGCCCGGCAGCTCCGGCCTCCCCGCCTGGCCCGAAGCCCGTCTTTTCCTACCCGGCTCAGGGGCGGGCGTGAGCGTGCCTGGTGGGTCGCGCAGTTGCCCGACGGGATGCCGCACCTTCCGCTGCTCGGCCCGACCCGGCCGTGCTGGTGGCGTCCTCGATCGAGCCCTTCACCCGCACGCGACCGACACAGCACAACCACTGCACCGCGAGTCACTCCGAGCACGCGGGTGCAGTCTCCAGGAGACGCCCATGAACCCGCCGCAGCCCCCGCTGCGCAGCCGTACCGTCGACCACCTGGCCCGAGGACGAGCCTGGCTCAGTCGGGCACTGGGCACGGACGGCCACGAACGCCACGTCATCCTCATGCTCATCAAGTCGACGCTGGCCGCGACCGTGTGCTGGTACGTCGCCGACGACCTGTGGCAGGCCCAGTCTCCAGCCTTCGCCCCCTTCTCCGCCGTCGCCATCATGCAGGTGACCGTCTATCAGTCCCTGTGGCAGTCCCTGCGCTACGTCGCCGCGGTCGCAGTCGGCGTCCTCATTCAGGGCGCGATGGGCCAGTTCGTCGGCCCGCACCTGATCACCTTCGCCACCGTCACGCTCCTCGCGCTCATCATCGGCCGCTGGCGGGCCCTGCGCACCGAAGGCAGCCAGGTCGCCACCGCCGCCATGTTCGCCTTCTCCACCTACATCACCGTTCCCGGTCACGAGCAATGGGGGGCACTGGGCCAGATCGTGGCCCTCGTGCTGACGGGCTGCGCCATCGGCACCATCGTCAACCTGACGTTGTTCCCCCCACTGCGGCACCGCACCGCCGAGCAAGGCCTGCGCGCCCTGGCCCACGCCACCTGCGACGTACTGACCGATGTGGAGAAGGCACTGGTCGATCAGAACCTCGACGAGAAGGAGACCGCATCCTGGCAACACCGCTCCGCCGCCCTCCTGCCCCTGGCCGCCCAGGCACAAGACGCGGTCTCCCGAGCGCGCGAATCTCTCGCCTACAACCCGCGCCGCCTCCTCCGCGAGCACCGCCGACATGGTGACTTCACCGGCTATCGCAACGTCGTCAACGCCCTGGAACGTGTGGCCGGCCAGGTCGGCGCACTGTGCCGAAGCCTCACGTATGCCCAGCAGGACCAGACCGCCGACACCGGACGCGGCGGCTTCCTCGTCGCCTACGGCCAGGTCCTCGCCGCATGTTGCGAGGTCACCAGACAACTCAGCGCCCTGGACGAGAACAGCCTCGCGGAGCAGACGGGCCCCCTTCGCGAGGCGGCCCAGCGGGCGCGCAGTCAGCTCGACGCTCTCGCCTCCCACGCACACGAGGCAGCGACCCCGGTGCTGGACACTGCCCGTCCCTACGGCACGCTCATGGCCGAAGCCGTGCGCCTGGTGGACGACCTTGAATACGCCTGCCAGGTACTGGACCGGTCGACGAACTCCTCAAAACGGCCATACGCGGTGGTCGAACCGCCCTAGGGCGTGTGTCGGAAGTCGTGCGGGGGCGGACCGCTCTGGCAGGAGGGACACCAGTACGACACGCGGTCCTGCTGCCCCCTCGGCTCCGCGCGCCGGATCGGGGAGCCGCACCGCGGGCACGGACGCCCCTCCCGTCCATACACGTAGAGCCGCTGCTGTCTCGGGGCGCTTGGCGCGGCCCCGGTCGCCCGCCCCGTTGTCGTACGCCGGTCCGGGCGGTGCTTGTTCGCCTCCAGGAGTCTTCGTGCGGTGGCCGCGAGCCGGGGCGGCACCTCGGGCGGTAGTTCGCCGACGGGAAGCCAGGGCGTGGCACGGGCCAGGAAGCACAGCTCCGCTTTGTACACGTTGCCAATGCCTGCCAGGTTCCGCTGGTCCAGGAGGGCGTCGCCGAGTGGGCGCGCTGGATCGGCGGTCAATCGCCGCACCGCTTCGACCGGGTCCCAGTCGGGCCCGAGCAGATCCGGGCCCAGGTGCCCGACGACGCTGGGCTCGTCCTCGGTTCGGATCAGGGCGAGCACCGGCAGGCGGTAGCCGACGGCGGCGAAGCCGGTATTGGCCAGGATGGCCCGGATCTGGTGCTCGGGGCCGCCGCCCCAGCGCTGCCCGGCGGTGTAGATGCGCCAGGAGCCCTCCATGCGCAGATGCGAATGGAGGGTGAGACCGCCCTCGATCCGGGCGAGGAGGTGCTTGCCCCGCGGCGTGACATCGAGAACGGTGCGTCCGGTGAGGTCTGCGGTCGCGAAGCGGGGTACCCGCAGATCGGAGCGGGTGAGGACGCGTGCGGCGAGGGCATCGTGCAGGCGGTGTGCGCTGTGCCAGACCGTGTCTCCTTCGGGCATGACTTCATGGTGCCCGAGACGGTCGTGGAGCGCTCTTGCCCCTTCTGCGAGGCCGCACACAGAGGGCCATTTCTCATCACGGTGGATTGCGGTGCTTCAGCGTTCCGCCGGGTCGAGCTCGCCCAGGGCGGTCCCGACATCCTGCACGACATCAAGGACCGCGTCGGCGCCGGTGATCTGCAGCAGACGGCCGACGCCGGGGTTCAAGGGGCCGGCCACGCGCAGCGGCCTGCCCTCCGCATGGTGGCGCACGTGAGTCTTGAGGAGCTGGTTGAGCAGCATGCTGTCGGCGAAGGTGAGATCCGACAGATCGATCACGGCGGCACTGGAGCGCGGGTCGCTCAGAACTCGCGTGAGGACTTCGGCGATCCCCTGGAGGTTGTCCAGGTCCACATCTCCGGATATCGCCACCGTGGTGATGTGCGCGTGCTGCTCAACGCGGGTGTCGCTTGTGGCTGAGGCCATGGCCCGTACCGTGGCACAAACGTGACTCGTCGTGCACCGGCCTCGTCCCGACAGCGGGGAGCCCCTCCCCCTCCGGGACATCGGAAGTGCGGGGTCTGAGATCACCTTCGGCGGGCACACGGACGGCACCGGAGCCCCGTACCGGTGGAGTCGCCGAGGCATCCGGCTCCGGCGAGCGGCACCCGGTGGCCTGCGCACCACGTGCCCGTTCTCGCTGTCCTCCGAAGTCCTGAAGGAGTAACGCATGATCATCGTTGCCGTCGTGGCTGTCTGTGCCGTCCTCTTGGTGCTGGCGTTCGTACTGCCGCGATTCTCCCGTCGCCCGCAGCGAGGCACCCAGCGCACCCTGGGGGCCGGCGCTCGCGCAGGCGGCAAGGCTCCGGGCCTGCTGGGGCGCATACTGCAGAAGCCGTTCTCCAGCAGTTCGCGTGCGGTGGGCCGCAGCGGCTCGGCCGGTCGCCGCGCTCGCGGGCACATGCCCTTCTGACGTTCCCAGCCTTCTCGCTCCGCTCTTTCTCGGTGCGGACTTCGCCTTCAGGCCCCGCAATGGGGCGCGGCGGTGATGGTGGGGTGATGGTCGGGCCCCGGCCCGCTCGTACGGGCCGGGGCTCCCTGCCTCCAGGCGACGACCGTCGAGGGTGACCGCCTCAGGAAACAGCTCATGCATGGACGCGGCGAGCCGGGGTAATCGACTGCCGCCAGTTCACAACGAGAATCAGAGGCGGGCAGCACCATGAGCATCACGGCAGTGCACGGTCAGACGCGTACCGCGGCCGACGAGGTCGAGGAAACGCTGATCGAGCGTGCGTATGCCGATCCTTCCTCGGTGCGGCCCAAGGATGCGCGGGAGATCGGACGGCACTTCTTCGACCGGCTCACCCTGCTCGAGGAAGGCAGTCGCGAGTACAGCTATGTGCGCAACGTGCTGATCGAGATGAACCTCTCCCTGGTGACGTACGCGGCCTCCCGGTTCAGGCATCGCGGACAGCAGGAGATGGACGACATAGTCCAGGTCGGCACGATCGGCTTGATCAAGGCGATCGACCGATTCGAGCTGACCCGCGAAGTCGAGTTCACCTCGTTCGCCATCCCGTACATCACCGGCGAGATCAAGCGCTTCTTCCGCGACACCTCGTGGGCAGTGCACGTCCCACGTCGGTTGCAGGAAGCCCGCATCGAGCTGTCCAAGGCGACGGAGGAACTGCGCACGCGCCTGGGCCGTTCACCCTCCACCGCCGAGCTGGCCGAGCTGATGCAGCTCGACCCCGCGGAAGTCGCGGAAGCACAGAGGGCATCCAACGGATACAACAGCGTCTCACTGGATGCCACGGTCAACAGCCTTGGCGACGAGTCGGACACCCTGCTCGCCGACTTCGTCGGGCGTACCGAGGATCGGTTCGAACTCGTGGAGAACTTCCACTCCCTGGCCCCGCTCATCGCGGGCCTGGACGAACGCGATCGCCGCCTGATTCACCTGCGCTTCGTCGAGGAACGGACCCAGCAGGACATCGCCGACGAGATCGGCTGCTCGCAGATGCATGTCTCCCGCCTCATCGCCCGAATCGTGGCCAAGCTCCGCACGGGCCTGATGACGACCGACTAGCACGTGCGGCTCCCGCAGGCCTGATGGCCGTAGGGCGCAAGGAACGTAGGAGTCAGTGACCTGACGAGCTGGTTACTGGACCCACCGCGAGGCGTACAGCTCTGTGAGTTCCGCGTAGTGAGGGGACGTTATGGGTCGGACGGATCTGACGACACTCGCCGACAGCGGTCGGCTCATGCCCGACGGAACTGTCGGGTTGATTGTCTTCCTCGTAGCGACAGCGGTCATCCTTGCGATGATCGTGTACGGACGATCGGCGCGCAATCGTCAGCGTTGACCTGAAGTAGAGGGATCCGCGAGAAAGTCCCAGCTCGGTGTGCTTGCGCGGTAGCCGCGTACCCAGCAGCAAGTGGCCTGCGTCGATCAGAGAGACGGTCTCCAGGCCTCCGCCAGGGCCTGTCCGGCGGGATCAGGTCGCAGCCGGGTGGCCCGCGCCCGCGACAGGATCCGCCGGACAGGCCCTAGGCCTCGGTGGGGGAGCGCAGCGCCTCCAGTGCGTCCGTCACCGTCGGACGGAACGTGAAGAGCTGGTCCAGGCCGACGATGCGGAGCAGGTGCATCAGGTCGCGGTGGGGGTCCGTGAAGATCAGGCGACTGTGGGTGTCCTGGGCACGGTTGTAGGCCGATATCAGAGCCGTGATGCCGGTGGAGTCGCAGTATGCGAGGTCCGCCAGGTCGATGACCACCGGGGTTTCGGGGGTGAAGGGCGCCTGGTCCATGGCTGCGTAGAATTGCGGGGCTGTGTGGTGGTCCACTTCGCCCGCCAAGGTCAGTACGGTGGCTCCCGAGGCGTGGGACAGCAGGGTGGCGGTCAGGGTGCGGTCGGTCACCTGTGCTCCAGTGAGAAAGTGCTGGGGTCGGCCGGTGGGCTCGAGCGGGACGCCGGGAAGGCGCTATCGCTCCAGTGCCCACGGCGGCGCAAAGCGTGCCAACGGAATAGTAGAACCGTCCTGACAGCCCATACCCCGGGGAAGCCAAAGTGTGCCGCGAGCGCGCCGAACGGGACGAACTGTCGGGCATGGGCGGCGGAACAGCGGTCGCTGTGCCCGCCACTTCCGGCAGGACCGGTGCGACTGCCGCTCTCGCGCGCGGCAGGCTTATCCTACGAAACGCGTCAGAGCGTCCCCGGACGAGCAGGGCCGGGAGACCCGGTCGATGCGCGCAGCGCCCGGCAGTACCCCGCACCGGGCGCTCGCGATGTTCCGCAGGGGTCGGGTGAAGGAAAGGGTGACCGGTGACGCGTTTCGAGAACGGGGGGCCTGCCGTGCCGACGGGGCAGGGGACCGGTGTCTTCGCCGCCGACGAGAAGGTCGGGGCGGATCTCGCCCGCGTCGACTGGTCGGCCACGCCGCTCGGTGAACCGGAGAGCTGGCCGCAGAGCCTCCAGACGGCCGTCAGCATCCTGCTGTCCTCCAAGTTCGCCATGTGGATGGCCTGGGGGCCCGAGCTGACGTTCTTCTGCAACGACGCCTACCGCCGCGACACGCTCGGACAGAAGTATCCGTGGGCGCTGGGACGGCCCTCCCACGAGGTGTGGGAGGAGATCTGGGCCGACATCAGTCCACGCATCGACACCGTCCTCACCACGGGCGAGGCGACCTGGGACGAGGCCCTGCTGCTGTTCGTGGAGCGCTCCGGATACCGCGAGGAGAGCTACCACACCTTCTCCTACAGCCCGTTGCGCGACGACGACGGCCGGGTCGTCGGCATGCTCTGCGTGGTCAGCGAGGACACCGAGCGCGTCATCGGCGAACGCCGGATGGCCACCCTGCGCGACCTCGGTTCCGATCCCAGTGTCGTCAGCACCGAGCAGGAGATGCTCGACTTCGCCTCCGCGCAGTTGGCGCGCAACCCGTTCGACCTGCCGTTCACCCTCACCTACCTCTACGCGGACGACGGCAGCGCCCGGCTGGCCGCCTCCACCGGCCTGCCCGATGGCCACCCCGCGGCCTTCGACCCCGTCCCGTCGGGCGCGCAGGACCCGTGGCCGGCCGCCGCGGCGGCCCTGGGCGAGACGACGCTGATGTCCCTGGACGGCATCTCCCCGGAACCGGCCGACGCCTCGGGCGATCGGGCCCCCGTCCAGGCCCTCGTGCTGCCGCTGCAACGCCAGGGCGGAACTCCGTACGGCTTCGTGGTGGCCGGCCTGAACCGCTTCCGGGCCCTGGACGAGGGCTACCGCGGATTCGTGGAGCTGGTCGCCAAGCACCTCGCCACCGCCGTCGGCAGCGCCCGCAGTTACCAGGCCCAGCAGCGCCGCGCCGAAGAACTGGCCGAGCTCGACCGGGCGAAGACCACCTTCTTCTCCAACATCAGCCACGAGTTCCGCACCCCTCTGACCCTCATCATGGGTCCGCTGCAGGAATTGCAGGGACGCCTCGGCGACACCGACGCACAGGTGCGCGAGGAGCTGGACCTCATCCACCGCAACGGACTGCGCCTGGGCAAACTCGTCAATACCCTGCTGGACTTCTCCCGCATCGAGGCCGGCCGGATGCGGGCCAGCTACCAACCCGTCGACCTGGCCGCCATCACCGGTGAACTGGCCAGCGTGTTCCGCTCCGCGGTCGAACGGGCCGGTCTGGACTTCCAGGTGACGTGCTCCCCACTGCCCGCACCGGTGTACGTCGACCGGAGCATGTGGGAGAAGACCGTCCTCAACCTCCTCAGCAACGCACTGAAGTTCACCTTCGAGGGCGCGATACGTGTCTCCGTGGATGCCGAGGACGGAGCTGCCGTGGTGCGCGTCGCCGACACCGGAATAGGCGTGTCGGCCGCGGAGATGCCGCGCCTGTTCGAGCGGTTCCACCGCATCGAGAACGCCCGCTCCCGATCCAACGAGGGCAGCGGCATCGGCCTTGCCCTCGTCAAGGAACTCATCGGCCTGCAAGGTGGCGTCATCACCGCCCGCAGTACGGAGGGCGAAGGGACCTGCTTCACCATCCGGCTGCCCTTCGGCACCGCCCACCTGCCCGAGGACGCCGTGCACAGCGGCACGGTCACCGACGCCCCGCCCCTCGCCGCCGACCCCTACCTCCAGGAGGCCCTGCGCTGGCTGCCGAGCGAGACGTCCGGCGGGGCCTCCGCCGCGGACCCGGGCATGTCCGAGGCTCCCGTGCCGACCGTCGGCGCCGGGGACGCTCCGGTCCGGGTGCTGGTCGCCGACGACAACGCCGACATGCGTGAGTACCTCGGACGGCTGCTGCGTGGCGCGGGCTACCGGGTCGACACCGTCGGCGACGGACGCCAGGCGCTGGATGCCGTCCGCGCGCACACCCCCGACCTCGTGGTCAGCGACGTGATGATGCCTCACATGGACGGCCTGTCCCTGGTGGGCGCGCTGCGTGGCGACCCGCGCACCGCGTCCGTACCGGTCGTGCTGCTGTCCGCCCGCGCCGGCCAAGAGGCCTCCATCGAGGGACTGCAGGCCGGAGCCGACGACTATCTCGTCAAACCGTTCGCCGCCGCCGAACTCCTCGCCCGGGTCCGCGCCAACGTCGAACTGGCACGGCTGCGCACCCACCACGCCCGTTGGCGCACCGCCCTGATCGACTCCCTGCAGGAAGCCTTCTTCGTCTGCGACGAGGACGGCGCGGTCATCGAGATCAACACCGCCTTCACCACCATCCTCGGCTACGGCACCGAGGGCCTGCCCTACCGGCCCGTCCATCCCTGGTGGCCGGACGCCGCCACCGACCCGGTCGGGCACCAGCAGGTCGCCGACGCCTTCCGCACCCTGCTCGACCGCCAACAGGGCAGCTACACGATCGCCGTACGCCATCGCGAGGGCCACCGCCTGTGGGTCACCGCCACGTTCAATCAGGTCCAGGACCCCGACACCAGCCGCACCGTCGTCGTCGGCACCTTCCGCGACGTCACCGCGGAGCACTACGCGATCCAGCGCGAGAGCGCCCTCGCGGCCCTGCACACCACCCTGTCCCAGGCCACCAGCCTGCCCGAGGCGGTCGCCGGCGCCCTGGCACAACTCAAGGCCCTGTGGCGCGCCCCATGCGTGGCGGCCGCCGTCTTCGCGCGTGGCGACGAACCGGTCCTGACCGCCACCGACCCGGATCTGACCTGGCAGCAACTGCCTGCCGACCGTCGCCGGGCGCTCGCCGAGCTGCGCCACCGGACACCGCTGACGCCCACCACCGAACCGGGCTCGGCCGCCATCGCCCTCGAGCACCCCGAGGGTCCGCTCGTGCTCTGGGTCGACCTCGGCGAGCAGCGCCCGTTCTCCGCGGAGGACCAGCTCCTGCTGTCCCTCCTCGCCGGCCACCTGGCGCAGGGGCTGAGCCGCGCTCACCAGATCGACCAGCAGCGCGAGACGGCCATCGCCCTGCAGCGCGCCATCCTGGGCCCGTCCCACCTCCCCGCCGGCTTCGCCGTCCGCTACGAGCCCGCCACCCGCCCCCTGGAGGTCGGCGGCGACTGGTACGACACCGTCACCCTGCCCGACGGGCGCATCGGCATCGTCGTCGGCGACTGCGTCGGCAGGGGCCTGGAGGCCGCCAGCGTCATGGGCCAGCTGCGCAGTGCCTGCCGTGCACTGCTCCTCCAGAACGGCAGCCCCGCCCAGACCTTGATGGCCCTCGACCACTTCGCCGCCGGCGTCCCCCGCGCCCTGTGCACCACCGTCTTCTGCGGAGTGCTCGACACCGAGACAGGACAGCTCATCTACTCCAGCGCCGGCCACCCACCCGGCATCCTGGCCCGCGCGGACGGCACCACCCAGCTCCTGGAGGACGGCCGGTCCATTCCCCTCGCGGTCCGGCCCGGCACCCCACGCCCCGAGGGCACCTGCACCCTTCCCGCCCGCTCCACTCTGCTCCTGTACACCGACGGCCTGGTCGAACGCCGGCGCCGCCCGCTCAGCGCCGGCATCGACCAAGCCGGCGAGGCCCTCCAAGACGGCCGGAACATCGCCGTCAACGACCTCGCCACCTCGGTCATGTCCCGGCTCGCCCCCGCCAACGGCTACGACGACGATGTCGCGCTGCTGCTCTATCGCCACCCGGCGCCGCTGGAGATCTCCTTCCCCGCCGAGTCCGCCCAGCTCGCGCCCGTCCGCAAGGCTCTGCGCAACTGGCTCGCCCAGTGCGAGCTCCCGCCGGGCACCGTCCAGAACATCCTCGTGGCGGCAGGGGAGGCGTGCGCCAACGCGATCGAGCACGGCCACCGCGACGCCCCCGGCGCCGCCATCCGCTTCCGGGCCGAGGCACTCGTCGGCGACCTGCGCCTGACGATCGCCGACTCCGGACGGTGGAGGACGCCCCAACCCGAGCGGAACACCCATCGGGGCCGGGGCCTTGGCCTGATGCGCGCTCTGATGGAACGCGTCACCGTCACCCCGGCACCCACCGGAACCACCGTCGACATGCACACGAGGATCGTCTGATGGCCACACACCTCACGCTCACACCCAGCCGCCGACCCGACGGGATCGTCGTCCTGACCGCCGTCGGCGAGATCGACATGAGCAACACGACCGACCTGGCCGCTCTGCTCGACAGCACGCCGGGCCCGCTCGTGCTCGACCTCACAGCCGTCGAGTACCTCGACAGCGCAGGCCTGAGCGTGCTCTTCCCGCACGCCGAACGCCTCGAACTGATCAGCAACCCCCTCCTGGATCCGGTCCTGACCGTCTCGGGCCTGTCCGACCTCACCACCACCCATCCCGCCGGCTGACCGGAGCCTCGGTGCGGGCGCGGCTTGATGGTGTGGCCAGCCTGACACGCCTCAGGCGCGGCACGTCCTCGCTGTGCTGCTTGATCGGGGCGGTCCAGCGCGTCGAGGCAGCATCGGGCGACAGGCACGGGCTCGCCTCCTCCCCGGTCGTCCGTCGGTACGTCAGAAACAGGCGGATGCCCCGGAGTACAGATCGACGGCGTCCTCCCGTGCGTGACGGCGCGCTGCCCGGACCCTCGCGAGGTGCGGGAACCGGACAGCGGACGGTCGTCGCGGTCCCGTAAGATCGATGACCGCAGCGCTTGGGCAAAACAGGTGCTCGTTGACAGCAGGCTGACACCGTCACCGGCTGCGCAGCGCCGTGCCCGGGTCTCCGTTCCGTTCGATGGTGTCTGCGTCATGTCGCCGCGTGTGTCCGCCACTTCCCTGAGAGCCACCGCGCTCGTGAAGGAGAGGCATGAGCCCGCAGCACCAACACACAGCGCTCCTCGTCGCGCACCCGGGTGCCGAGCCAGGACGGACGGTCGCGCGGCGGCGGGACACGCACCCCCGTGAGGTCGAGGCGTGACCCGTGTTCCGGAGGCGACGGCCCGGTGGGTGAAGGCGGTTCCCGTGCGGCTCGTGCGCCTCTCCGGAGACTTCGACGCGGTGAGCGTCGAGGCTCTGGTGGAACCCTTCCTCGGATCGGCGCCGCCCGCCGATGAACGGCTGGTGCTTGATCTGACGGCGGCCCGGCTGATGGGCACGGCGGCCTCACGCGCCCTGGCGGCGCATCTGCGTCCGGGTGCCGGCCGCACCGTACTGCTGGTGGCGACGCCCCCGGCGGCGCGGGCGGCGCTCGCCACGTCGTCGGCGCCCAGGCCTCAGGTGTACGAGACCGTGGAGGCGGCTCTCGCGGCCCTGCCGGAGCTGCCCGCCGCCGCGGCCCGGGCGCTGACGGGAACGCACGGGTCCGAACTGACGCAGGACAGGTTCGCCGAGCTGCAACAGCAGGTGTTCGGGTTGACCGCCAAGTCCCGCAGCAGAGAGGTGATCGGCATGGCGCAGGGAATCGTGCTCGAGCGCTACGGACTCCGCTCCCCGTCCGCGGCGTTCGACCTGCTGCGCGTGGCCTCCCAGCACCACAACGTGCCGGTGCGGATCCTCTCCGCGGAAGTGGTCGCCGCCGGGCCGCCGGCACCGGGCCGGGCCTGGTTCCCGGGCCTGACGGGACGGGACGCGAACGCCGCCCCGCGGCTGGCCCTCCTCGCCGGCGGCGACCTGGACGCGGGCGACTTCAAGCAGGTCCTGCGGACCGTGGTGTCCCGGGCAGCCACGCTGGCGGACGCGGACGCCGTCGAAGTGCATCTGCCGTACGCGGCGTTGGGCAGAGCGCTGATCCTGGAGGGGCACGCAGGACTGGAGGCGGAGTACCGCAACGAGGTCGCCGAGGTGAAGGATCCGCTGTCCCTTCCCGTCCTTGTGCACGCCAAGGCGCAGACCGTGTACGTGGCGGACCTCGCCACCGATCTGAACGTCGGGACGTCACCGGCGGGACGGGCGGCGCTCGCCGCGGGAAGCCGCGCCCTGCTGGGCGTGCCGGCCCTCCACGACGACCGTGTCGGCGCGGGTGTGATCACCGTCCATCACCGCCGGCCGGGGCACCGGCTGCCCGACGGCCGGAGGACGGCACTGGAATCGCTGGCCGGGGAGCTCGCGATGTGGCTCTCCTGGTACCGGCGGGCCGTCGTCCTGAGCGCCCTGGAACACCTGCACACCCGGGCCTCGTGGCCGCGGCCCGGGTCGCGCGGCTGACCTCTCTGTTTGACCATGGGTGTGGGGGGCACTCGGGTGCTCGCTTGGGACAACAGGCGTTCACGAGTACGGCTGCCACACCTTTTCGGGGTGTCGCCTGTTTCCTTGGAGCATCCATGATCACTCCGTCGCCCTCCGCTGTGCGCGCCCTGCTGGCGCGGTATGCCGTGGCGCGGTTCGCGCACGAGCAGTGCCCCGACGACGGGACCGCCCGCGCGCTCGAGGACATCACCTACACCCTGTGCGTCATGACCGCCTCGCGCACCGTCGCCGAGGCGCTGGCGGCGGCGGATGCCCTGCTGGTGCGAGAGGTGGGACCCGGCCTTCGTCCCGCCCCGGAAACCGGCAGGGAAGAGCCTGCCGGTCTGTGAACCCGTGTCCGCCTCCCGGCGCCGCAGGGGCGTCCGGCGACCCTTCAGGAGCTTCAGGATGTCGCAGATGTCTCTGCTGTCCACCGACGACGTGGAAGCGGTAGGCGGTGAACCGGCGCGGGCCGCCCGGCTCTTCGCCGATTTCGTCGCCACGTCCGCCGCGGAGGTGCCGCTGCCCGGCGTGGACACCCCGCGCCGCCTCGAAGCACTGGCGGCGCTCGGGCGCCGTGACCTGTCGCTGGCGCGCCTGGCCGAGGGACACCTGGACGCGGTGGCCGTCCTGCACGAGATCGAGGGCACGCGTCCCACCGCCGCGCAACGCTGGGGCGTATGGGCGGCGCGGCCGCCGCAGCCGGTCGTCCGGGCCACGCCCACGGCGCAGGGCTGGACGCTCGACGGCGTCAAACCCTTCTGCTCCGGAGCCCGGGTGTGCACGCACGCCCTGGTGACCGCCGAGGCCGACGACGGCTACCGGCTGTTCGCCGTGGCGCTGGACCAGAACGGCGTCCGCGCGGTCGAGGGAACCTGGCCGGCGCTCGGGATGGCCGGCAGCGACAGTCTGGACGTCTCCTTCGACCAGGCAGTGGCCCGCCCGGTGGGGGACCCCGAGGACTACCTGCGACGCCCGGGCTTCCAGCACGGCGGCATCGGTGTCGCGGCGTGCTGGCTCGGCGGGGCGCACGCGGTCGCCGACACCCTGTACCGGCGGGCCAGTGAAGGCCGCCTGAACGAGCACGCCGCGGCCCACCTCGGCGCCGTCGACATCGCCCTGCACGCCGCGGACACCGTCCTGCGGCAAGCCGCCGCCGACATCGACGCCGACCCCCACGACCGGGCGCGGCAGGCAGCCCTGCGCAGCATGCGGGTCCGCGCCGTGGCCGCACAGACCTGCGCCGACGTCCTGGACCGTGTGGGCCGCGCGACCGGCGCCGGTCCGCTGTGCCGCGACGAGGAACACGCACGCACGGCCGCGGACCTCACGGTCTACGTGCGCCAGCACCATGCCGAGGGTGACCTGGCCGCCCTCGGCCACGCGCTCGGCGACCGCGCCACGGAAGGACACACCCGATGAAGCCCGCGCCACCCGCCGCCCACCGTCGGGCGGCCGCACGGGCGATCGACGCCGAGGGCACCGACGAAGCCCGCTGGCTGGCAGCCGGGCTGCCCGATCGCCTGCCCCACGCGAGCCTCCCCGCGGGCCCGGTCGTCGTCGTGGCCGCGCACCCGGACGACGAGGTCCTCGGATTCGGCGGGACGATCGCCGCACTCCACAGCGTCGGAACACCCGTGCACACGCTGTGCCTCACCGACGGCGAGGCGTCCCACGGCGCCATCGGCCCACGGGACGCCAGCGCTCTCAAGGACCGTCGTCGCGGCGAACTGCGCGCCGCGCTGGCGGAGTTGGGTGCCCACAGCGCGCCCGCGCACGCCGGACTCCCCGACACCGCCCTCGATCGCTGCGAGGACGAGGCGGCGCGGCACATCGGCGCGCTGCTGGACGACGCCGGCGCCGCACTCCTTGTCGCGCCCTGGAGCAACGACCTGCACAGCGACCACGAAGCAGCCGGACGCGCCGCCCGGAGCGCCGCGCGTCGCTCCGGCGTCACCCTCTGGTCGTACCCGGTGTGGATGTGGCACTGGGCACATCCCCAGGATCCGCGCGTGCCCTGGCACCGCGCAGCCGTTCTGCCGCTGTCGCCGCGCGCCCTCGACCGCAAGAAGGCCGCGCTCGCCCGGTTCACCAGCCAGCTCGAACCACGAGGCGACCACCTTCCGCCCGTCCTGCCCCCGCAGGAGATCGCCCACCACACCCGGAACTTCGAGACGGTGATCCTTTGAACACCCCGGCCGGCTACTTCGACGACCAGTACGCGGACACCGACGACCCGTGGCATCTGGCCGAACGCTGGTACGACCAGCGCAAGTACCGTCTGACCGCCGCGGCGCTGCCCCGCCCGCTCTACCGTCGCGCCTTCGAACCGGGGTGCTCCGTCGGTGCCCTCACCGAACTCCTCGCCGACCGGTGCCGACGCCTGCTCGCCACCGACCGTGTCGACCGGGCCGTCGAGCGAGCCCGCCGGAACACGGCCGGCCTCGAGAACGTCACCGTACGGCAGATGGTCGTCCCCGATGAGTGGCCCGAGGGCTCGTTCGATCTCGTGGTCCTCTCGGAACTGCTGTACTACTTCGGCTCCGCCGACCGCGGTCGCATCCTCGCGCACGGTACGAGGAGTCTCGAGCCCGGGGGCCACCTCGTCGCCGTGCACTGGAACCACCCGGTGCCCGAGCACACCTGTACCGGCCGTCAGATCGCCGACGAACTGGCGGACAGCGACGACCTCGGGCTGCTGGCCCGCTACGACGACCCGGACTTCACCCTCACCGTCCACGAACGGCGCACGCACGCCGGGTCGATCCTGAGCCCCGCACAGTCCGAGGGCCTCGCATGAATCCTGCGGCTGTGGCCGTCGTGATCCCGGCGCACAACGAACAGAGCGGCATCGCGGCCTGTCTGCGCAGTGTCCGCAGAGCGGCCCGGGCGGTCCCCCTGCCGGTCGTGACCGTCGTCGTCGCGGACGCCTGCGAGGACGCGACCGCGGCCATCGCCTCCGCGCAGGGGGTGATCGTCGTCCCCAGCGACGCGCACAACGTGGGGGTGGCACGCGCCCGGGGAGTGGACCGCGCACTGGACCTGCTGCCCGGACCGGACACCTGGCTGGCCATGACCGACGCGGACACCCTGGTCCCCGGCGACTGGCTGAGCCACCAGATCACGTGGGCCCGCCACCACTACGACGCGGTCCTGGGCACCATCCGCCTGATCCGCTCGGCAGGGCCGCGCACCGTCGCGGAGCTGCACGACCGCGACTACTTCCGCACCCGGCCCGTGCAGACGCGGCTCCCGTGGACCCACCCGCATGTGCACGGCGCCAACCTGGGGGTCTCCGCGGCGGCCTACGCGCGGGTCGGCGGCTTCCGCCCGTACGCGAGCGGCGAGGACCGGGATCTCGCGGCCCGGCTCGCGGCGACCGGGCACCGCATCGCCCGCTCGGGGCAGTGCGTCTACACGTCGTCCCGTCTGCGGGGGCGGGCGCCCGGCGGACTGGCCGACCTCCTCGCCGCGCTGGCCTCGGCCCAGGCCGGGTGACTCCGCCGGGGACCGCGCGCAGTCGCCTTCGACGGGAAGGGGCGACCACCGGTGCGTCGTCCCGGCTCGGGCGCCGGCTCAGGCGTGTTCGTCCGACAGCTTCCGCAGCGCGTCGCGGGCGGGTCCCAGCGCCCGTCCCTTGCGTGCCAGACCGCCCCAGGGATCCGACCGGGCCTGGTCGACGACGTTGGCGATGGTCCAGCGCCGTGCCGTGAGTCCGGGGTCGTCGAGCTGGTCCCAGGCGATCGGGGTGGCCACGGGGGCGCCGGGTTTCGCGCGCACCGTGTACGGGGCGACGGCTGTCTGCGCGTAGGCGTTGCGCTGCACGTCCAGGTACAGCCGGGTGCCCCGGTCCGCCTTGCGCGCGGCGGTGGTGAGCCGGTCGGGGTGGGCCGCCGCCAGGGTGTCGGCCGCCTTCTTGGCGAAGTCGTGGACGTCGTCGACGGTGGATCTGCCCCTGAGGACGGCCACCACGTGCAGACCGCGCGAGCCCGTGGTCATCGCCCCGGAGGCGAGACCGACGCGGTCGAGGAGTTCCCGCACCTGGCGGGCGGCCTCGCGGACCGCCTCGAAATCGTCCTCCCCGGACGGATCGAGGTCGAACACCACGCGGTCGGGGTGCCGGATGTCCGAAACCCTCGACTGCCAGCGGTGCAGGGTGACGGCCGCCTGGTCGGCGAGGTACACCAGCGTCGCCGTGTCCTCGCAGACCGGGTGCACGACACTGCCGCCCTCCTTGGGCACCTTCACGCGGTGCACCCAGTCCGGGAAGTATCCGGGGACGTTCTTCTGCATGACGCGGGAGCCGTCGAGACCGTCGGGAAGACGTTCCAGCATCAACGGGCGTCCGCGCAGGTGCGGCAGCATGTACGGGGCGATCTCCCGGTAGTAGGCGGTGAGATCCCCCTTGGTGATCGCGCCACCGGTTCCGCCGGCGGGCAGCAGCCTCTTGTCCTGCCGGTGCAGTGTCAGCGTGCGGCGGCCGATCCGCAGGGACTGGGACCCGGTCATCGGGCGGTACCTCCTTCCGTCAGTCTGCCGTCCGTCGGCGGGCCCGGGCCAGACAGTCGTCCGCCACCCGCTGGTCCAGCGCCGCACGGACGAGCGCCGCGGCCAGGCGTGCGGGGGAGGCGTCTCCCGCACCTCGGACGAGTGCGGCGGGCTCGTCCGGCAGCCCGAGGCGCTCGGCGCCCTGAAGGGCCTTCGCGTCCAGGAACGGCGCGTACTCGGGCCAGACGTCCTGCACCTCGCGCAGGAAGATGTCGGCGCCGGCCGGGCCGAGGCCCGGGGTGCGGCGCAGCAGGGCACGCAGCTCGTCGACGTCTCCGTCCGCACACTCCCGCACCGTCCGCAGATCCCCGCCGAAGTCGTCCAGCAACAGCCTTGCTCCGTCGCCGAGTTGGGTGGCGGTGCGTTCGTCGTAGCGGCGGTAGCCGCCCTTGCCCAGCGCGTCGACGCGCTGCTGCCACGTGGCGTCCGCCGTGCGGCGCGGGTCGCGCAGGCCGACGTCGTACAGCGCCCGCGCCGTCGCGACGGCGACCGAGGCGCGGATCCGGGCGCTCAGCAGGCTCGCCAGCACGAGCGTCCGGTACAGCGGCTGCGGCGTGTTCCTCAGCCGGATGCCCGCCTCGGCGGCGTAGGTACGGCCGTGCTCGCGCAGCAGGATCCGCAGCACGTTCTGCTTTCCGGTCATGTCTCCGCCCGCTCCCGGACCACGTCGGTGGGTTTCTTGTCGTCGCGCAGCCCCTGGTAGCGGGGGTGGCGCAGCAGGCCGTCACGCGTCCACTCGGAGAAGGCGACTTCTGCCACCAGGCGAGGCCGGGTCCAGAGGGCGGTGGGCTGGACGACGCGGCCGTCGAACGGCGAGGTGTCCACCCGCAGTTCGTCGAGCCTGTCTCTCAGCCCGGTCAGGGTCTTCTGGTCGAATCCGGTGCCGACCTTGCCCGCGTAGCGGAGCCGGCCGTCCTCGTAGTAGCCGATCAGCAGGGCGCCGATGCCCTTCCGGCTGCCGGTCGGCTCGGTGAAGCCGCCGACCACGAACTCCTGGCCCCGGGAGCACTTCAGCTTGAGCCAGGCGTCGGAGCGCCGCCCTCGGTAGGGACTGTCCGCACGATTGGCGATGAGCCCCTCCCAGCCCCGGGCGCAGGCGTCGGCGAGGAGCTCGCGACCGCCCTCGTTGCGGTGGGTGGTCAGCCGCAGGGGCGCGCGGAACGTCAACGCGTTCCGCAGGAGGGACTTACGAGTGCGCAGCGGCAGGCGCCGCAGGTCGGTGCCGTCGAGCCGCAGCAGGTCGAAGGCGTAGTACGTCACCGCGACGCCGCTCCGCGCCACGTCCGCGGGCCGGGTGAGCCCCATGCGCTGCTGGAGCCGTCCGAAGTCGGTGCGGCCGTGGGCGTACGCGACCATCTCGCCGTCGATCGTGAAGTCCGCGCAGTCCTGCGCGGCGAGGGCGTCGACGATCTCCGGGTAGGTGGCGTCGAGCTTCCGTCCGGAGCGGGAGCGCAGTGTCACCTTCCCGTTCTCGCGGACGGCGAGGACGCGGACGCCGTCGAGCTTCCGCTCGAAGATCCAGCCGGCGGGGAAGTCGCGGCGGTCGCTCAGGGTCGCCAGCATGGGGGACTCCGCCAGTTCGGTGCCGGGAGCGGCGGGGGAGAGGCGGCCTTCCCCAGGTGGGGCGGCAGTGTGTCCAGCAGTCCGGTCATCACCGCTCACCTCCTTCCGCCTCGGCGACCTGGCGCAGGGTGCGTCCGCTGCGGACCGACCGGGCGCGCCGCGGGTCGGGGGTGCCGTCGCCGTGGTGCCCGGATCCGGTGCGCACGAGCAGCCAGGTCGGCTTCGCGGAGGCGGCGCCGGACTTCTCCTCGCGACCGTGGAAGCGGGTGAGGGCGTACTGGCCGTGCAGCTTGTCGCCGTGCAGTTCGAAGGTGGCGTGCCCGCCGTCGAGCGCGTCGCCGAACGGCACCGGCCGGTCGTGTGCGTCGTGGCTGGTGGGCCGGTACGTACCGGCGTCCCAGACGATCACGGTGCCGCCGCCGTACTCACCCTCCGGGATCAGCCTTTCGAAGTCCTTGTACGACAAGGGATGGTCCTCGGTGGGGAGGGCGAGCCTCCTGTCCCGGGAGTCCGTGGAGGGCCCTTCGGGGATGGACCAGGACTTGAGCACCCCGTCGACCTCCAGGCGGAAGTCGAAGTGCAGGGTGCTCGCGTCGTGGATCTGGACGACGAACACGGGCCGGCTGGGCGCGTCGTCCGATCCGTCTGGCCCGCCCCGCCCGTCCGCACCCTCCTGCTCACCGTGCGGCTCCCGCGTGCGATCGAAGTTCCGTTTGTCGTGATAGGCCCGCAGGCCGTGCCGCGCGGGCTTGTCGTTCTTCTCACTCACGGTGAGAGCTCCTCCGTCCGGATCGCGAACGCCGGTACCCCCTGACGATCAACGGTCACACGCGTACGGGACCGGGGCACCCGCAGCGCCGCACGACCGCACCGGCGGGCGGGCCTACGAACTGGTGCGGGGCCCGGGCTCCTGCTGGTTGGCCTCGCGTACCGCCCGGTCGTTGCGTGCGCTTCCCCAGGACCGGATCCGGCGCGCGACCGGGTTCCGGGGCTCTCCGGCCTCGGCGCCCTGGCGCAGCGGGCTCCGGCCCGACGCGGACGGCAGCAGCCGCGCGACGACACCGCTGAGCCGGGTGGTGAGACCGGGAGCCACCCCGTGCGCGAGCTGGGCCGCCTTCGCCGGCGCGGTGAGCACCAGCCGGGCCCGCCGCTGGATCACCGCGTCCACGATCCTGCGGGCCGCCCGGTCCGCGTCCATCGACAGCAGCGGGGCGCCGGCGGCGGCGCTGAACCAGCCGAACTCGGCGCTCGCGTCGCCGCCGAACTCGGCCTGCCGGTGCGAGCCGGTCCGCATCAGCCCGGGATGGACCGCCGTGACGCTCACGCCCGACCCCGCCGCCTCCGCGTGCAGCCCCTCGGCGAGGGCCCCGACGGCGGCCTTGGCGCACGAGTACGGCAGCAGGTGCGGCACTCCGAGCAGCCCGCCGACGGAGCCGATCAGGCCCAGACGGCCACGGCTCTCACGCAGATACGGCAGCGCTTCGAGAGAGGTGTGCAGTGCGCCGTAGAACATCGTGTCCATGGCGTCGGCGAACTCGGCGGAGCCGACCGCCTCGACGGGTGCGACCTGGATGACACCGGCATTGGCGATCACGATGTCGAGACCGTCGCGCTCGCGAACCGCGCGCAGTACGCCGCGGACGGCGTCCCGGTCGCGCACGTCGCACACGGCCGCGTGCACGGTCGCCCCGGTCTCCTCGCGCAGCTGCGCCGCCGCACGCTCCAGCTCGTCGGCGTCACGGGCGGCGATGGTCACGGTGCACCCGCGCTCGGCGAGGTGCCGGGCGATGAACAGGCCCAGTCCCCGGGAACCACCGGTGACCAGGGCTCCCGGACCCCGGGCGCGGAACGGGAGACGGGTGCGGTGGGTCATGTCATCGCCTTTCACCAGGTGCACTCGGGCCGAAGCGGTACCGCGGACGCGTCCCGTGTGCCCACGGGCCGCTGACCGTAACGTCCCAGCTCACAGCTTTCGCCCCGGGATGTGGAGCGGCCGCCGTGCGGACACGGGTCAGCGTCCGACGGCCTTGGCCGGCTCCGCCCTGTCCATCGACGAGCGGCCCTTGTCGTTCTTGCGCCCGGCTTCCGCTCGGAGCGGGTCCTTGGTGCGTCCCTGCGCCCCCTGATGGGGCCGCTCGCCTCCGCGCTGCGAGGCCGACTTGGGGCCCTTGGCGGAGGTGCGGCTCGCAGTGCGGGGCTCGCCGCTGCGCGCCCGTTCCTTGCTGACGGTGCGCGCGGCGATCTCCTCGGCCCGCTCCGTGGACTCGCCACGCTTCTTCGCGCTCCCGACCGCCCCGGCGCTTCGGTCGGCGTCGGTGCGTTCGACGGCCTTGACCAGGCCCGGCGCCGCGATCCGTTTCAGGGCCTCCAGGTTCTTGCTCTGGTCGCGGAACCGAGTGGCGATGCGGTTGGGCCATGGGCGGCAGGGCCTCGACCATTTCCTCGAGGAGGGTGTGTCGCTCGCGCCCCTCGGAGGTGACGGCCAAGAGAAGGAAGGCGCGCCCCGTGTCCGGAGCGTCGTGGTGGGGGTGGCCGGTGGACAAGGAGGATCGCTCCCTCATCATCACTGTCGGCAAGGATGGCCAGGAGCCACGCTCAACACTCCGCCGGGGTGGCTCCGTACTCCTGGAAGCGGGCCTGTCGTCCCAAGCACACAGTGTGCGACTACCTCTCGACCCTACGAACGGACATCGCCCTCCGTACCCCGAGCGCGACGGGTCCGGTCGGCGTCAGGCGAGGTGCTCGCGGACGGCTGCCGTGACGGATGCCGTCTCCCGTCGCAGCTGGTCGGCGTCGATCGTGCCGCCGGGGATGAGCAGGAGGCCGTGCCGGGCGGCGCCCAGGGACTCGTGGGAGACGTCCGGGTCGACGCTCTCCCCGGGATCCTTGTCGCCGCACAAGGTCCGCACGGGATCCATGCTGACCGCGGCGACGGTGACGGCGACGCCTGCCTCGCGCAGCTGCCGCAGCGGCACGAGCAGTTCGTCCTGCTCGACGCCGTAGTTGGTGACGAGGGCCAGGACGCTGCGGCCCTCAAGCCGTTGGTCGGTTATGGGAAGAGCTTTCTCTGCCGCTCAGCGGTGCGGGTGGCCCTGGGCGGGGTCGTCGTTCGGAGTCTGCCAGCCGGTTCCGCGTTGCGCCTGGTCGTCGATGGGGCCGGGGTGGGCCGGGGGCGTGCTGATCCCGGCGCGGCGCGCGGTACGGCGCCGCCCCGCGACGAAGGCGATGACGAGGCCCAGGACGATGAGCACGCCGACGACGACGAGAATCACCCCGGGGCCGCCGGATGCGGCCAGAACATGAGCACTGTGAGTATGCATGGCGATCAAGTACCCGGTGACGCGCATGTCTCACAGCCTGGTCCTCCGTGCGGGAGGAAGAAGATCGCCGCGCACTGGCCCGGCATGCTCCGGGTGGCCGGGTCGCTCATCACCAACCAGGTACCTGTTGCAGATGTTCGGCCGTGAGGGGCACCCGGCCCCGCTGGGCGCGGCGGTCACCGAGTACGGGCGGACAGACAGGACCACGCACCTGCTCGCCCTGGTCGGCCCGGTGGACGACACCTACGCGTCCGAGGACGGCGATGACGAACAGTGAACCCGGCACCTTGGATAAGCGCGACTAACGGATTGCGCCACAAAGACTAAATGGAACTTTTCATTCCGGGCGAGCATGCTGGACCGCATGCAGCCGAGCCTCATATCTTCTCGCTTTCTCGCCCTGACCGGCACCGTCGTCCTGTGGGCCTCGGCCTTCCCCGCCATCCGGATCGGGGTGGACGGCCTGGGGGCGCTAGGCCTGTCGTTCCTGCGGATCGTGATCGCTGCTGTGGCCCTGCTGCTGGTGGCGCCGTTCGCGAAGGTCCGCGTACCCCGGTCCCGCGATCTGCCTCTGATCGCCTTGTGCGGGGCGACCGGCATCACCGCCTACCAGCTCCTGCTCAACTGGGGCGAGGTGAACGTGGCGGCCGGTACGGCGAGCCTGCTGATCGCGATCGTCCCCGTCTTCAGCGTGCTGCTGGGCAGCCTGTTCCTCCAGGAGCGGGTGAGCCGCAACACCGCCCTCGGCAGCGTCGTCGCGATCGCCGGCGCGGCGCTCGTCAGCCTGGCCAGGGGTGCTGGCGGGTTCACCGCCTCCGCCCTCGTCGTTCTGGCCGCCGCCGTGGTCCAAGGGGTGTACCACGTCGCCACCAAGCCCCTGCTGCGTCATTACACCGGCCTGGAGGTCGCCACCTACGCGATGGTCGCCGGCATGGTCCTCTCCCTGCCACTGGCCCCCGCCACCTGGCACGCGGCCCTGGAGGCGCCGGCCGACGCCCTGGCCTCCGCGCTCTACCTGGGCCTGCTTCCCTCCGCGCTCGGCTTCGTCATCTGGGCCTACGCCGTCGCCCGCCTGCCACTCGCCACCTCCACCGCCGCTCTGTACCTGGTCGCGCCGGTGGCCCTGGTCATCTCCTTCGTCTGGCTGGGCGAGGTGCCCCACCTCATCGAGCTGGCGGGCGGAGCGGTCAGCGTCGCGGGAGTGATCATGATCAACCGGCGCGGCCCGGCGCAGCGCCGCCGCGGAGAGCGGGCAGACGCCCCCGGCCGCCCAGCGGCCGACCAGCCCCTGACCGCACACGGCGAGGACGCCCGCCACGGTGAACCCGTCCCCAGCCCCGTCCCGATGAAGGAATAGACCGTGCTCGATGTACGACGCCTGCGGATCCTCCAGCACCTCGCCGCGTACGGGACCGTCGCGGCCACCGCGGAGGCTCTGCACCTGACTCCACCGGCGGTCTCCCAGCACCTCGCCGCCCTGCAAAAAGAGGCCGGCACACCGGTGGTGGAGAAGCAAGGACGCACCCTGCGGCTGACCGCGGCCGGGGAACTGCTGGTGGCTCACGCCGAGATCATCCTCACGGAACTCGCGGCAGCCGAGTCCGGCCTGGCCGCCCTGCGAAGCGGCCGGCGCGGCATCGTGCGGATCACCGCCTTCGCCTCCGCCGCCCGCGCCCTCGTCGCACCCCTGTGGCAACGACTGGCCGACAGCGGTCCCGACCCGGAACTGTCGTTGCGACTGTCCGTGCAGGAACCCGACCAAGCCCTCGACGAACTGCACAAGGGCTCCACCGATCTCGCCCTGGTCCACAGCTACACCGTGCTGCCACGCAGCTTCCCCGCCGCCTACGAGCAGGCCCTCCTCATGGAGGAACCGGTGCTGCTCGCCCTGCACCCCCGCCAGGCCGGCGAACTGGGTCTGCGGCCAGGCCAGCCGGTGGACCTGTCCCTCGCGGCAGACCTGCCCTGGCTCACCCCGGGCCCGGACACCTCCTGCTACGAGATGATCCAACGCGCCTGCGGCGCGGCCGGCTTCGTCCCGGACATCAGGACCCGCAGCAGCGACTTCGCCGTGCTGGCGGCCTTGGCCGCCGCAGGAGCGGGTGCCTCCCTCATCCCTCGCATGGCACTACCCGACACCACCGACTCCCTCAGCCTCCATCCCC